>CAZGSW010000183.1:0-8591 GCA_964528635.1 uncultured Rhodoplanes sp. | reverse complement strand
CCATGGCACCCTACGTTCCGAAATACGTCCGGCCGCAGGACGCGGCGGCGAGCCGCCAGCAGATGATCCGGCGGTTGATCTGGGTCGCGGTGGCGATACCGCTGCTGTTCGTGTTCTTTGCCTACAGCTACAGCGACCATGCGCCGGCGGGGCTGCGCAACGCCATCATCAGCTTCGACAGGTCGCTGGGCTATCCGATCATCGGGCTGCTCAGCAGCGTGCTGGGCTGAGATCGCTCAGGTCTCGATCTCTTCGCTCTTGATGATGGAGAAGAACGCCGCCGGCTGTATCCGCTGGAAGCCCATCGGCGTGGTGATTGCAAGCACCAGCACGCGAATGATGTTGTATGTGCCCAGCGTGTTGCTCTTCGCCTTGGAAAGTTCGTTGCCCTGAACGTAGGCCATGGTGGCGCCGATGCACGCGGTCGGATTGTTCTCCTCCGCGTTGACCTTGTTCATGGCCGACGCGTAGTCGCCGTCGAACACGACGACGAAGCGCTCCATTTGCTGCTGGGTGTCGCAGATCACGGTGGTACCGACCTGTACGCGCGGGTCGGCCTCAAGCTGTTGCTGCGCGGCGGCCGGAGTGACGAGGAACAAGCTGAACAGCAGGACACGAAGCGCGTTCATGCGGATCTCCTCTCACGAGAAGCGTTTGGCGGACGGCTGCTTGGCGCGCAGCCCTCCGAATGGACCTCCTGAGACAAGAAGCGTGCCAAAATAGGTGCCGGACATGCTCCGCCTCACGGGTTAACCGACCCTTAACCACTTCACAATTCCAGACCGTGCCTCGATTGCGGCACCGGCGTCGCGCCAGTCGGCGCCCGGTCTCCGCGGGCGATTCGCCCTGGCATTGCCGCCGACAGAACCTGCCTTACACACAGGAACCGAATCGCCCAGACTCCATGCTGCCTTGAAAGCGGGCAGCGCTGCCAGCGCTATCCCGCCGGTCCACAGGACCACCGGGCGGGACGCCGCCGCAACGGCGGTTTCGGGACGCTATTCGGCAGCCACCGCCGCGTCGGGCACGAACTGCGACACCCAGGCTTTGCGGTTCCTCACGTTGACGCGGTACAGCGCCTCGAGCTCCGCTTCCGGGAACGAGTGGGTGGAGGGCCGCTTGCGCAGGACCTCCCACCACGCCTTCACGCGTGGAAACCTCTCGATCGCGCCGAGCGGCCTGATGCGATCGAGGAAGTGGTAGCGCTGCAGGAACGGCGCATAGGCGGCATCGACGAGGGAGTAGCGCTCGCCGTTGAAAAACGGGCCCGCGCCCTGCTTCTCCAGCGCACCCTCGAGCCGCTCGAACGCGGCCGGGATCTTCGCCACGTCCTCGTTGTATTCCGCTTCGTCCTTCGCATAGGCCGAACCGGTCACCATCTCGGAGAAGGTCGGCAGATAATCGGTCCAGGCCCGGTTGACCGCGCGCAACACGGGGTCGTCCGGATGCAGCCGCGGCGCGATCGTCTCGTCCAGATACTCGGCGATGGCGTTCGACTCGAACAGCGACACCTTGCCGTCGACACTCAGCACCGGAACCTTCCTGTGCGGCGAGATCGCGAGGAACCAGTCCGGACGGTTGTCGCGGTCGATGTGGCGGAATTCGAACTCGACGTTCTTCTCGCGCAGCACGATCGCCGCACGCTGCACCCAGGGGCACGTCTTGAAGCTGACCAGAAGATACTTCGCCATGGAATTCCTCGACAATGTTTGAGCTGGTTCGATGCGTTCCGGACCGCGCGTGCGGCGGGGCCCGTAGCGATGGCGGAACAGTCCAGCATCCGTTGCGGCTGTCACATCCGGCACCGGACCCTCCCCATCGCACGGACCGGCTTGATGGGGCTTGCAACCTCCCGGTTATCCTCCCGGATTGGCCGCACGGTGGCAACCGGTGCGGCCGCGCATTGCTGCCCTGCTTCCGGTGCCGTGATGCGGCAAAATACTGGCTTCGCGCGCGGACTGCGCTTATCTAAGCGCGGCATCGAGAAAAGCCTCTGTCGCGGGAACCAAATGGCGGGAAATCCGGAGATCACGGTCTTTGAGGCGGTCAAGCGCGGCATGTCCCTGCGCTGTCCGGCGTGCAGCGAGGGGCGGCTGTTCCGCGCCTATCTGAAGGTGGCGGACGAATGTCCGGCGTGCGGCGAGGAGTTTCACCACCATCGCGCCGACGATTTTCCGGCCTACATCGTGATCGTGATCGTGGGACATATCGTGGTCCCGCTGATGCTGGCGGTGGAGACGGCGTTTGCGCCTTCGTACTGGACCCATCTTGCGCTCTGGCCCGCCATGATCGTTGTGCTGAGCCTGGCGCTGCTGCCGCCGGTCAAGGGCTGCATCGTCGCCCTGCAGTGGGCGGTCGGCATGCACGGTTTCGAGGATGCGCGGAAACGCCGTCAGCTTGCGGCGGCGGGCGCTACTGGCAGACCGCCCGGCTGATGAAGGTGACCGTCGCGCAGTCGCTGTCCGACTGGCGGCCGCTCAGCAGCACCCGCGGCGAGCACCGCTCGGCGGAGGTGAACTCCATGCTCTTGCCGGTCTCGTAGCCCTGCTTGCGGCACATCACGTTCGCCGCAGCCTGACAATCCGGTGCACCGTTCGGGGCGGTGGCGCAGCGCTCGCGGCCGTTGACCACGCGGGTCATCGGCAGCCTGGCGACGGTGCCGACAGCATCCCTCGTGACACCGGCCGCCGCGACGCCCGCGTCGACCGCGCCCTTGCCCACCTCGATCGCAGTATTGCCGATCCTTTTGGTGGTTCCAGAGGCGTTCTCGTTGAGTTCGTCGAAGCGGTGCCGCGCGCCGTCCACATGGGAGCGGAAGCCGGCGGTGCCCTCGCCGAACCATCGGCCGATCGACTCGATCAGGCCGCGCGAAGGGGGCTTCATCTGGGCTGGCGGTTCGGGTTGCGCCTGCATGGGGACGGCCGGCGGCTCGGCCGTCAGAGATGCGGCGGGCTGCTGCTGCGCGAACGCAACCGCAACCAGCAGCGGCGCCGCCGCCGCTGCAAGTCCGAACGCGGCGAACCGGATCGCCGCGGGCACAGGTCTGAAACGTTCGGTCCAGATCATCGTTCGCCGCCAGGCACCCGGGTGCCTCCGAATCGTCCTGATTCTGTCGCGCCGGAATGACCGAAATGAGGAAACCGGCACCGATGCCGCGGAATATAGCATCGGCGTCCGCAGGACGATACCGGTCCGGCCGCGCCGGACCGCACCTCAACGCGGAACAGATCCGATGGAACCCGTAACGGCCGCTTGCGTCAGGAGAAGCTGCCCAGCAGCCATTTGGTGCTGAAATAGAGCAGGAGCAGCACCACGATCCCGGCCAGCGCGATCAGCCCCAGCCGCTTCTCGATGAACTCCTTGATCGGCTCGCCGTAGGTGCACAGCAGCCAGGCGATCAGGAAGAACTTTCCGCCCCGCGCCACGATGGCCGAAATGATGAACAGCCAGAGATCGACGGCCGCGGCGCCCGACAGGATCGTCACCACCTTCATGGGTGGAAGATGCGCCACGCCCGAGGTGATCAGCATGAGCAGGATGGCATCGCGGCTGGTCGACGAACGGAGCACCTCGAACCTGTGCAGGCTGCCGTAGAATTCGAGCACCGGCTTCGCGATCAGTTCGTAGGCGTAGTAGCCGAGCGCCCAGCCGGCCACTCCGCCCAGCACCGAGCCGACCGTCACGATCAACGCGTAGCGATACGCGCGCAACGGCCGCGCCAGGCACATCGGCACCAGCAGCGCCTCGGCCGGCACCAGGAACACCGAGCTTTCGACGAAGGAAATGAACGCAAGCCACCACTCGGCGCTCTTGCGAGCAGCGAGCGAAAGCGTCCAGTCATAAAGGCGTTTGAGCATCGCGTGGAGTGTCTAGAGTTCGCCGCCCGGAAAGTCCACGCGCGGAATGGAGGATTGTGCGCAAGGGTGGCGCGTTACCGCCGTCAGCGCCGTTTGCGGGAGCGGCGGGAGTCCAGCAGCACGACCTTGCGGCGCAGGTTGGGATCTCCGTTGTCGTGCTTGGGCAGCTTCTCGGCGATTCCCATCATGTCCTCGCGGCGCTTCATCTCCTTCCAGACGTCGTCCGGACAAAGGTCGGAGGCAACCCAGAGCACCACCAGATTGTAGAGCAGGTCCGCGCTTTCCCGGACCACCGCCTGGCGATCCCCGTTCATCGCGTCGATGACGACCTCGACGGCCTCCTCGGCCATCTTCTTCGCCATCTTGCCGCGGCCCGAACGAAGCAGGCGTGCCGTGCGCGACACCGAAGGGTCGGCATTTTTCACACTCAGAACCTGCTGGTACAGCCGGTCGAGCGAATCAGTCATCCCAACTGCATACACTGAAACGCACCAATTGTCGGTTACAGCGACGCCTCACGGTTAAAGAAACGGCGCCGCCCGGGAAGGGCGGCGCCGGCAAAAGCGGGAGACGAGTGGCACGTTGTTGTTGTTACCGATGCCGGTGGTGGCCGTGCCAGCCGTGCCACCGGGGACCATGGTGAACCGGACCGTGATAGCCGTAGCCGGGATGCACGGCATAAGGCGGCCGGTAATAGCGGGCTTCGTGCCGGTCGCGCGCGTTGGCGGCGGCGATGGCGGCTACAGCACCGAACAGCCCGACGATCGCGGCAGCAGCGACGGCGTCGCCATTGCGGGTCCTGGCCTCGGCGGTGCCGGGCGCGAACGCGGCAAGCGAGAAGGCAGCGGCCGCAACGACTGCGATGACGCGGTTTCTGATCGTGAGCATGTCGTGTTCCTCCACGCAGGGGGACCATCGCCCTGCATGGAGTAAGTACTCACGATTGGCGGAAATGTTCGGGCGGCGAAGCCCTTTCACGAATTATGTTTTCGTAAGGTACCCGAACAAATGTTCAGAATTGCCCCGCGGCGCCGCGAGTGACCTGCGGCCTATTCTTCCGCCGCCAGCAGCGACGCGTTGCCGCCGGCCGCCGCGGTGTTCACCGTCACGGTCTGCTCAGCCGCGAAACACCGCAGATAGTTCGGGCCGCCCGCTTTCGGCCCGGTGCCGGACAGCGCCGCGCCGCCGAACGGCTGCGTGCCGACCACCGCGCCGATCATGCTGCGGTTGACGTAAACGTTACCATTCGAAAGCCGTGCCACGACCTTCGCCGCCATCGCATCGATCCGCGTGTGAACGCCGAGCGTCAGGCCTGTGCCGTTGCCGGCAATATCGTCGAGCAGCGCGTCGAGAGCATCGGCGCGCCAGCGCACCACATGCAGGACAGGCCCGAACACCTCCTCGCGCAGATCGCTGGCGCGGCCGAGCTCGACGATCGCCGGCGGCACGTAGAGGCCACGCTGCGGCAGCGCGCGGTCCGCATCCCAGCGAAACCGGACCCGCTCGCCATGGCTTGCGATCCACTCCATCAGCTTCTGCCGCGCCTCGGCGTCGATCACCGGACCGACGTGGGTCGACACCAGACGCGGATCGCCGAGCGAAAGCTCGCGCGCCGCGCCTGCGATCATCTCCAGCATGCGGTCCGCCACGTCGTCCTGAAGGCAGAGCAGCCGCAGCGCCGAGCAGCGCTGACCCGCCGACCGGAACGCCGACATCACCACGTCGTCGGTGACCTGCTCGGGCAAGGCCGTGGCGTCGACGATCATGGCGTTGATGCCGCCGGTCTCCGCGATCAGCGGCACGATCGGCCCGTCCTTGGCGGCAAGCGCCCGATTGATGATATGCCCGACCTCGGTCGACCCGGTGAACGCGACTCCGGCCACGCGGGGATCGGCCACCAGCGCGCCGCCGGTCCTGCCGTCACCCGGAACGAGGTGAAGCGCCGACGCCGGGACACCGGCCCGATGCAGGAGGCTCACCGCTTCCGCGGCGATCAGCGGTGTCTGCTCGGCAGGCTTTGCGACCACCGTATTGCCGGCGGCCAGCGCCGCCGTGATCTGGCCGAGGAAAATCGCCAGCGGGAAATTCCACGGGCTGATGCAGACGAACACGCCGCGGCCGCGATAGGTCAGTTCGTTGGATTCGCCGGTCGGCCCCGGCATCGGTTGCGCCGCCAGGGCGCGGCGCGCCTCGGCGGCATAGTAGCGGCAATAGTCCACGGTTTCGCGAACCTCTGACAGCGAGTCGTCGAGCGTCTTGCCGCCCTCAAGCTGGAGCAGCGCGATCAGCCGGCCGCGTTCCGCCTCGATCAGATCGGCGGCGCGCTCCAGCAGCATGGCGCGGCGCTCGACCGGCGTTGCGTTCCAGTCCGCAAAGCCCGCCGCTGCGGCGCCGATGGCATCCTTCGCCGTCCCGGCAGACGCTTCGACCACCTCGCCCGCCACGGTGCTGGCATCGACAGGGGACAACACCGCACGTGCCGGGCCGGCTTGCTGCCTGCCGCCGATCAGGGGCGCGGCATGCGCTCTGTCCGGCGTCCCGCGCGATATGTCCGCCACCAGCCGCTCCAGCGCGGCACGGTCGCCAAACTCGACACCGGCCGAATTGAGCCGCGACGGACGGTAGAGGTCGCGCGGCAGCGGGATGTGCGGATGGCGCGCATGCTGCGCATCGCCGATCCAGCTCTGCGGACGCCGCAGGATCGCCTCGACGGGCACCGACGGGTCGGCGGCAACCGCAACGAACGACGAGTTGGCGCCGTTCTCGAGCAGCCGCCTGACCAGATACGCAAGCAGGTCGCGATGATTGCCGACCGGCGCATAGACTCGGCAGGCCGCACCCGGCGTCTCGCCGAGCAGGGCGTCGTAGAGCACCTCGCCCATGCCGTGCAGCCGCTGGAATTCGTAGCCCTCGACGCCGCCCGCCTCCTCGATGACGGTCGCCACGGTGAGCGCGTTGTGGGTGGCGAACTGCGGATAGAGCCGCGGCCGCGCCCGCAGCAGCATGCGCATGCATGCCATGAAGCTCAGATCGGTCATCGGCTTGCGGGTGAACACCGGATAGTCGGCGAGCCCACGCTCCTGGGCGCGCTTGACCTCGGTGTCCCAGTAGGCGCCCTTGACCAGGCGCACCATCAGCCGGCGGTCCAGCGCGCCGGCGAGATCGCCCAGCCAGCCGATCACCTCGACGGCCCGCTTCTGATAGGACTGAACGGCAAGCCCGAAGCCATCCCACCCGGCCAGCGACGGATCGGACAGCACGGCGGCGATCGCCTCGAGCGACAGTTCGAGCCGGTCCGCCTCCTCGGCATCGACGGTGAAATTGAGGTCGTAGGCCTTGGCCTTGCGCGCCAGTTCGAGCGTGCGCGGCACAAGCTCCGTCATCACCCGCTCTCGCGACACCGGCTCGTAGCGCGGATGCAATGCCGACAGCTTCACCGAGATGCCGGGCCGCGCCGGCAGCGGTGCGTTGCCGGCGCGGCGGCCGATGGCGTCAATGGCGGCCGCGTAGGCCTCGAAGTAGCGCTCCGCATCGTGCGCAGTGCGCGCCCCCTCACCGAGCATGTCGAACGAGTAACGGAACTCGCGATGCGAGCCGGCACGGGACAACGCCTCGTGGATGTCCTGGCCGAGTACGAAATGAGACCCCAGCAGCTTCATGGCCTGCCGCGTGGCGAGCCGCACGGTGGGCAATCCGAGCCGCTTCACCACGCTCTCGACGATGTTGTCCGGCGTCTCGCCCGGCTGGATCACCCGCGCGGTCAGGCCGAGCGTCCAGGCCGACGCCGACACCAGGAACGACGACGAATGCTCCGGGTCGGACCAGTCGCCGGCGGCGAGCTTGTCCTCGATGAGATCGTCGGCGGTGGCGGCATCGGGCACGCGCAGCAGTGCCTCCGCCAGGACCATCAGGGCGAGGCCCTCCCTGGTCGACAGCGAATAGGCGTGGAGAAAGTCCTCGACACCGCCGAGCCCGCCGGCCCGTTCGCGGATCGCGCCGACCAGGCGGCGGGCGCGCGCATCGATCCGCTGTTCGGCAGCCTCGCTGCGCGGCGGCGCTGTCAAAAACCGCTCCGCGATCGCTTCGTCGGACGGCGCATAGGCGGCGCGGAACGGCGGCACCGCTTCCGATCGCCCTGCCCTGGAGGAATCGCTCATGGCCGTGACCCTTGGCAGTCCCCCCGCACCGCCCTGTGGCGGCCGATGGAGTGTATCAGCGGCCGGGGCGTCGGGCTGCCCATCCGCTCGGCACGCTGACATTCCTTTGTGCAAACGCGCGTCCCGATGCTCGGATGGTGACGCCCGGCCGCATTCCATCTTGCTCTTTCATTCGGCATGTTCTTTGCTGAGTGCAAAGGTGGAAAAACGGCGAGCGCATGCCGCTTGGCCGATCACAACCAATCAGAGGAACAAGCTATGGGCGTTTTGACCAACCTGGGGCTAGGCCGCACCGGGCTCGCCACTGCGGCTGCCGTCGCGGCACTTCTGTCCGCGGCTCCCGCGAGCGCGCAGCAGGCCATCAAGTTCTCGCTCGACTGGAAGTTCGAGGGCCCGGCCGCACCGTTCCTGGTCCCGCTCGACAAGGGCTACTACAAGGCCGAAGGGCTGGACGTGACCATCGACACCGCGGCCGGCTCGCTGGAGCCGCTGAACCGCGTCGCGTCCGGCACCTACGACATGGGCTTCGGCGACATCAACTCGCTGATCAAGTTCCGGGACGCCAACCCGAACGTGC
>CAZGSW010000182.1:0-8606 GCA_964528635.1 uncultured Rhodoplanes sp. | reverse complement strand
CCACCACCACGTCGGTCGGGCCGCCGATCATCAGCAGGTGCTCGACGTTGTCGCGGCGGATGATGACGAGCTTGCGCCGGCCGTCGACCGCGGCCGAATCCAGCACCGCCAGCCGCGGCTGGCGGTTGCGGCCGCTCGCTTCAAGCCGGGTTGCACCGAAGCGGCGTACCAGCCAGGTCGCGGCACCGATCAGCCCGAGGACGACGACGAAGGCGATGACAAAGTTCACGGGTGTCGGTAACTCCAAGCCGAACAAGGCATTCATTGGTCGTCCTCTGGCTGGCCCGCCCCGCAGGCTCGCCGATCTACGCCAATTGGTTAACGCCGACGGCAGAATCTGCCGGGCCGGAGATTAACAAATCCCTAACCGGTCAAGCGACCGAAACCGCGTGAACCGGTCTCCTGACGATTCCTTTGGTAAACGGCAGTTTAATGGCCGAACGCCGGAATTCCAGCGAATTAACCGCTCGTTAACCATACACCCGGCAAACTCTGCCCGGTCCGGCCGCAGAACCGCGGTCCGGAAACGGGCAGGACGCCGATGGCCATCTCCGACATCCCGCTGTTCTCGATGCTGCGAACGCGCATGCACTGGCATCAGGAGCGCCAGCGGCTGCTGTCCGAAAACGTCTCCAATGCCGATACGCCCGGCTATCAGGCGCGCGATCTCACTCCGCCACAGTTCGACCGCCGCCAGGCGCCGCTGGCGCATATCACGCTGGCGCGGACCGAAGGCGCGCACATTGCTGCAGCCGTCTCCGGAGCCTCGCAGTTCGAAAGCCGGCTCGGCGGCGCCGCCGTCCGCCCGGGCGGCAACGGCGTCAATCTCGAGGACGAGATGATCAAGGTGGCGTCCAACCAGATGGATTACCAGGCGGTGACGTCGCTCTATCAGCGCAGCCTGGGACTGGTCAAAACCGCGGTGGGCAAGCGCTAGCGCGGCGCCTTGCGGCGCACAGGGAGGTGGCTCGTGGACTTTCTCAAGTCGATCGCAATCGCGGCGTCGGGCTTGCGCGCGCAGGCCGGCCGCATGCGCGTGATCTCGGAGAACATCGCCAACGCCGACTCCACTGCGCCGGGGCCGAACGCCGATCCCTACCGCCGGAAAATCCCGACGTTCCGCGCCGAAGTCGACCGCACGCTCGATGCCAGGGTGGTGGCGCTGGGGCGGGTCCGCACCGACCAGTCCGAGTTCCGCCAGAAGTACGAGCCGGGCCATCCCGCCGCCGACGCCAACGGCCACGTCAAATACCCCAACGTCAATTCGCTGGTTGAGATGATGGACCTGAAGGAGGCGCAGCGCTCCTACGAGGCCAACATCAACGTCATCACCGCATCGCGCCGGATGCTCCAGCGCACCATCGAAATCCTCAAGTCCTGACCGGAGGCTGACCCATGACCTCGCCCACCGCCGCGGCCAATGCCTACAGCGCGCTCGCCAAGCTGCACGACACGGTATCCGGCAAGGCCGCAGGCGAGGCGGGCGGCGCCGGCAGCTTCGGCGACATGGTGAAGGGGGCAATCGGCTCCGTGACCGAGAGCGCAAAGCAGTCCGACATGCAGGCCCATGCGCTGGCGACCGGCAAGGCCAACATCGTCGACGTGGTGACGGCGGTGGCCGAGACCGAGGTTGCGATCGACACGCTGGTCTCGGTGCGCGACCGGGTGATCCAGAGCTACGAAGAGATCATGCGGATGCCGATCTGACGGCGGCGCGGCGGTTCTGGGAAGAAAGACGGATATGACAGGGCCGGAAGTTCTCGACGTGGCGCGCGACGCGATCCTCACGCTGGTGCTGGTGTCGAGCCCGCTGATGCTGATCGGGCTCGCGGTCGGCGTCGGCATCTCGTTGTTCCAGGCGCTGACCCAGATCCAGGAAATGACGCTGGTGTTCGTGCCGAAGATCCTCGCGATCTTCGTCGCCATGATGATCGCGCTGCCGTTCATGGCGGACACGCTGCAGGGTCACATGGCGCGGATCGCGGCCCGCATCTCGGGCGGGTGACGCCGGATGCAGGTCGACGTCTCGTTCCTGCCCGCCGTCGCCGCGGCCTACATGCTGGCGTTCGCACGGATCGGGACGATGGTCATGCTGCTGCCGGGCGTCGGCGAGTTGTCGGTGCCGACGCGGGTCCGGCTCACCGTCGCGTTGGTGCTGACCGCGGTGATCATGCCGCTGCACCGCGGCGCCTACCAGATCGACCTGCTGGTACCCGGTCCGGTGATCGCGCTGCTGTTCCAGGAGCTGTTCATCGGCGCGGTGCTGGGCATGACCGCGCGCCTCACCATTTCCGCGCTGCAGATCGCGGGCACGGTGATCGCGCAGCAGATGGGGCTCGGCTTCGTCACCGCGGTCGATCCGACCCAGGGACAGCAGGGCGTGCTGCTCGGCAATTTCCTCAGCGTGCTCGGCATCACGCTCATTTTCGCCACCGACCTGCACCATCTGGTGATCGCCGCGCTGAACGAGAGTTACGCGCTGTTCCGGCCGGGAGATATCCCGATCGTCGGCGACGTCGCCGCGCTGATGTCGCGCACCGTGGCCTCCGCATTCCGGATCGGGGTGCAGCTTGCCGCGCCGTTCCTTGCCTTCGCGATTCTGTTCAACCTCGGTCTCGGCGTGCTGTCGCGGCTGATGCCGCAGATGCAGGTGTTCTTCGTCGGCATGCCGCTGTCGATCCTGGCCGGCTTCCTTATCCTCCTGCTTGTGGTCGGCGCGATGATGTCGACGTTCACCGATTATATCGGTGCCGTGCTGCGCGAACTGGCCCCCGGAGCGTGATGCGCCATGGCTGAAGGAGGCGACCAGAACGATACCGACCGCTCGTTAGACCCGACACAGAAACGCCTCGACGAGGCGCTCAAGCGCGGTGACGTGGTCAAAAGCCAGGAGGTCTCGACCTGGTTCGTGATTGCCGGTGCGACGCTGGTTTTCACGGCGTTCGCGAGCTCGATGTCGTCGAGCCTGACGGCCACCATGCGCGGCCTGATTGCCAACGCCCACCAGCTTCCCGCCGATGGCAGGGGGATCCTGGCGCTGTCGGAGCGCATCGGCGTCGAGGTGTTGGCCGCGATCGCGGTGCCGCTTCTGCTGCTTGCGCTGGCGGCGCTGCTCGGCAACATGGTGCAGCACCAGTTGGTCTGGTCCTCCCAATCGCTCAAGCCGAAGCTGTCCAAGATTTCGCCGCTCGCCGGCCTGAAGCGGATGTTCTCGATGCAGGCGCTGGCGAACTTCGCCAAGGGCCTCGTCAAGATCGCCGTGCTGGCGACCGTGATGGTCGCGCTGCTGTGGCCGCAGCGGCACAGGCTGGACGGCCTGGTCAGCACCGACCTGCTCGCGACGCTACTGCAGACCAAATCGCTGGCGCTGCAGATGCTCGCCATCGTGGTGGCGATCCTCGCCATCGTGGCGGCGGCCGACTACCTGTTCCAGTACCGGCAATGGTACGAGCGGCAGAAAATGTCGTTCCGGGAAATGAAGGAGGAGTTCAAGCAGTCGGAAGGCGACCCCATGATCAAGGGCAAGATCCGGCAGCTCCGGATGGCCCGGTCGCGCAAGCGCATGATCGCGGAGGTGCCGAAGGCCTCGGTGGTCATCATGAACCCGACCCACTTCGCCGTCGCCCTGCAATACGAGCGCGGCATGAACGCTCCGGTCTGCGTGGCCAAGGGCGTCGACGCCACCGCGCTCAAGATCAGGGAGGTGGCGGAGGAACACTCCATTCCGGTCGTGGAAAACCCGCCGCTCGCACGGGCGCTGTACGCCACGGTGGAGGTCGATGCGGAAATCCCGGTCGAACATTACAAGGCCGTGGCCGAGGTCATCGGCTTTGTCATGAAGATGCGCCGCGGCTTTTCGGCGGGTTCCCGCTGAAATTGCGGACTCAATAAGGCCCGGCGAATCTGATTAAACTCGCACACGCTATTCGCGCTAGAATCAGTCATGGCCACGCAGGACATCAGCGAATCGAACCATCCGGTGGTTGACCGCAGCCAGCCCGGATCGCGCGGCGGCAGCATCGGCATGGTGGTGCTGGTCGCGCTGGCGCTGGTCGGAGCCGCGGTCGGTCTGCTGCTGGTCGGCCGCGGATACGCGGCGCCCTATATCCTGGTCCTGTTGGCGTTTCTGGCGACCATCGGGGTATTTTCGCTGTTTGCGATGGCGACCGGCATTCTCCGGCTGTCCGGCAAGGCGACCGACAATCCGGTGCTCAAGTCGGTCGCCGACGAGGCGGTCGACGGCCTGCTTGTGACCGACCGCCGCGGCCGCGTGGTCTACGCCAACGCCGCCTACCTCGCGCTGACCGATGCCAGCGGCGCCGCCGACGTCAGGCCGGTGGAACGGGTGTTCATCGGGGACCCGGACGTCTCCGAAGCGGTGTACCGGCTGCTCAAGGCCGCTCGCGAGGGCCGTGTCGCGCAGGAGGACGTGCGCGTGGCCGGTCTGAAGGGCAGGCCCGTGCACTGGCTGCGGCTGCGGGTGCGGCCGCTCAAGACCGGCGGCGGCGACGGACACACGCTCTGGGTGGTCGTCGACGTAACCCGCGATCGGGAGCGTCAGGAGAACATCTTCCAGGAGTTGCAGCACGCGATCGACTACCTCGATCATGCGCCGGCCGGCTTCTTCTCGGTCGATGCCAACGGCGACATCTCCTACCTCAACGCCACGCTGGCGTCGTGGCTGGACCACGACCTGGCTCAGGTCGGCTCGGGCGGGCTCAAGCTTGCCGACATCGTGTCCGGCAACGGCGCGGCGCTCCTCACCACGCTTGCGGCGGCGCCGGGCGAGGTGAAGACCGAGGTGTTCGACATCGATTTCAAGACCCGCGGCGGGCGCTCCGTCCCGGTGCGGCTGTTCCACAAGATCGCCTACGGCGCGGACGGCCGCCCCGGCGCATCGCGCACCCTGGTTCTCAACCGCGCCCGCGGCGAAGCGACCGATCCGCAACGCGCGGCCGAAGTGCGCTTCATGCGGTTCTTCCAGTCGACGCCGATGGCGATCGCCACGGTGGACAAGGCGGGCCGGATTTCGCGCACCAATACGCTGTTCGCGCGCATGTTCCAGTCGGTCCTCAAGCAGGGCGAGGGCGGTTCGATCCTGTCGGTGGTTTCGGAGCGCGACCGCGAAGCGCTCGAAACCGCGATCCGCCGCGCCGCCGACCGGCACACCGACATCCCTCCGGTCGATACGGCGCTCGCCGGCGGCGAGGACCGCTGGGCGCGGTTCTACGTCTCCGCCGTGGAGGACGAGGAGCCGGATGCCGAGACGGCGATCGTCTATGCGCTCGAAACCACCGGGCAGCGCTCGCTGGAGAACCAGATCAACCAGCGCGCAAAGATGGAGTCGGTCGGTCAGCTTGCCGGCGGCATCGCGCACGACTTCAACAACGTGCTGTCCGCCATCATGATGGCGACCGATTTCCTGCTGAACGCGCACAAGCCGACCGATCCATCGTTCCAGGACATCATGCAGATCAAGCAGAACGCCAACCGGGCGGCCAGCCTGGTGCGGCAACTGCTTGCGTTCTCGCGACGCCAGACCTTGCGGCCGCAGGTCCTCGACCTCGGCGACGTGCTCAACGAATTGACGATGCTGTTGCGCCGGCTGATCGGCGAGAAGGTCGCGCTCGAGGTCACGCACGGCCGCGACCTGTGGCCGGTCAAAGCCGACATTTCCCAGCTCGAGCAGGTCGTCGTCAATCTTGCGGTCAACGCGCGGGACGCCATGCCGAACGGCGGCAAGCTCGGCATCCGCACCTCCAACGTCACCGCCGCCGAGAGCGAGAAGCTCTCGCTCAAGGGCATGCCTTCCGCCGATTACGTGCTGGTCGAGGTGGCCGACAGCGGCACCGGCATGCCGCCGGAGATCATGGACAAGATCTTCGAGCCGTTCTTCTCGACCAAGGAGGTCGGCAAGGGCACCGGGCTCGGCCTTTCCACGGTGTACGGCATCGTCAAGCAGACCGGCGGCTTCATTTATCCGGATTCCGCGATCGGCAAGGGAACGACGTTCCGCATCTTCCTGCCGCGCCACGTGCCGAGCGCCGAGGAACTGGCCGCCGAAGAGCCCGAGGTCGAGTCGCCGGCGCTTGCCGATGCCGACACGATCCTGCCGGCCGGGACCGCGGTCGGTTCAGCGGCGGCATCGGCCGCGGACATGACAGGGCAGGGCACCATCCTGCTGGTCGAAGACGAGGAAGGCCTGCGCTCGCTCAACGCGCGCGGCCTGAAGTCGCGCGGCTACAACGTGATCGAGGCCGGCAACGGCGTCGAGGCGATCGAGGCGCTGGAGCAGAACGGCGGCAAGGTCGACCTTGTGGTGTCCGACGTGGTGATGCCGGAGATGGACGGCCCGACGCTGCTGAAGGAGCTGCGCAAGCGCAATCCCGAGCTGAAGATGATCTTCGTCTCCGGCTACGCCGAGGATGCCTTCGAGAAGAGCCTGCCGGCCGGCGAGAAGTTCGCATTCCTGCCGAAGCCGTTCACGCTCAAGCTGCTGATCGAGCAGGTCAAGAAGTCGATGGCGGAGTAGCCCGTCGCCGGATCGGCACCCGGCCGGTGACGACGTGCTTCCAATCGGAAAAATCCCAGATTGTGGCGCCGGCGGCGCCGCCCCGTGTCATCGCGCGGCACGCTACCGCCAGCCCTGCCGTCCCCACACCGGCTCGTACAACGTGTTCGGCCGCCGCCGGTCGAACCGGCATTCGTAGACGATGTAGTCGCCATAGACGCGGCGGATGCTGGTGATGCGGGCGTACTTGCCGTACAGGCCGCAATTGTTGTTGGCCGTTACCATGGCCGTGGCTTCTGCCTCGTGAGACCAGGGGATGATGCCGCCGGTGTCGTTGCCCTTGGCGCCGTGAATTCCCACGAAGCCGGGAAGCATGGCCGTCGCGAATGCCAGCAGGATCAGCCGCGCCACCATTGACGTCTCCTTCGCGCCCGAAGCAACCGGCAGGGTAGTCGGTTGCCGCCTGACCCGGAAGCCGGGCTGTGGATGGTCCTGCTACCCGGAGCGGGGGTTCAAATCTGCCGCTGCGGGGTCTTCACCACCAGCCCGTCGATCTCCTCGGTGACCAGGATCTGGCAGGACAGACGCGAGGTGGGTTCCACGTCGTGGGCGGTGTCCAGCATGTCCTGCTCGTCCAGCGACAGCGGTGGCAGCCGCCCGAACCAGCCCTTATCCACATAGACGTGGCAGGTGGCGCAGGAGCACGAGCCGCCACAGGTGGCGAGGATGCCCGGCACGTCGTTGTTGATGGCGGTTTCCATCACCGTGGCGCCGAGTTCGGCCTCGACGGTGCGCCCGTTGCCGTCCTGGTCGATGAAGGTGATCCGAGGCATGCGGGCGCCTATAGGCCCAGCGCCCGGCCGTGCGTCAACCCCGCATCTGGTCCTGCCCGGCCGGGGTGGCGGCTTCAGGCCATTACCGCAATCTTAACGGACGGCTTCCACAATCCTTAACCGGCCACGTCTATCGAGGGGCGGGGAGCAGGCCGGTGGCGCGGGCTCGCGCGTCGCGGCCGCGCGAATCGTCCGGGACGAACCGACTTCATGGCCGAATGGAATAACCTGCTGCTTCTGCTGGGGGACGCGCTGCTCTATTTCGCGGCGCTGGCCGCCCTGTTCCGTGCCCGCCAGCGGCTCGGCATCGGCGCGTTCTTCTGCGCGCTCGGCGTGATGCACTTCATCGAGACGTACCTCGCCAGCGTGTTCTACATCGCGCTGCCGCTCGGCGTCGTCACCTCACCGGGTTCGAGCGTGCTGTTCACCGGCAAGCTGATGCTGCTGTTGCTGGTCTATATCCGCGAGGACGCGGTGGTGGTGCGCCAGCCGATCTACGGCCTGCTGTTCGGCAACGTGCTGATGGTGTCGCTGGCGTTCCTGATGCGTCAGCACAACCTCACGGCGCTGGCGCCAGGCCACATCGTCGATTTCGGCCTCATCGACCAGATGGGCGCGCTGATGGTGTGGGGCACGGTGCTGCTGTTCGCCGACTGCATCATCATCATCCTGCTGTACGAGCGCACCCGCGCGTGGTTCGCCGACAGCATCTTCCTGCGGATCGGAGTGGCGGGCGCGGCGGTCCTGACGTTCGACCAGGTGCTGTTCTATGCCGGCCTGCATCTGCTGACCGGTGCGCCCGCGTCGGTTCTGGCCGGCGGCTGGATGGCGAAAATGCTGTCGGTGTCGATCTATGCGGCGCTGGTCGGCGGCTATCTCCTGTATTGCGAGCGGCCGAATGTGCGGCGGCGCAGCGCGCCCCGGATTTCCGACGTGTTCGACACGCTGACCTACCGGGAGCGCTACGAGGAGCTGCTTGCGCGCACCGGGCGGGATGCATTGACCGGGGCGTTCGACCGCGGCCGGCTCGAGACGCAGGGACGCGCGACCGTCGAGGACGCCGTCGTATCGGGGAGGCCGGTCAGCCTGCTGCTGGTCGATATCGACCATTTCAAGAGCTTCAACGACCGGTTCGGACATGCCGCCGGCGACGAGGTGCTGCGCCGCATCGCCGGCGAGATCATGGCGACGGTGCGCGCGACCGATCAGGTCTACCGGTTCGGCGGCGAGGAGTTCGTCCTGATCTGCGACGGCCTGTCGGC
>CAZGSW010000181.1:5669-8705 GCA_964528635.1 uncultured Rhodoplanes sp. | reverse complement strand
GCTGGTCCGGCAGATCGCGCGCCTGCATGGCGGCGATGCCGCGGTGGTGCCGCGGGCCGGCCACCCGGCCTGCTTCCGGGTGACGATGCCGGCGGTGTGACGGCTACTGCCGCTCGACCGCGGTGACGCCTGCGGGCGGCGTCAGCCATTCGTGACGATGCACGGTCCAGTACAGCGACGCGGGCGGCTGGAACGTCCGGTCGGCGAAATTGCCGGCCGGAACGCCGATCACGCCGGGCAAGGCTTCGAGGCGGTAGATCATCGCGCAGCCGCAGGCGGGACAGAATCCCGTCTCGTGGAACCGGCCCGCCTCCGAGTCGCGCCGGAAGGTGCGGTGTTCGCCCTCGATCGTGAGGTCACCTTCCGCGAAGAACGCGGTGTAGGTGAACGCGCTGCCGGAGCGGCGCTGGCAATCGGTGCAGCAGCAGGCGTGCACGCCGACCGGCGCCTTGCGTGCGGTCGCCGTCAGCGCGCCGCAGACGCACGCTGCGGTTTTGGGAAAGTCCGGGGTCGATCCGGCCACGCGTGCCTCCTGCCCTTGGCGGCAGGAGGGTGCAACGGAGAGCGGAGAAAGAAAAGCCGAGGGAAGACAGGGAGGCGGGCACCGAGTACTTGCCATCAGCGAAAGGTGATTCACGGGGCGCCGTCATTGCGAGCGAAGCGAAGCAATCCAGGGGCGCGATGGATCGCTTCGTCGCTTTCGCTCCTCGCGATGACGACCGTATCACCAAATCTATGGTTCGAGGTTCTAGCTGCGAGTCCCCTCTTCCGCTTGTCTCCCGCAAGCGGGAGAGGGAAGGGGCTGCTTGTACCGCGCGCAATACGCGTCGAAGAACCTGACTACGCGACGATCTTCGACTTGAACCCGCCCCAGATCATGCGCTTGCCGTCGAACGGCATTTTCTTCGGGTCCATGAAATTGGCTAGCCGCTTGTCGGCCATCACCTTCTTCATGATGCGGTCGCGGTCGGCGCGCGACTTGTAGACGATGTAGGAGAACACCACCGTTTCGCCACGCTTGAGCTTCACGCTGCGCGGAAACGAGGTCCACTTGCCCTTAGACACGTCGTCGGCGACGCACTCGACGTACTCCAGCGCGCCGTGATCCTTCCAGACTTTGGAGGCGAGCCGCGCCAGCTTCAGGTACGCATTGATCTTCCGGCTTGGCACCGGCACGACGAATCCGTCGACGTAGGACATCGGGCGTTCTCCCTTGCGTTGATCGAATGACGAGAGTTGCAGTTCCGTATCACATCGGAAACAGCTTGAAATAAGGCTCGGCCTCCTTGAGCACGCGCGCGAAGGACGGCCGCTCGCGCAGGCGGCCGAGGTAGCGTGCGGCGTTGTCGTGGCGGCCGGCGAGCGGCGACACCTTGTCGGCGTAGAACAGTGCAGGCGCCGCCGCGCAGTCGGCCATCGTGAAAATGTCACCCATGGCCCAGCCGCCGCCTGCCATGCCGCGGTCGACGATGCCGAGAGCGACGTCGAGCTGCTTTCGAGCCTCGGCGACTCCGTAGGCGTCGTGCTGGCCTTCGGGCCGGAACGTATCGCCCACGATCTTCTGCATGGGCTGCATGATGTAGAGGTCGTGGAAGCGGTCCCGGAACCGGGTCTGCCGCGCCAGCTCCGGGTCGTCCGGAATGAAGCGGACCGCGCCCGGATGATGCCGGTCGAGGTATTCGATGATGATGCTGGATTCCGGAACCAGACGGTCTCGCGCCTCGTCCCGCAGCACGGGAAACTTGCCGATCGGCCAGACCGCCCTGAACGCGGTGGCGGCCTTCTGGTCCATCAGGTCCACCAGCTCGGCTTTGAACGGCGTGCCGTTTTCGTAAAGCGCGATCAGCGCCTTGTGGCAGAACGACGACAGCGGGTGGTAGTACAGCGTGAGGGACATGGCGGGACCGCTTCGCGTCAGCCGCGATAGGCGCGTTCGAGCGCTGCGACGTCGAATTTCTTCATCTGCATGAACGCCCTGGTGACGCGCTGCGCGCCGGCGGCGTCGCCGTCCGTCAGCATCTCGATCAGCGTCACCGGCGTGACCTGCCATGACAGGCCGAACTTGTCCTTCAGCCAGCCGCACGGACCTTCCTGGCCGCCGTCCGCGCTGAGCTTGCTCCAGTGGTAGTCGATCTCCTCCTGGTTATCGCAGTGGATCTGGAACGAGATCGCCTCGCTGAACTTGAATTGCGGGCCGCCGTTGAGCGCGACGAAGCGGTTGCCCTCCAGCTCGAAGTCGACCGTCATCACCTTGCCTTCCGGTTGGCCGTGAATCTCGGTGCCCTCCTTGCCGTAGCGGGTGACCTTGCCCATCTTCGAGTTGCGGAAGATCGAGCAGTAGAACACCGCGGCGTCCTCGGCCTCCTTGTCGAACCACAGGCAGGACACGATCTTGTTCAGCTTGGCCATGATGGCACTTCCTTTCTTTGCGGACGCCTTCGGAACGCTCAGGTGTGGCAGCAGGCGGCTGCCGGCTCCTTCTCGTATTCGTCGTGCAGGCGCAGCCAGCTCATGGTGCTGTCTTCGTTGCGGCCCTTCGGCGTGAGATCCAGAAAGTGGAATGCGCCGAGCAGGGGCTCGTCGCCGCGCGCAAAGGTCGAGTAGGTGTGGAACACCTCGCCGGCCTGGTTTTTTGCGAAGATGCTGGTGCCGTGCAGGTCCGGACAGTTCTTCCAGACCATCGGTGCGTAGTTGTAGCGCGCCGTGCCGTCGGCGATCTGATCGTCGGTGAACGACACGCCGAAGTCGTAGTTGAAGCTGCTGTCGTGCGACGACGCCCAGCGGAACTGCCAGCCCATCCGCTTCTTCACCGGCAGGATCTGCGCCAGCGGTGCCCGCGACACCGCCGCAAACGACAGGTCGGCCTGCTCGAAATGCTGGCGCGCCGCGTCGACGTGATCGGCGATGAACGAGCAGCCGGGGCAGATGTGGTTCGAGCCGGGCGTCAGCATGAAGTGATAGATCGCGAGCTGGCTGCGGCCGTCGAACAGATCGGCCAGCGTGACCTGGCCCTCCGGCGCGTCGAACACGTAGTTC
>CAZGSW010000181.1:0-5569 GCA_964528635.1 uncultured Rhodoplanes sp. | reverse complement strand
AGCATCTGCTCCAGCTTGGCGAGGCAGCCGGTCCAGCCGTACTCGTGGCGGTCGCGCGCCGGCTCGTCGGCGAACTGCTCGTGGATCAGCGTGAGGATCGAGCCCGCGCCCTCCGGCTTGATCAGGATGGTCACGAACGACTCGCGCTCCGGCATGGTGCGCCACGCCCAGGTGAAGGCGAGCTTGGCGTTCGGCTCGACCTCGCGGTACTCGCCGCCGACCGTGTGCTCCTCGCCGTCCTCGGTGCTGAACTCGATCAGGTAGCGCCCGCCGACCCGCACGTCGGTCTCGGCCCTGGTCACCGGCCCGGAGTCCGGACCGAACCACTTCACGAGGTGGTTGGGGTTCGTCCACGCCGCGTAGACCTTTTCCGGCGCCGCATTGAGACGACGTTTGAGGGTGAGGCTTGGCTTGACGGCTTGGCTTGAGGCGGTGCTGGCGGGCATTTGTCTTCCTCCACAAAAGCGGCAAGGCGATCGAGTTGCTGGTTCCAGAAGCGCAGGTAGCGATTGAGCCAGTCCATCGCTTCCTCCATGGGCGCCGCCTTGAACTCGCAGGCGACCACGCGGCCGGTCTTGGTGCGTTCGACCAGACCCGCGTCCGAAAGCACGTCGAGATGCTTCATCACGGCGGGCAGCGAGACCGGGAACGGCTTCGCCAGCTCGCTGACCGACAGGCTCTCGCCCGAGCTGAGCCTGGCGACGATCGCCCGCCGGGTCGGATCGGAAAGCGCCGCGAAGGTGCGGTCCAGCGCCGGGTCTTGATACTTAACCATCTAGTTAAGTGTAGGTGCGCGCGCTCGGGATGTCAACGCACGCTCGAAAAGAATCTTCAGGGAGACGTGCGGCGGAACCTGCTGCGCAGGAACCGCGCCGGCCGGCCGTCGATCGCGGCGAGCCCCAGCGCGATCGCCGCCATGCCCGCAAGCTGGCGCGGCTCGAGGCTCTCATCGAGCAGCAGCAGTCCGAGCAGGATCGCGCTGACCGGAATGAGGAACGTGACCAGGAGGGCGTTGGTCGCGCCGGCACGGCTGAGGACGCGGAAGTACATCAGGTACGCCAGCGCGGTCGAGAATATGGCGAGCGCGATGGTGGCGGAGATCGCGGCGCCGGTGATTGGTCCGAGCTGCCACGGCCGGTCGATCGCAAGCGCCAGCGGCGCAAGCCACACCGACGCCATCAGCAATTGCCCGCCTGCGATGGTGACCGGCTTGTGACCGCGCAGCCGGCGCGCATAGACCGCGCCGAGCGCATAGGCGAACGCGGCGCCAAGCAGCGCCAGTTGCGCCAGCACATGATCGCCGAGCTCGCCCAGCAGGTCGGGACCGATCAGCACGATCACGCCGGCGAATCCGGCGGCCAGTCCGAACGCGCGGGGAGCGGTGAGCTTGTCGTCCGTCGTCGCGAGATGCGCGACCACCACCGTGAACAGCGGACTGGTCGCGTTGAGAATCGATGCGAGCCCGACCGGAATGTACTGCTGGCCCCAGAAGATCAGCGTGAACGGAATGACGTTGTTGATTGCGGCGAGCACGGCAAACTGGCCCCAGGTGTGCGCGTCGCGCGGGAACGTGCCGCCCAGCGGCCGCACCAGCACCGCAATCATCGCGCCGGCGATCGCAACCCGGGCCAGCGCCAGCGTCAGCGGCGGGATTTCCAGCACCGCGATCTTGGCGAAATAGAACGAGCCGCCCCACAGCACCGACAGGGCGACCAGCATGAGCCAGTCGGCTGCCGACATGGTGAGCGGGGAGGGCGAGGCGTTCATTTGCGTGGCTGGATGGGAGGAGCGGGCGGAATGCGGAGGATGCGAGGCGGCGCAGCGGGCGAGGGACAGGACCGGCAGACTGCCCGGATCGTCCGCCTGCCGCCACCCGATACGGTAAATCGCAGGTTATCGTGCGTTCGCGGGGGTGGGTTAAGCTTCATTAACCGGTTTTCGCCTAATCTGCCGCCCTGTGGATCGTGTGGCGTGATGAGCACCATTCTTGGCGGCGATACCTGGATTGCCTCGGCGTGGAACGTGTCGTCTCCCAGTTCGGGGATGATGGGCGCGCTGGAGACGATGTCGTCCACCAAGCACAAGCCGGGCAGCATCAAGTCCTATCTCAGCAACAACGCGCTAAACTCCGTTGCGCTTGCGAACATCACGGCGTCCGGCACCGCCGATCTCACCACGCTCGCCATGCAGGCCGGCGACAAGGCTGCGCAAAAGCGGATGCAGGAGCGCGCCGCGATGCTGCAGAAGTTCAGGTCTCCGCCGCCACCGCCGGTCAAGCTCGATCAGTTTATCTACCTGGGTGACGGCTCGGTGCTCGACACCGTCCAGAATGTCCTGACCATGGCGAACGGCAAGAAGATCAACGCCGAGACCGGCGCCGACTGGATCGACCCGGCTTCGATCATCAATCTGGCCAACGGATCCTACATCGACACCCAGAACAACATCATGGTCATGTCCAACGGCACCAAGATCGACACCGTCACCGGTCTTGTGATCTCGACCAGCGCGTAACGCATGATCCTGAAAAGTGGGAACCGGTTCTCGGAAAAGATCATGCGCAAACAAAAGATGAGCGACGTGTCTGATTCAGCGTAGCTGAACCAGACACCAGCAGGACCGCATCATGGACGTTGCCTCGATCGCCGCCGCCTTCATCGCCGCGCAGACCAGCCAGGCCCAGACCGCCATGGCCGCGAAGATGCTCAAGATGAATGCCGACCAGGGCGCGAATGCCGCGAAGCTGCTGGAAGCGGCTGCGCAGAACATGAAAAGCCTCGCCAACGTCGGCTCGGGCGTCGGCGGCAATTTGAATATCGTGGCGTAGCCGAAATTCATTCCCGCTGGCGCGGGAATGACCGGAGGAGAATGCTGCCGCCGGTCCGTACGGAATCAGATCTTCAGCACGGCGCCGATCACCCTGAGCGCGTCCTCGCCCGCCCATTCCGCGGCGCCGGACAGCACCGCCACCTCGCAGCCGGCGCCGTCGATCAGCAGCGTGGTCGGCATGCCGAACGCCTTGCCGACCTCTTTCAGGTCCTGGAACACCTTGGCGGACGGATCGGCGAAATAGCCGAGCTTGTTGATCCCGACCTCCTTGAGCCAGGCACGCGGCTTGGCCGGGTCGCGGGTGTCGATGTTCACCGCAACCACCTCGAAATTCGGCCCGCCCATCTTCGCCTGCAGCGCATCCAGCGCCGGCATCTCCTGACGGCACGGCACGCACCACGTCGCCCACAGATTGAAAAGCACGGTGCGTCCGCGCCAGTCCGCCAGCGTCTTTTTCGCGCCCGCCTCGTCCTGGAACGCCAGGTCCGGCAGCCGCTTCGGGCTCTTCGCCACCGTGAGCGCAGCCACTTCGCCGCGGATCAGCGGCGCAATCCGTTGCGCAGTTTCCTGTGCCGGGCGGCATTCGGGCGCCACCGGCGCATTGCCTGTCAGGCGGGCAATCCCGTATATCCCGGCGAGCCCTACGACGACGCCGGCGAAACCGCCCGCCAGCACCAAGGCGAGGCGTTTTTTGGCTTGTCTGAGCTGGGTTTCGCGTGTTTCGGACATGATCGGCGACACTGATGGCGAAGAAAGCAGCCAAGCGCAACACCGGCGGCGATAACAAGCGCGGCACCGGCAGCAACACCATGTGGGGCGGCCGGTTCGCGTCGGGTCCCGCGGCCATCATGGCTCAGATCAACACGTCGATCGACGTGGACTGGCACTTGTACCGGCAGGACATCGCCGCCAGCAAGGCGCATGCCGCCATGCTGGCGAAGCAGGGCATCATCTCCGCCGCGGACGCGCGCAAGATCGCGCAGGGGCTCGACACCATCCAGAGCGAGATCGGCTCCGGCAAGTTCAAGTTCCGCCGCGAGCTGGAAGACATCCACATGAACGTCGAAAGCCGGCTTGCCGAACTGATCGGCGAGCCGGCCAAGCGGCTGCACACCGCGCGCTCGCGCAACGACCAGGTCGCGACCGACTTCCGGCTCTGGATGCGCGACCGCATCGACGACCTGCACGCCATGTTGGGCGATTACCAGCAGGCGCTGGCGGAGAAAGCCCTGGCGCATGCCGGCACGGTGATGCCGGGCTTCACGCATCTGCAGACCGCGCAGCCGGTGACGTTCGGCCACCACCTGCTCGCCTACGTCGAGATGGCGCAGCGCGACCGCAACCGCTTCTACGACGCGCAGGTGCGGCTCAACGACTCGCCGCTCGGCGCCGCGGCGCTGGCCGGCACGTCGTTTCCGATCGACCGCCACATGACCGCCGACGTGCTCGGCTTCGACGGCCCGATGCGCAATTCGCTCGACGCCGTGTCGTCGCGCGATTTCGTGATGGAGACGCTGTCGGCTGCAGCGATCTGCGCGGTGAACCTGTCGCGTTTCGCCGAGGAGATCGTGATCTGGACCTCGCCGCAGGTCGCGATGCTCAGGCTCTCGGACAAGTTCACCACCGGCTCCTCGATCATGCCGCAGAAGCGCAATCCGGACGCGGCCGAACTGGTGCGCGCCAAGACCGGCCGGGTGATCGGTGCGCTCAATTCGATCCTGGTGGTGATGAAGGGCCTGCCGCTCGCCTACCAGAAGGACATGCAGGAGGACAAGGAAACCACCATCGACGCCATGTCGTCGCTGGCGCTCGCCATCGACGCCATGACCGGTATGGTGCGCGACATGGAGCCGGACGCCGCCGCCATGAAGGCCGCCGCCGGGCTCGGCTATTCCACCGCCACCGATCTCGCCGACTGGCTGGTCCGCAGCCTGAAGATGCCGTTCCGGGAGGCGCACCACGTCACCGGGCGGATTGTGGCAAAGGCGGCCGAGGCGGGCGTGCCGCTCGACAGGCTGCCGCTCGCCGACATGAAAAAGATCGAGTCCCGCATTACCAGGGACGTGTTCGGGGTGCTTTCGGTGGAGCGTTCGGTGCAGAGCCGGACCAGCTTCGGCGGCACCGCGCCGAAGAACGTCCGCGCCCAGGCGAAGAAGTGGCTTAACAGGTTGGAAAACGAGCGTGCGTAAGGTTGCAACGGGGCCGGCCGGGGTGGAATCCCCTGCCGTTCTGCTATGGTGCCGGCAATTCGGGAGCCCGTTTTGACGACCTGTTCGTTCCGTCTTGCCGTGATCGGTGCGCTGGCGCTGTCGTTCGCCGTGTCGGCGTGCGGCCGCAAGGGCCCGCTCGACCCGCCGCCGCGGGCGCAGGCCGTGCCGGTCGACCCGGGCGCGCCCGGCGCCCCGCCGGCGGAGCGGCTCGACGAACACGGCAACCCGGCCGAGGTGCGCGGCAACCGCAAATCGTTCCCCCTCGATTTCCTGCTCAACTGAGCCTGCGATGCACCACTTCGCCTACCGCAACGGTGTGCTGCACGCCGAAGGGGTCAGTCTGGCAAGCCTCGCCGAGGAGGTGGGGACGCCGTTCTACTGCTATTCGACCGCGACGCTGACCCGCCACTACCGCGTGTTCGCGCAAGCCTTCGCCGACGTGCCGTCGATGGTGTGCTACGCGGTCAAGGCGAATTCCAACCAGGCGGTGATCGCGACGCTGGCGCGGCTCGGCGCCGGCGCCGACGTGG
>CAZGSW010000180.1:7206-8708 GCA_964528635.1 uncultured Rhodoplanes sp. | reverse complement strand
CACGTTCCTCAACCTCGTCGCGGCGGAGCCCGACATCGCCCGCGTGCCGGTGATGGTGGACTCCTCCAAGTTCTCGGTGATCGAGGCGGGATTGAAGTGCCTGCAGGGCAAGCCGGTCGTGAACTCGATCTCGCTCAAGGAGGGCGAGGCGGAGTTCATCAGGCACGCGCGCAAGGTGCGCCGCTACGGCGCCGCCGTCGTCGTGATGGCGTTCGACGAGAAGGGCCAGGCCGACACGACCGAACGCAAAGTCGATATCTGCCGCCGCGCCTACAAGATCCTGACCGAGCAGGTCGGATTTCCGCCGCAGGACATCATCTTCGATCCGAACATCTTCGCGGTGGCGACCGGCATCGAGGAGCACAACGGCTACGGCGTCGCCTTCATCGACGCGGTACAGCAGATCCGCCGCGATCTGCCCTGCGCCCACTGCTCGGGCGGTGTGTCCAACCTGTCGTTCGCCTTCAGGGGCAACGAGCGGGTGCGCGAGGCGATGCATTCGGTGTTCCTGTTCCACGCCATCAAGGCCGGCATGGACATGGGCATCGTCAACGCCGGCCAGATCGCGGTCTACGACAACCTCGATGCCGAGCTGCGCGAGGCCTGCGAGGACGTGGTGCTCAACCGCAGGTCCGACGCAGCCGAGCGGCTGCTCGCCATCGCCGGCCGCTTCAGCGGCCAGAAGGAGGTGAAGGCGGCCGACCTCGAGTGGCGGAACTGGCCGGTGGAGAAGCGGCTGGCGCATGCGCTGGTGCACGGCATCACCGAGTTCATCGACGCCGACACCGAGGAGGCGCGGCTTGCCGCCGAGCGTCCCTTGCATGTGATCGAAGGCCCGCTGATGGACGGCATGAACGTGGTCGGCGACCTGTTCGGCTCCGGCAAGATGTTCCTGCCGCAGGTGGTGAAGTCGGCGCGCGTCATGAAGCAGGCGGTGGCGCACCTGATGCCGTTCATGGAGGCGGAGAAGGCGGGCGGGAGCAGCAGGTCGAGCGCCGGCAAGGTGGTGCTCGCCACCGTGAAGGGCGACGTGCACGATATCGGCAAGAACATCGTCGGCGTGGTGCTCCAGTGCAACAACTTCGAGGTGATCGATCTCGGCGTGATGGTGCCGGCGGCAAAGATCCTGGAGACCGCCAAGGCCGAGAACGCCGACATCGTCGGCCTGTCCGGGCTGATCACGCCGTCGCTCGACGAGATGTGCCACGTCGCTGCGGAGATGGAGCGGCAGAACTTCGACCTGCCGCTGCTGATCGGCGGCGCCACCACGAGCCGCGTCCACACCGCGGTCAAGATCCATCCCAACTACCAGCGCGGCCAGACCGTCTATGTTACCGACGCCAGCCGCGCGGTCGGCGTCGCCTCGGCGCTGATGTCGCGCGAGGGCCGCGAGAAGTATGTCGGCGAGACCCGCGCTGAATACGCCCGCATCACCGCCACCCATGCGCGGGCGCAGGAGGACAAGCAGCGGCTGTCGCTGGCCGACGCCCGCGCCAATTCGC
>CAZGSW010000180.1:3371-7106 GCA_964528635.1 uncultured Rhodoplanes sp. | reverse complement strand
CGGGCGCAGGAGGACAAGCAGCGGCTGTCGCTGGCCGACGCCCGCGCCAATTCGCTCAAGATCGACTGGTCGAACTACACGCCGCCGGCGCCGTCGTTCCTCGGCGCGCGGACCTTCGAGGACTATTCCATCGGGGAACTGGTCGAGTACATCGACTGGTCGCCGTTCTTCTCCACCTGGGAGCTGACGGGCAGGTATCCGGCGATCCTGACCGACAACGTGGTCGGGGAGGCGGCGCGTTCGCTCTACGAGGACGCGCAGAAGATGCTGCGCCTGATCGTCGACGAGGGCTGGTTCAAGGCCGGCGCGGCGATCGGCTTCTGGCCGGCCAACGCGTCCGGCGACGACATCGAGGTGTTCGCCGGCGCGGACCGCGGCACGCCGCTGGTGACGCTGCGCACGCTGCGCCAGCAGCTTGCGCGCCGCACCGGCCGGGCCAACGTGGCGCTGTCGGATTTCGTCGCGCCGCGCGGCCATGCCGATCATATCGGTGCGTTCGTGGTCACTGCCGGGATCGGCGAGGATGCCATCGCCGACCGCTTCAAGAGCGACAACGACGACTACTCGTCGATCATGGTCAAGGCGCTGGCGGACCGGCTGGCCGAAGCCTTCGCCGAGCGGATGCACCAGCGCGTCCGCAAGGAGTTCTGGGGCTACGCCGCCGACGAGACCCTCGATAACGAGTCGCTGATCGCCGAAAAGTACCACGGCATCCGGCCCGCGCCGGGCTATCCGGCGCAACCCGACCATACCGAGAAGGCCATGCTGTTCCGCCTGCTGGAGGCGGAGCGGGTCGGCGTGAAGCTGACCGAAAGCTATGCCATGTGGCCCGGTGCCTCGGTCTGCGGGCTTTATTTCAGCCATCCCGAGAGCCACTATTTCGGGGTCGGCAAGATCGAGCGCGATCAGGTTGAGGATTATGCGCTGCGCAAGGGCTGGTCGGCCGAGGAAGCCGAGCGCTGGCTGGCGCCGATCCTCAACTACATGCCGGGTCTCAAGCGCCAGAACCGGGCGGCCTGACGGCGGCGGTAAAGCCTCTCGTGCGACACCCGTTCCAAAACAAAACACCGGAGGTTTCCCTCCGGTGCCGTTGAGCCGTTTGACGGCCGATATGGTCTTCGTGGCAATCCGATCTCAGAACGCTCCAAACAGCACTGCGGTCACGAATACAATCGCCGCCAGCACCGCGAGTACGTTCAGTCGCAAGGAAAGATCCACCGAGGCCTCCGTCCGCTGAACATGAGTCGATTCTAGCAGAGTCCGAGTCCCCTCCAAGTGACAATCGTGCTGCAGCGCCATACGGTTTCGGCAAGCACCATGGAGTGCCAATACATTGATATTATTCGTTAAATTTAGATTTTGCCGCCGATTTATCCACACAGTTCAAGTTGCCTTCAACCGCTCATAGTTTAGGCGATTACAGCCTGGAAGTGTATTTCGGAGTTTCTTCGTCCGCGCCTCAATTCGGCGCAGCCCGATTCCCGCGGCGGCGCCTCCTTGAAGAGTCCTTAACGGAATCCCTCGCATTGTCGGCGCCATGTGTGGCGTGCGCCGGTACCTGGTCGGTTGCGTTCTCATGCTGGCACTGGCCGGCTGCGGGCGCGGCATCATGCAGTATGCGCAGCGCGAGGCGTGGCGCGAGCAGGCCGAGGTGGCGTGCCTGAAGTCCGGCACCGTCCGCGAGACCCGCGCCATGGTGCGCATCGCCCCGATCGAGGGGCCCGGCGTCTGCGGCGCCGTCCATCCGATCAAGGTCGCGGCCTTCGTCACCGGCAGCGCGTTCGGTTTCGCCCAGGAGCCGGTGCGCCCGCCGGGCAATATCGCGGACGGACCGCGCTGGCCGGTGGCCGCCAGCCAGAGCCCGCAGCTTGCGCCGCCCCCGCAGCAGCCGCGTTACGTGCCGTCCGGCGAGCCCCGCATGCTGGCGCTGCCGCCCGGTGGCGGCGGCTATCAGCCGCCTCCAGCGCAGTCCGTATATCCTCCGCCGCCGCCGGTATCCGCCAATCGCTATCCGCCGCCACAGCGGCACGCAACGCCGGGCCCCCCCATGTCGATCAGCCCGCCCGGCATCGACCCCTATATGTCGGCACCGCCGCCGCCGTCCTATCCGTCGCCGCAACGCGCGCCCGGCGGCATGGTGGAGCCGCGGAACGATGAATACGACGATCGCGGCGTCCAGACCCGTCCGGCCGTTGCGCCGCCGGCGGCGAGATCGCTGCCGGCGCTCGGGCCGCGGCGCGATCCGCGCGTCACGGCCTCGGTGCCGGTCGAGGTGAAGCCCGCGGCGACGCTGGCGTGCCCGATCGTGTCGGCGCTGGACCGCTGGATCGCGGAGGCGGTGCAGCCCGCCGCCCACAAGTGGTTCGGCCAGCCGGTCGCGGAGATCCGGCAGATTTCCGCGTATTCCTGCCGTGGCATGAACGGCCAGCCCGGCGCGCGGATTTCCGAGCATGCGTTCGGCAACGCGCTCGACATCGCAGCCTTCGTGCTGGCGGACGGCACGCGCATCACCATCAAGAAAGGCTGGCACGCCTCCGCGGAGGAGCAGGGCTTCCTGCGCGACGTGCAGGGCGCGGCGTGCGACCAGTTCACCACCGTGCTGGCGCCCGGTTCCAACAAGTATCACTACGACCACATCCACGTGGACCTGATGCGGCGTGCCAGCGGCCGGCGCATCTGCCAGCCCGGCGCGATCGACGGCGAGGTGGTGGCCGCGCGCGTGCGCAAGAAGGGCGGCATGCTGGCGCAGCGCAAGTTCGAGCCGCCGCCGACGCGGCGCTACGACCCGCCGTTCGACTCCCGCAACGATCCGTTCGCATGGCGCGGCGACAGCGTCCGCCGCCGCGGCGATCCGGCGACCACCGGCTCGATCGCCGACAAGGGAAAGGGCCGCGACACGACGGTCGAGGATCAGGACTGGGTCGAGGAGCCCGGTCCGCGCCCGGAGATCGACTGGGCCGCCGACCGCCACAAGGTGTACTGACCTGTCCGGCTGGATTTGCCGGGGAAACGGCGTTCCGCGCGCCGCCGGCATCTGTCAAACTTGCGGCGCAATGAATATGATACAGTGATTGCTGTACGGCCCTCGTACCAGGCGTGGGGGCACCCTGGGCGGCGATCGTGCGGGCGCCACTACCGGATCCGGTGGTGCGCACCCACATGATGGCGCCAAGGAAACAAATACGCCCTGGGTCCAGCGGACCCGCAGAGAGGAAACACATGTTCCGCAACAAGTCGCTGATCGCGTCGCTGGCCGTCGCCGCCGCGCTTCTGTTCGTGGTGGTCGAAGCCTTTGCGGCGCCGCGCTTCAACGCAGGCAGCCGCGGTGGCCGCACGTTCATGGCGCCGCCGAAGACCCAGACCGCGCCGAATACGGCGCGTCCGATTGATCGCACCATGACCACGCCGGCCCGTCCGGCACAGCCCGGCGCCGCCACGCCTGCGCGCCCGGTCACGCCCGCCACGCAGCCCGGCGGCTTCTTCAGCCGCGGCGGCCTGCTCGGCGGTCTCGCCGCCGGCTTCCTTGGCGCCGGCCTGATCGGCATGCTGATGGGCAACGGCTTCCTGAGCGGCATGGCGGGCTTCGCCTCGTTCCTCGGCCTGTTGCTGCAGATCGGCCTGATCGCCTTTCTCGGCCTTATGGCGTATCGCTGGTGGCAGCGCCGCTCGCAGCCGCAGCAGCCGGCCTATGCGCGCTCCGGCACGAGCCGGAACGCCGGTGGCGGCATGGACTCC
>CAZGSW010000180.1:0-3271 GCA_964528635.1 uncultured Rhodoplanes sp. | reverse complement strand
TCCAGCATGGGCATGCAGCCGCACGCCGAGCCCCGGCAGCAGGGCGGCAGCCTTCTGAATGGCTTCGGCCTCAACGGCGCGAACGGCTACACCAACGGCCACATCAACGGCCATGCCGCCAACGGTGCCGGCGGGGATGTTGGCGAGCCGATCGAGGTCGCGCCCGACGACTTCGACGCGTTCGAGCGCACGCTCGGCGAGGTGCAGAAGGCCTACAGCGACGAGGACGTCGCGGCGCTCCGCAAGTTGGTGACGCCGGAAATGCTATCGTACTACGCCGAGGAACTGGCGGCGAACCAGACCCGCGGGGTGATCAACAAGATCACCGACGTGAAACTGCTGCAGGGCGATCTCGCCGAAGCCTGGCGCGAGGGTGACGACGAATACGCCACCGTCGCGATGCGCTACAGCCAGATCGACAAGCTGATCGACCGCAACTCCGGCCGCGTGGTCGAAGGCCTCGACACGCCGGACGAGGGCATCGAGTACTGGACCTTCCGTCGCGCCCACAACGGGCCGTGGATGGTGTCGGCGATCCAGCAGACCGACTGAGCCGGCTTCGCGATTTCAGGAATGCAGACGGCCGGGCGAAAGCCCGGCCGTTTTTATTCGATCCGCCTCGAATTGCCTGTCCGGCCGCGAGGAGGCGAGTGTACGCCTATCCCCAAAGCTTTCGGCTTGCGATGTCGGCGCCCGCGCGGCACGCCGCGAGCTTGGCCCAGACCACGTCGGGCGACACGGCCTCGGAGCCGGCCGAGGTGCCGAAGCCGCAGTCCGTTCCGGCAATGACGCGGCTGCGATCGCCCACCGCATCGGCGGCTTCGCAAATGCGGTTGGCGACCACCTGCGGGTGCTCGACGAAGTTGGTCGTGGTGTCGATGACGCCGGGAATGAGTACCATTTCGGCAGGCAACGGGTTTTTCCGCAACGCTTCGTATTCGTGCTGGTGACGCGGATTGGCGAACTCGATGCTCAGCGCCCCGACCTTTGCCCGGTAGAGGATCGGGAGCAACTCCGACAGCGGGAAGTCGTGGGTGTGCGGTCCTTCCCAGTTGCCCCAGCAGATATGGAGCCGTATGCGGTCGCGCGGGATTTCCCTTGTTGCGCGATTGACCGCTTCGACGTTCAACTCCATAGCCTCGAGGAATTCCCGGTCGTTGCGATCCTTGAACATGCGCGCGCGCTCGAGGCCGAAGTCAGGCGCGTCGAGTTGCAGCAGAAAACCCGATTTGTGGATCAGCTCGTATTCCTTGGCCAGTTCGCGAGCCAGGGCGAACACATAGTTCTCATACGAGTCGTAGAACTCGTTGATCATGGTGGTGGCGATGATGCCGGGGGAGGCCGCCGTCATGAACGCTTCGGCGGGCTTGGCCGGCGACGCCGACAGTGCGCTCCTGAACATGTCGCACTCGGACTGCGCGTCGGCCTGTCCGGTGTAACGCACCTCACCGATCGCCTTCGGCGGCGTCGCGATGCGATTGCGGCGTCCGCGCTTCTGCTTGAGGCGTTCCGCGAACAGCGGAAAGTCGTCGAGATCGCGCGGACTGGGGCGGACGGACTCGCCGCCGAAGCCCTCCATTCGCAGCGGGACATACATCGAGAAGCCGACCCGCGGCTGCTCGCCGTCGCTTACCACGTCGACGCCCGCCTTGATTTGCGCCGCCAGCGCGGCGGCGACCGCGTCACCGCACTGGCGATGGAGGTCGCCAGCATCGACGGACTCTCCCGATTCCTGCCGCAACAGAATTTCCGACAACGCGGCCGGGCGCGGCAGGCTGCCGCAATGGGTGACGAGAATCCGGTCGTTGCTTCGAAGCATTGCGGGTCAATTCTGCTGGATGTTGGAGGCCTTGATGATGTCTTCGTTGAACTTGAGCTGCTCGCGGAAGAACGCGTCGAACTCCTTGGACGTGGAGCCGGCAGGGCTGACCTTGACGTCCGCATAGCGCTTCTTCGTGGCCGGATCCTGCATCGCCTTGCCGACCTCCGCGGCGAGCCTGTCGACGATCGCCTGCGGCGTCTTGGCCGGTGCGAACAGCCCGACCCACATCGGGAACTGGTAGCCGGGCAGCGTTTCGGACACCGCGGGTGCGTCCGGCAGATAGGGCGTGCGGGTCTTGGTGGTCACGGCCAGCACGCGCACCCTGCCGCTTTCGATGTTGCCGAGCTGGGGTGCGAGACCGTCGATAATCAGGTCGATCTGGCCGCCGATGAGTGCCGTCGACGAGGGGCCGTTGCCGCGGAACGGAACATGCGTCATCTGCACACCGGCCTGGCGCATGAGCATCTCGACCGGAATGTGCGAGGAGCCGCCGACGCCACCCGATCCGAAGGTGTGCTTTCCGGGAGCCGCCTTCAGCATGGCGATAAAGTCTTTCATATTCTTGGCCGGCAGCTTGGGATTGATCACGACGACCAGCGGAAACTGGGTCACAAGCGATACCGGGATGAAGTCCTTGATCGGATCGTAGGGTGGTTCCTTGCGCAGGAACGGCGCGGAAGCGTGACCCGGACCGGCAAACAGGAACGTGTAGCCGTCGGGCTCCGACTTGGCCACATGGCGTGCGGCAATGGTGCCGCCCGCGCCGCCCATGTTTTCGACAAGCACCGGCTGTGGGAGCTGCTTGCTCAACTGGTCGGCCAGAATGCGTGCATTGAGATCGACGCCGCCACCGGCCGCGACGTGAACGACGAACCGGATCGGGCGGTCGGGCCATTTGTCCTGCGCGATCGCAGCGGTGCTCCAAGTCAGCGCCAATGAGGCCGCAAGCAACGCTTTGCTCATCATGACCGCTTCCTCCCGGTTTCAGTTTGATCCACGTGTTGCAGGGCGGATCGTTATTCTTGGCAGAGATTCAGCGTGCCCACGTCATGAAAGTTGCGCATCGGGCTATTCCCTCCCGTACCCTCCCGCGGTCGGTGTCTGGATGACGATCGCTTCGCCGGCGTCGACCACGGTGGCGTCGGCGCCCTTGAGCCGTTCCATCGTGCCGTCGTTGCGGCGGACATAGTTCTCGCCGATCTGGCCGTCCTCGCCGCCTTCCAGCCCAAAGGGGCGGATGCGGCGGTGGCCGGAGAGGATGGTGTATTCCATCTTCTGAAGGAACCGGATGGTGCGCTTCACGCCGTCGCCCGCGTTCCACTTGCCCTTGCCGCCGGAGCCTTTGCGGATGTGGAAGTCCTCGAGCAGCACCGGATAGCGGAACTCCAGAATCTCCGGATCGGTGAGCCGCGTGTTGGTCATGTGGGTGTGCACGGCGTCGGTGCCGGG
>CAZGSW010000179.1:0-8817 GCA_964528635.1 uncultured Rhodoplanes sp. | reverse complement strand
CCATGTCGAAACCTGTCGTCGTCTCGGTGCCCCACAGTCTCGGCCGCGAGGAGGCGGCGCGCCGCATCCGCAGCGGCTTTGAGCGTGCGGGCAGCCAGTTCGCCGGGATTCTCAACATCTCCAATCAGTCCTGGAGCGGCGACCGTCTGACGTTCGCGGCCTCGGCGCTCGGCCAGCAGGCCGCCGGCAGCATCGATGTGATGGAGGATCAGGTCCGGATCGAGGTCACGCTGCCGTGGCTGCTTGCCAGGATTGCGGAGCGGCTTGCGCCCGCCATCCGCCGCGAAGGCGTGCTGATGCTAGAAAAGAAGTGAACGGAATCGCAACTGGCACGTTGAACCTGACCGGCACCGGACCGAGGGCTGGCCGGCGCCGCGCAGAAGTGGACCCAGGAGCGGACCCAATGTGCGATTACAGCCTCGAAAGCGTAGCCTCCCGCAAGGCCGCGGTGGCCGACGAACTCGTCACCACCACCTTCCCCAACACGATCACCCGCGGTTTCGCCTCGGCCGGCGACATCAACGTGTGCGTCTGCCTGATGCCCGGCACCGAGCTGGCGTTCATGCGTGACGTGGAATACGAGCATCCCGTGACCCATGCCCGTATTCGCACGGCGGTGCGGACCGCGCGGTTCCGCGAGATCGACATCGGCAATCCTTACGCTCATCACGATGCGCTGGAGTTTCCGGACGGCACGATCGTACCGCTGACGCGCCTGTCCAGCGGTCAGCGCGCAACCGTCCTGCAATTGCCCGCCCCGTCCTTCCGGGCGCACGCCGAAACGCGGCTGGCACCGGACCTGCCTCAAACCGGCCGGTCCGAAGCGGACGGGGGGACAGCAGGTTCCCGGGGGCTGACCGGCAACCCTGCGGGTATTTAGGCTGGTTTCGAATCCTTCCAGGAACGCTCCCCAGGACCGCTCCGCAGGTGCGGCCGCCGTCGGCAAGGCAGGCTATAATGCCCGCCGTCGGTTCGCCCCGGAGGGATCATGCGAGTCCTGGTCTGCGCCTTTGCCGCAGCGGTTGCCGTGACCGCGGCGCAGCCGGCGTTCGCGCAGCCGGGCGATGACGCCGCGGCGTTCTGGAGGGCGGTACAGGCCCGCTGCAACGCAACCGCTGCCCAGCCACCATCCGAACTCGGCAAGCGAATCGCGCAGATCGCCATTGGTGAGTTCGACCGGTTCGGCGGTCACAAGATCGATTCCGACGGACGCATTTTCCGCTTCGGCCTGACCGAGGCGGAGCACGGGGAGGACGACGGCGGACGCAGCCACGCAACGCTCGGCAGCATCGGCTGGTGGCAGGTGATGAAGTACTGGCGCGAGCTGTATGGCGAGAACGGCGATGCGCCCGGCAAGCTGGAGGTGCGCGGTTACCGCGACGCCACCACCGCAACCGCCGACGCGCAATCCGCTTCGCTGCTTCGCACCAGCGCGGCGCAGCTTCTCAAGCTGGCCGACACCGTTGCCGACCCGGCCGAACGCGAGATGCTCCGCGAGGCGGCGATGCGGGCCGCCGCGGTCGACACATCGTGGTCGGCGGCATTCGTCAGCTATGTGGTCCGCAAGGCCGGGGTCGGCGCCGATGCCTTTCAGTTTGCCAACGCGCACCGGGCCTACATCTACGATGCGTTTGCCGTGAGCGGAGCGGAAAACAGCGACAGCACGAAAGGCGGCATCTACCGGGCCTGTCCGCTGACGTCGACGCGGCCGCGGCCCGGCGACCTGATCTGCCAGCACCGCGAGCGCGCGCTTGCCGGCGAAGCGGACGCGGCCGTGCTCGAACGGATTCGCGGCGAACTTGCGGGCGAGGCCGCCGCGCGCACGGTGCGCCGCACCCACTGCGAGGTGGTGGCGTATGTCGACGTGCCGGCCCGCAAGGTCTACACCATCGGCGGTAACGTCAATCAGTCGGTGTCGGCGCGAAAGCTGAACCTGCGCGGCTCGCTGAAGTTCTCGTCATGGCAGAAGGGCCGCTGCGGCCCGGGCTCCTGGACCCTGCCGACCGCCTCGGGTGAGCCTCCCGACGGGCAGGAGAAGTGTTCCCTGAACGACCGCAAGTGGTTCGTTCTGCTGCAACTGCGTTGAACGGAAAGTTGAACGGGGTGGCCGGTGCGCGGCGACCGGTCACGGTCGATTTTGCCGGCCGCTTTTGCCATGATGCGGCCCGGTCTTTGGTATTGGTTTGCCGCGCCGCGGCTGAAGGGTACGAGAGGCTCCATTGCTGACCGCACGCAGGCTTGTCCCCGCCGCCGCACTGACCCCGTTCGCCGCGATGCTGTGGCTGTTGTCTGCCGCCGATGTGCGCGCGCAGGGCGAAAGCTGCGAGCGCGCCGCCGGCATCGCGGTGCTGCCGTCGCCGGTGTCGCCGTGGAAGGGCGCGCCGCTGCGCGTGCTGTTCACCGCGGAAAAGCCGGTCGACGGCGAGCTGTCGCTGATCGGGCCGGATGGCGCGGTCGCCGCGCGCTCGGCGAAGCGCTACGGCGGCCCGCCGTATTTCTGGATCGCCGAGGTGGCCTCGCCCGCCCCGGGCAAATGGCGCGCGATGCTGAGCAGCGCACCGAACTGCGCCCGCGAGATCGAAGTGGCTGCCTCCGCGCCGCGTCCGCCGTCGAGCGTGTCGGGCAGCGTGTGGCCGCTGCGGGGCGAGTGGAATCGCGCCACCGAAAACCTGTTCTCGGCGTTTATCGAGAAGCTGTTCGACGATCCGATCGACGCCTCGCCGTCGTGGCCCGCCTTGCACTTCGTGCTGCGCGACCGCGAGCGCAACATCCTGTTCAACCATCTCGGTCTGCGCGAGGACGAGATGAAGACGGTGCTGCGCCCGGACTGCGCGGACCTGCCGTATTTCCTGCGCGCCTATTTCGCCTACAAGCTCGGCCTGCCGTTCGGCTTCTCCAAGTGCTCGCGCGGCGGCGGCGGCAAGGGGCCGACCTGTCCGCAGTGGGGCAGCATCCAGAACGCCAGCTATGGCCGTCCGGCGCCGCCGCCCGGCACCGAAGGACTGCTGTCCGGACCGCCGGCGCCGATGACGCGGATCAATCTCGCCGCGGCGTTCGGCCCCTATGCGCGGGTGATCGCCGACGGCGTGCACTCCGGCTCGGCGCGCACCGCGCTCGCCGACAACAACACCGACTACTACCCGGTGTCGCTCTCGCAGGAAACGTTGCGTCCCGGCGTGGTGTATGCCGATCCTTACGGCCACATCCTGATGCTGACCAAGCGGCTGCCGCAGACCGCGAACTCCGCCGGGCTGTTCTTCGCGGTGGACGGCCAGCCGGACGGCACGGTGGCGCGCAAGCGCTTCTGGCGCGGCAACTTCCTGTTCGCGCAGGACCGCGCGCTGGGCGGTCCCGGCTTCAAGCGGTTCCGTCCGGTGATGCGCGGCACCGACGGCGTGCTGCGCCGCCTGACCAACGACCAGATCGCGCGGAATCCGCACTACGCCGACTTCTCGCTCGAACAGGCGAAGCTCGACACCGAGGCGTTCTACGACCGCATGGACGACGTGATGTCGCCGCAGCCGCTCGATCCGGAGCGCGCCATGAAGGAGGCGATCGACGCGCTGGAGGAGCAGGTCAAGGCGCGCGTCACCTCGGTGGAGAACGGCCGCAAGTACCAGAACAGCGGCAGGGGGCTGGTCAACATGCCGGACGGCCCGTCGATCTTCGAGACCATCGGCCCGTGGGAGGATTTCTCCACGCCGGCGCGCGACCTGCGCCTCCTCATCGCCATCGACGTGGTGCGCTTCTTCCCCGAGCGGGTGGCGCGGCGGCCGGACCGCTACGCCATGCCGATGGGGCGCAGCGTCGCCGACGTGAAGGCGCAGTTGCAGCAGGTGCTGGCGCGCGAACTGACCTCGCGCAGCTTCAGCTATCCGCGCAGCGACGGCTCGCCCTGGACGCTGAAGCTCGCCGACGTGATCGAACGCGCCGAGGCGCTGGAGATGGCCTACAACCCGAACGATTGCGTCGAGTTGCGCTGGGCCGCGCCGGGCAAGAGCCAGGAGGCCGCGACCTGCAAGCGTTCGGCTCCGCAGGCGCAGCGCGCCAAGATGACGAAGTACCGGCCGTGGTTCACCGAGCGGCGGCGGCCGGCGCGGGGGTAGGGGGAAGGCTACAGCTTCGCCGATCAGGCGGGCGCCACCACCCGGTTCGACAGCACGCCGATGCCGGCGGCGTCCATCTCGATCCGCGTGCCCGGCTTGAACCAGCGCTCCAGCTCCAGACAGCAGCCCCGGTTCATCGTGCCGGAGGCGAACACGTCGCCCGGAAAGATCGTCTCGCCGCGCGACGCATTCTCGACGATCTGGCCCCACGAGAACTTCATGCCGCTGGTGTGCCCGCGCGCCCATTCCTCGCCGTCGACGCGGAGCACCATCGCCACGTCGGACGGATCGATGTCGTCCAGCGTGACGATGCAGGGACCGAGCACGTTGCCCTGGTCGAAGTCCTTGCTCTTGCCGGCGCCGGCGCCGATCCGGCCCTCGTCGGCCTGGACGTCGCGCGCGCTGAAGTCGTTATAGATCGTGATGCCGGCGATGTGGTCCATGGCGTCGGCGGCCTTGATGTCGCGGCCTGCACGGCCGATCACCACGGCCAGCTCGAACTCGAAGTCGAGCTTGTTCGAATACGCCGGCCACATGATGTCCTCGCCGGGGTCGGCGAGGCCGCAGACGTTGCGGTTGGTGTAGGTCGGCATCCGGTACCACAGCTCGGGCATTTCGAGGCCCTTGCGGGCCATCGATTTCTTCTTGTGCTCCTCGTAGACGAGATAGTCCTTGAGCCGGCGTGGCCGGATCGGGATGCGAAGCCGGTATTCGCCTGCGCCGTAGGACACGCGCGCTCCGGACGGCGAGACCGCATCGGCGGGCAGGCTTGCGGCGAACGACAACGCTTCCTCCGCCGCGGTCCGCGCCACCGGCCAGCGCGCCAGGAACTCCGCCATGTCGGGCGGTATCGTCGCGGCGGCGAGATCGGAGGCGGCGTAAACCCCGCGATCGTGCAAAAGCCAGGCATGCGCGGCGGCCAGGTCGATCGTCCGCTCGCCCTGCAGTGCGCCGATCCTGCTGACGTCGCCGAGCGGCGTTGCGATGCTGAAGGTGACGAGCTTCATGGCCGGCGGTCAGTCCTCGACCAGTGCCACGACGCGGGACCAGCCGGCGGTGCCCTGTTCGATCTTCACGGGAAACGCCACCACGGTGAAGCCGGTGGGCGGCAGCGCGGCAAGGTTGGCGAGCCGCTCGATCTGCAGGTATTCGCGGGTGCGGCCGACCATGTGCGTTGGCCAGAGCGAGTTCGGAATCCCCTTCTTGTGATCGGCCGCCATGTCGCGCGGCGCGCGATCCAGTCCCCAGGCGTCGATGCCGATCATGCGGACGCCCTGATCCAGCAGGTAATGGCAGCCGTCCGGATGCAGGCCCGGCTGCAGGTTGGGGAACTGCGGGTTGTCGAAGTGCTTGTCGGTGTCGGTCCGCAGCAGCACGATCTCGCGCGGCGACAGCGTGTGGCCGATCTTCTTGAGCGCCGCGACGATGTCATCGCGGGTGATGAACTCGGCGGGCTTCTTGTCGGAGAAGTCGAGGCAGACGCCCGGGCCGTAGCACCACTCCAGCGGCACCTCCTCGATGCTCCTGGAGGGCTTGCCTTCGCAGGTCGGGCCGTAGTGCAGCGGTGCATCGACGTGCGTGCCGCCGTGCGCCGACAGCGTCACCCGCTCGTGCGCCAGCGCCATGCCGTCGGGATAGCCGCTCGGCAGAAAGTTGAAGTCGCCGGCGCGCTTGCGGGCGGCTTCGACGTGGTTCATCCGCACGATCTCGGGTCCGCCAGGCTCGAACGACTGGTTGCGGATGGTGACGCTCAGATCAATGAAACGCATTCCTCGCCCCGTACCCTTACTGCGGCTTGACGCCCGAGATCTTCACCAGGTCGGCCCACTTGGCGTGCTCGGCCTTGATGAGATCGGAGAACTGACGCCGGCTGAGATTGCCGGCGATGTAGGCCTGCGGCTTGACGAACTTCTCGATGAACTCGGGCTGTTTGAGAATCTCGGCCACGTCGCCGTGGATCTTGTCGAGCACGGCGGCCGGGGTCTTCGCCGGAGCGGCGAAGCCGAACCAGACGTTGATCGAATAGCCTTTCACCGTCTCGCCGATGGTCGGCAGGTCGGGGCGGTTTGGCAGGCGATCCTCCGTCGCGGTCGCCACGATCCGTACCTTGCCCTCCTTCTCCAGCGCCGAGAACACGGAGTATGTGACCATGTACGTGGTCAGGCGGCCGGCGATCAGGTCGGTGAGCGCGGGCGTCGAGCCCCGGTACGGCACGTGCAGGATGTCGGTGCCCGACAGGTGCTTGAAGTATTCCATCGCCACGTGGGGATACGAGCCGATGCCGGGGCTGGCGTAGGTCAGCTTGCCGGGATTGGCCTTCGCCGCGGCGACGAGTTCTGCCACCGTCTTGGCCGGAGCGTTGGTCGCCGCAGCCATCACGGGTGCGAGGCGCACCGCCAGCGCGACCGGCTCCAGGTCCTTGAGTGGATCGTAGGACAGCTTGCTGTAGATATGCGGATTGATCACGAACGACGCACTGTCGGTGAACAGCAGCGTCAGCCCGTCAGGCGCAGCCTTCGCGACGGCGTCGGTGCCGAGCGTCGTGCCGGCGCCGGGGCGGTTTTCCACCACCACCGGCTGGCCCCATTTCTCGGACAGCCTTTGCGAGATGGCACGGGCGACGGTGTCGGTTCCTCCGCCGGCGGTGTACGGCACCACCACCTTCACCGGCCGGTCGGGATAGGTCTGCGCGAGGGACGGAACGGTGAGCGCAACGAGGCAGAGCGCGCCTGCAACAAGACGAACGTTCATGATCATGCTCCCGATACTTTTCAGCGGCCGGCGTTACGGCTGCTTCTTCATGCCGGCGTTCTCAACCATCGTGCCCCAGAGCTGATAGTCCTCGCGCAGATGCTTCGCGAACTGCTCGCGGCTCAGCTTGGGCACGGTGAAGCCCTGCGGCTTGACGAAGCCATTGACGAACTCCGGGTCGTTCAGGATCTCGGTGATGTCCTTGTGCACCTTGTCGAGCACCGGGGCCGGGGTCTTTGCCGGAGCGGAGAATCCGAACCATACGTCGATGGCATAGCCGGGCACCGCCTCGCCGATGGTCGGCAGATCGGGCCGGTCGGGATGCCGGTCCTGCGTGCCCATGGCTGCGATCTTGAGCTTCCCGGACTTTTCCAGATCCTTGAAGACGGCGATCGCCACCATATAGACGTCGATGCGGCCGCCGAGCATGTCGGTGAGAGCCTTCGACGTGCCGCTGTAGGGCACGTGCACCATGTCGATGCCGGCCATCTTCTTGAAGTGCTCGATGGCGACGTGAGAGTAGGTGCCGCGGCCCGCCGAGGCGTAGGTCAGCTTGCCGGGGTTCGCCTTGGCGTAGGCGATCAACTCGGGGACGGTCTTCGCCGCGATGTTGTTGCCGATCGCCATGGCCGGCGCGATGCTGGCCGCCATGCTGATCGGTTCGAGATCCTTCAACGGATCAAAGTTGATCTTGGTGGTGTGCGGCGTCACGACGAAGGTGCTGCTGCTGGTGAACAGCAGGGTGTGACCGTCCGGCTCCGACTCGATCACCGCACGCGTCCCGATCGTGGTGGCTCCGCCCGGCCGGTTCTCGACCACCACGGATTGACCCCACTTCTTCGACAGCCGCTCGGCCACGGCTCTCGCAACGCCGTCATTGGCGCCGCCGGCGGAGAACGGCACGATGATGCGCACGGTGCGGCTCGGGAAGTTGTCGGCCGCGGCAGGCATGCCGCCGATCGCGAGGCCGGCCAGGATCGTGGCGACGGCAAGCACACACTTGAACTGCTTCATTGATACCTCCCGGCGCTGGATGGCAGTCGGCACAGATTTTAGGTCTTGTCATCCCGCACCGGGATCCCGTGCGAGGTGGAGCGCACCGTGACACAGTGTTCCGGTCGAATCCACCGCGCCGGTGCGGTGCGTGATGCGTTGACTGGCGCGAAGAGTGTGCCGAACGTGCCGGGCAGGAATATCGTTGCGTTATCGCTGTATGCGGTTGGGTTATTGCTTGTCGAGGTTCGGGAAATTAAGCCCCTCACACCCTCTCCACAAAACTGTCCACCACGCGCTTCTCGCCGGCCTTGTCGAACGCGATGGTCAGCTTGTTGCCGTCGATCGCGGTGACGTTGCCGTTGCCGAACTTGATGTGAAACACCCGGTCGCCGACGGAGAATGACGACACCGTGCCGGTGGATTTGGCGATCAACTCGCCTTCGATGGTAAGCGGCGCTTTGACCCCCACCCGGCGGCCTTTGGCCGCCGACCTCCCCCTTGCAGGGGGAGGGGACGGAGAGTCCTCGTCGTAGTCGGGCTGCGCGTAGTCCAGGGAGTCGTCTCCGATGCCCTCTTCGCCGTAGCGCGGCGCGCCGGTTTCCGAGAATCCGCTGCGGTTCTTGTTGGCCTGCGCGCGCTGCCAGCCGGGTGTCGAATAGTTCGAGCCGAACGCGGTCATCTTGTCGAACCGCGAAGCGCCGAAGCCGGCCGCGCCGCCGAACGAGCCTTTGCTCTCGGTCACTTCGACGTTCGCCGCGGGCAACTCGTCGAGGAAGCGCGACGGGATGTTGGTGGTCCATAGGCCGTGGGTGCGGCGGTTGGTGGCAAAGTAGATTTTCGCGCGCTTCCTCGCGCGCGTCAGTCCGACGTGGGCGAGGCGGCGCTCCTCCTCGAGCCCGGCGCGGCCCTGGTCGTCGAGCGTGCGCTGGCTCGGGAACAGGCCTTCCTCCCAGCCGGGCAGGAA
>CAZGSW010000178.1:1758-8990 GCA_964528635.1 uncultured Rhodoplanes sp. | reverse complement strand
AGGTCTACCGGTTCGGCGGCGAGGAGTTCGTCCTGATCTGCGACGGCCTGTCGGCAGGGCCCGCGCTGGCGCTCGGCGAACGGATCCGCCGCGAGATCGCTACCAGCTCGGGCGGTTCCGGCGGGCGCGTCACGGTCAGCGTCGGCATCGCAACCGGAGACGCGGCGGCGAGCAGCTACGACGCCATGTTCCAGATCGCCGACCAGCGGCTCTATCAGGCCAAGGCGGCCGGACGGAACTGTGTGATCGGCGAGCGCGTCGCCTCCGCCGAAGTGCCGGTGCGGCTCGCCCACGTCGGCTGACCGGAATCCGCCGCAACCCCGTTTCTGCCAAATTATTGTCCGCGCAGCCGGACGATTCCATGCTCTGTAATGTTCTTTGCTTATCCGGTCCGCCGGAGGCGGACGGCTGCAGGGAGGAGTGATCAATGAAATCCGTTGGAGTCTCCGTATTCGCCTTGGCCGCGTGCCTTGCCGCCGGCGCGGCCGTTCCGGCACAGGCCCAGCAGGCCGGCATGACGTTCTTCATAACCAGTGCGGGACCGGGCAATGGCGGCGATCTCGGCGGCCTCGACGGTGCCGACGCGCATTGCACCAAGCTCGCCACGGCGGCCGGGGCCACCGGCAAGACCTGGCGGGCCTATCTCAGCACGCAGGGCGCCAACGCGGTGAACGCCAAGGACCGCATCGGCAAGGGCCCGTGGCAGAACGCCAAGGGCCTCGTCGTGGCGACAAGCGTTGCCGACCTGCACAGCCCCAACAACAAGCTGAACAAGGAAAATTCGCTCAGCGAGAAGGGCGAGGTCATCAACGGCCGCGGCGATACACCAAACCGCCACGACATCCTCACCGGTTCGCAGGCCGACGGCACCGCCTTCGCTGCGGGCGACGACCGCACCTGTGGGAACTGGACCAGCAGCACCAAGGGCGCGGCCATGGTCGGCCATCACGACCGGGCGGGGCTGAACACCGAGCCGCCGGCGCTGTCGTGGAACTCCTCGCATCCCTCCCGCGGGCCGGGCGGCGGTTGCGCCCAGACCGACCTGCGCGGCACCGGCGGCGATGGCCTGTTCTATTGTTTCGCAGCCAACTGACTTCGGCGGCGTAAACTGGATGGGCGGCCGGTCTCCAAAGGACCGGCCGCTTGCCGTTTGGGTCTATGGACCCGACCGTCGCCAGGTTCTACCGTTCGCATGGCAGCATTCTCGGAGCTGGGGGCGCCCTATGCATATGTCGGCAGCAGCGATCGTCTGGATCGGCGCGCAACTGCTGATGCCGGTCTCCGACCAGGTTCCGAAGTTCAACATCGAGCCGAGCTGCAAGGGGGCGGCCAGTGCCAGCGGGAATATGGCCGATGCCCAGAGCCTAACGGCGTGCATGAAGGATGAGAACCAGGCGCGCGACCAACTCGTGTCGAGCTGGCAGACGTTCTCCGCCTCGCTGCGGAGCCGCTGCGTCGCCGAATCCTCCGGCTTTGGCCTGGACAGCTACGTCGAACTGCTGGTCTGCCTGCAGATCGGCACCGGCGGCAACATGCAGCCGACCCTGCTCCAGGGCGCACGCAAGAAGAAATAGGCAGGCATCACGTTCTGGGTTCTGCGGTGGCTGCCTTGCATCGCGGATCAGCGCACGGGTGCTGGCGGGATCGGCACCTTGCGCGTCTCGTGCCAGAGAAGGAACAGGCCGGAGCCCACCACGATCGCCGCACCGGCCACCAGGCCGAGCGTCGGCACGTCGCCCCAGATGGCGAAGCCGAGCAGTGCCGCCCAGACCAGCGAGAGATAGTTGAACGGCACCACGGCGGCGGTCGGCGCCATGTGGATCGCGCGCGTCCACCAGTATTGCGCAACGCCGTTTCCGGTCCCGTTGATCAGCAGCCAGACCGTATCGATCGACGTCGGTATCACGAACGCGAACGGCAGCGACAGCCCGAACGTCACGGACAGGATCGCAAGCTGGTACATGGTCAGGGTGCCTGCGGATTCCGTCGTGGTCATGCCGCGGACGCCGGCCGTCACCGTTCCGAACAGGATCGCGTTGGCAAGCGCGAACAGCGCGCCGATCTGGAACGTCTCGGCGCCGGGATTGGTCACGATCAGAACGCCGAAGAAGCCGACGACGAGGGCTGCGGTGCGCACCGGTCCCACCGCTTCCTTCAGGAAGATCGCAGAGGCCAGCGTGGCAAACAGGGGAGAGGAGAAGTTGATGGCGGTCGCGCTCGCCAGCGGCATCATGCTGAACGCGATCAGCAGCAGCGCCTGCGAGGTGGTCTGCGAAACTCCGCGCAACAGATGCGCACCGGGTCGCGCGGTCCGGAACACGCCGATCCCGTACATCGGAACGATGAACATGGCGCAGGCGATGAAGCCTCCGACCGCGCGGGCGAACAGCACCTCGCCGACAGGATACGTTTCCACCAGCCATTTGGAGGCTGCGCTCGTGATGGAAAACAGAATGCCGGCGGCCACCATGTAGCCGATCGCGAGGGGTATGCGTTCCTGCCGGCCTGACATGGATGGGTGTGCTGTCGTTACCGCAAAGCGGAGCGCTGACGTAGCACGTCTTCTTCCGCCCGGCTGTGCCAAATGGGTATGGCGAACGGTCTCCGGCGCATGGCACGAGCGCTGCCGGCTGCCCTGACAACGCCGCGAAAATCGGTCAGGCTTGTCGCATTGCAACGCATCGAGAGCGGGAGAGCGGAGGATGCACCGGTACGCAATCGGTTGCCTGCTGGTTGTGGCGCTGGCCGCGCCGGTTCAGGCGCAGGTGCTCAAGGAAGAGCCACCAATGGGAAAATTGAAGCTGGGTGAGAAAGTCCGGGTCGATAACGGCAAGTGTCCCTCGGGCCAGATCATGGAGGTTACAGGCGGCGATCACCGCAAGGTGGGCGGCAAGCAAATGATCGAGCGCTCGCGCCGCTGCGTGCCGCGCTGACCGCCATGAAATACGAGCTTTATTACTGGCCGGAAATCCAGGGGCGCGGCGAGTTCGTCCGCTTGGCTCTGGAAGAGGGTGCCGCCGACTATGTCGATGTCGCCCGCCGCTCCGGCGGCATGGATTCGATGTTGAGGCTGATCGGCGGCAGGCGGGTGAAGCGGCCGCCCTATGCGCCGCCGTTCCTGCGCGCCGGCAAGATTCTTGTGGGGCAGAGCGCGAACATCCTGCTTTATCTCGGGTCGAGGCTTCGCCTTGCACCGCGCGACGAAGCCGGGAGGCTGTGGATCCATCAGCTCCAGCTCACGATCGTCGATCTCGTCAAGGAGATCCACGACACCCATCACCCGCTGTCCAGCCGGCTCTACTACGAGGACCAGCGCGCCGCGGCGAAGCGCTGCACCGAACTGTTCTGGCGGCACCGCGTTCCGAAGTACCTCGGCTATTTCGAGGAGCTGATCGGAAAGAGCGGCGGGCCATACGTCAGCGGCCGCAGGCTGACCTACGTGGACCTGTCGCTGTTCCAGGTGGTTGCCGGGCTGCGCTACGCGTTTCCCAGGCGCATGCAGCGCTTCGAGAAGCGGATCCCCGATCTCGTGGCGCTGCACGACCGCGTTGCCGCGAGAAAGCGGGTGGCGGCCTATCTCCGCTCCAGCCGGCGGATTGCGTTCAACGAGATGGGAATCTTCCGCCGCTACCGGGCGCTCGACCGTTAGCGGCCTGAGTCCAATTCCAACGGTCGCTTGCGAGCGAGCGGTTGGTAGATGGCGAATGTCAAACCCGCTGCATCAGCGCCGGGGCGTCCTGGCGTTCTTGCCGCCCCGGACGCTACGCTTGGCCGTGGTGCGCTTGGTCGTTGTACGCTTGGCTGTCGAGCGATTGGCCGCGGCGCGGCTGCGCCGCGCCAGCCGCTTCTTCCGCGCCAGCCGCTCGCGGGCGCGCCGCAGCGTGCAGGTGACGCACTTGCACTTCGCCTTGCCGATGAAGGCTTCGTAGTAGTCCTTGCCGTAGTGGTAATTGATCTCGTCGCCCGGCTTGATGTTGCGGACCGCGCGGATGAACACGCGGCCGCGGTAGATCAGGGACTCGGAGTTCGGCCGGCAGGAGTGATTGATGTAGCGCGCCACGTTCTTGCGGCTGGAGCCGTCGAGCGTGAAGTTCTTGCTCAACTCGTACATGTAGCGGGCGCCCTTGGCCTCGCGGCGCTCCGCTTCATCGTTGGGAATCTTTCGCCCCTTGTATTCGACGATACGGGTGCGCTTCTTGATGAACCGGGTGGCGAACAGGCCGAGTCCTGTCTTGGCACGGCCGACACGGAAGGATCGAGACATGATCCCGGAATTACACGGCGATTCGCGTCGATTCAAATTCCCTTGTGAGCAATTCAGGGGACGGAGCCGTTTTTTGCCGTCTGCCGCTTAACCATCGCGCCACGTTAACGATGAAATGTCTGGCAGGTCTCCACTAGTTTGTACCCAGCGATGCGGCGCGCAATAGGGATCAGGCCGATGAGAACGGTACTTCTGCTGCTGACGACGATGTTTGTCGTCAATGCCACCGGCGCCAGTGCGCAGGGGGACATGTGCTCCAAGTCCTATGTGGGCTGCATCGATAAGTGCGTCGTCAAGCCTTCGGTCTCCCTGCAGGAAACCTGCATGCAATCCTGCCAGCAGCAGAACACCTCCTGCAGCGCCAAGATATATGGCGGCGAAAACCTGAACGCCGCCAAGACCGTCACGCCGGAAGAGCTTGCCCAGCGCGAGGAAGACGAAGCGGCCCGGGCACAGGCCGCCACGGAAGCGAAAGACAAGGCCTCGGCCAAGCCCGCCAGGCCTGCCCGCCAGATGGCCGCGCCGCGCCGTCCGGCCGATCGCCAGCCGCGCTAAACCGGGCGAAGTCAGTTCCAAGTCATGCCCGGCGGGCGTAACAGCGCCCGCGCCCGGGCATGACCGGCTTTTGCGGCGCCTGCTATACTGGACCTGTTCAATGCGCGCCCTGCGGGGCGCCGGTCCGGTGTGACGATGCGAGTTCCGAGGCCCGACGTGGTGATGGCGCTGCTCCTGCTGGGCGCCGCGCTGATCGTTGCCGAAACAGCGGCCATCGCGCAGGGCTCTTCGCCTCGGCCGTTCCTCGAGGGCATTTACAAATCCTACGGCAGCGGCAGCACCAAGGGCATCGACTACAGCCGGCCGGAGGTGATCCGCAAGCACTTCGCCCAGCCGCTTGCCAAGGCGATGGTCAAGGATTTCGCCGCGGCGAAGAAAAGGGGCGAGGTGCCGGCGCTCGACGGCGATCCCTTCGTCGATGCGCAGGACTGGCGGATCGCCAATCTCCAGGTCGAAGTGAAGGATGCGAGCCCGCGCCGGGCCACCGGCGTCGTGATCTTCACCAATGCCGGAGAGGCGCGCATCGTGACGCTCGATCTGGTCAAGACCGTCAACGGCTGGCGCATCGCCGAGATCAAGGCGCCGAGCGGCTCGCTGCGGGATCTGTACAAGCTCAACTAGCCTTCGGTGGCCGGCCGACGACCGCTTGACCCGCGCGGCGGGTCCCGGCAATGCCGGTCTGATGGACGACACCGGGCACGACACGAACCATCCTGCGCCGCAATGGCGTGCGATGGCGGCGGCGGACCTCGCCGGCGTCCACGCGCTGTCGATGGCGGTGCATCCCGATTTCCCGGAGAGGGCCTGCGTGCTGGCCGAGAAATTCGGCCTTTTCCCGCGCGGCTGCTTCGTGCTGGCGGACGGCAGCCGCATCGCCGGTTACTGCTTCTCGCATCCGTGGCGGCGCGGCACGATCCCGGCGCTCGACGCCATGCTGGGCGCACTGCCAGACCGGCCCACCACGTATTTCGTGCACGACCTGACGATCGGCGCAGGCCTGCGCGGCACAGGGGCCGGGCGCGCCGCGGTGCCGCTGATTGCCGCGGCTGCGGAGCGGGCGGGGCTCTCGCATCTGTCGCTGGTGGCCGTGAACAACCGCGGCCCGTTCTGGCAGGCGGCGGGGTTCGTGCGCACCGCCGACGCGGCGATGCAGCAGGCGGCCATTGCGAAGTACGGCCCGGGCGCGGTGGCGATGGAGCGCGCCCTGTGACAAGGCCGGCGCCGCGGCTTTCCGCGCGAAATCGCGGTGCCCGCCGCAACCGGGCTTGACCGGCAGCCCGCTCCGCGAACACATTCGAGCCGGTTCCGAACGCGGGGGTGCGTTCGCGCAAGGGAGTTCGGCTTCAACATGACCCAGTCCGTGACGGCATATCTGCTCGCATTTCTTCTCGCGTCGGGCGCCGCGTTTGCGCAGACGGCGGAGCCCGCCAAGCCCGAGGCGCCGAAGATGGAGGCGCCCAGAGCCGAGCCGCAAAAGGCCGAACCGGCCAAGTCGGAACCTGCAAAGCCTGCCGCGTACGAGCCCCAGGTCGGCCAGGAGGGCAAGGACGTGATCTGGGTGCCGACGCCGCAGTCGACCGTCGACCGCATGCTCGACATGGCGGGCGCCAAGCCCGGCGACTTCGTGATCGATCTCGGCTCCGGCGACGGCCGCACCGTCATCACCGCGGCCAAGCGCGGCATCAAGGCGCTTGGCGTCGAGTACAATCCGAAGATGGTGGAGTTGTCGCGCCGCAACGCCGAGAAGGAGGGCGTCGGCGAGAAGGCCGTGTTCGTGAACGGCGACATCTTCAAGACCGACTTCTCGCAGGCCACGGTGCTGACCATGTACCTCCTGCCGCGGCTCAACATCCGGCTGCGGCCGACCATCCTGAAGATGAAGCCGGGCACGCGCGTGGTCTCGCACTCCTTCCACATGGAGGACTGGGAGCACGACGATGGCTTCAACAACGACGGCAAGTCGTGCAAGGAATACTGCACCGCGTATTTCTGGATCGTGCCGGCGCAGGTCGCGGGCACCTGGCGGCTGCGGCAGGGCACGCTGCGGCTGAAGCAGAAGTTCCAGACCTTCACCGGCACGATGCGCACCCGCGGCCGCTCCATGCAGATCGAGGACGGCCGGGTGCGCGGCGAGCAGATCAGCTTCACCGCCGGCAACGTGAAGTACGAGGGCACTGTGAAGGGCCGCAGGATGAGCGTGAGCGCGCAGGCGCCGGCGAAGTAGGGGCGGCGTAACGGGCGGCGAAACGTTCGAGGCGGAAGGGAATCTCTCTCCGCCTCGTCCTGAGAGTCTCGCCGAAAATACACCGCGATTTTCCGGTTACGTGTCCCGGGCGCCATAAGCGCGGTTACGCGCGTCTTTCGCCGCCCGCATCAATCAGCTTGGCTTGCCGGGCCTGTCGCAGATCGGCAG
>CAZGSW010000178.1:0-1658 GCA_964528635.1 uncultured Rhodoplanes sp. | reverse complement strand
AACTGGCCGAGCTGGTCGGCCCGGACTGGAATCCGCCGGAGCCGGATCGCCTCACCGCGGTGGGCTTTCTTGCCCGAAAGATGCTGGACGAGATCGCATAGGGGACGGTGCCGAAAGCGCTGTCCCCGATTGCGCTGCGCGCGATCCGGGCTACGCTTGCTTCGTTTGCGCGACGCCGCATCAGGCAAAAAGCGAGCTACGGAGGCCCACCATGAACGCCGACCACCGGAAAACCGTGCTGCGGATGATCCCCTACGGCATCTACGTGCTGACCGCCGACGACGGCAAAGGAAACATCGCAGCCGCGACCGTGAACTGGGTCACGCAATCCTCATTCGCGCCGCCGCTCGTCGTCGCCGCCATCAAGGCCGACTCCGGCGCCTGTCAGACCGTCAAGGCGGCGCGCGCTTTCGCGCTCAACATGCTTGGCAAGGATCAGAAGGCGATGGCCTTCACCTTTTTCAAGCCGACCGCCGTGAGCGACGGCAAGATCAGCGGGCAGATCTACCGCAAGGGCACGACCGGTGCGCCGATCCTGTCCGACGCCCCGGGCGCGGTGGAGTGCCGCGTCACCGCGATCGTCGAACAGGGCGACCATCATATCGTGGTCGGCGAGGTGGTCGAGGCGCATCTCGTGAAGCCGCTGGCCGGCCGGCCGGACGCGGCGATCCTGGAGATGAAGGATCTGGGGGACAACGTGTTCTATGGCGGGTAGGGTCCCGTCAATCCGGAGAATGGGCGGAGAAAGCGGTCCCGGACCGATCGACTGTTTACCCGAATTTCACCCCGCTCCATCCGGAGCGGGCGTGTGCACGGAGGGCGTTGTCCGTCGACCCGCACGCTGTCGCGCTTCGCCAAGGCCACGGGGCACCGGCTGAAGATCAGCTTCGAGCCGGTAAGGAAATGACGATGGTCGCGTGGTTCGTAGGGCGCGTTAGCGACGCGTAACGCGCCGACTTTCGTCAGGTCGAAAAGGGCGGAATACGCTTCGTTATTCCGCCCTACGGCCTGTCCCAATCGTCAGGCCAGGTTCCGCCCGGCGGGCTGGACAATCGGGCGCCAATGGCGTACGCAGGCGCCATTGGCGCATAGAGCCAGCATGACCGACAAACCTATCACGGTGGCCGAAACGCCGCTGTTCGTGCGCCAGGCGGAGTCCGTCTGGAACGACGCCGAGCGCGAGACCTTCGTTCAGTTCATCGCGCGCCATCCGGCGGCGGGCGATCTGATCCCGGAGACGGGCGGCGTGCGGAAAATGCGCTGGACGCGGGCGGGCTCGGGCAAGCGTGGCGGCGTTCGCGTGATCTACTTCTATCACGATCCCGGACGCCCGCTGTACCTGCTCATGGTCTATGCCAAAGCCCGCCGGGAGGACTTGTCGGCAGACGAGAAGCGGGCGGTGCGCGCGCTGGCCGCTGTGCTCAAGCGTTGATGTGCAAGGAAAGGACGAATGCCGTGGGCCGATTTGCAGACGATCTGATCGCAAGTATGAAGCAGGCGGCGGCGCACGCGCGCGGGCGCAAGGTGCGCGGCATGCGCGTAACCGTGGTCGAGACGCCGAACGTCAAGGCGATCCGCCGCTCGCTGCGCATGTCGCAGCACCGCTTCGCGGCGGCGTTCCGCATCCCGCTGCCGACGCTTAAGAACTGGGAGCAGGG
>CAZGSW010000177.1:0-9025 GCA_964528635.1 uncultured Rhodoplanes sp. | reverse complement strand
CCCGCACGCGGATTACACTCCGAGCGCCAGTCCGATCAGACCGATCGAGCCCACGATCACGCGCCACCAGGCGAACAGCGCAAAACCGTGGCGCGAGACGTAGTCGAGCAGCGATTTCACCACGAACCAGCCGGCCACGAACGAGGTGATGAAGCCGGCAATAACCAGGATGGTGTTGTCGAACGTCATCAGGTCGCGGTTCTTGATGAGGTCGTAGGTAAACGCACCCGCCATGGTCGGAATCGCCAGATAGAACGAAAACTCGGCGGCCGAGCGCTTGTCGGCGCCGAGCAGCATCGCCGAAACGATGGTTGCGCCGGAGCGCGACGTGCCCGGTATCATGGCGAAGCACTGGCATACGCCGATGACGAGATACATCGGCAGCGAGAACTGCGTGGCGTCGCGATACTTCGGCTTGAACTCGATCTGATCGACCCACAACAGGATGCCGCCGCCTGCGATCAACGTGAAGCAGACCACCCACGGATTGAACAGCACGTCCTTGATGAAGCCGTGCGCAACGACGCCGATGATCGCGGCCGGCAGAAACGCCAGCAGTACACCGATGACGAAACGCCGCGCCGCCGGATCGCCGAACATGCCGATGAAGATTTTCCAAAGCCGGGTGAAATAGACCGTGAGGATCGCGAGCACCGCCCCGAGCTGGATCAGCACCGCAAAGGTCTTGCCGAACTGCTCGTCGTGAAAGCCGAAAAACTGCTGCACCAGCAGCAGGTGGCCGGTCGAGGACACCGGGATGAATTCGGTGAGGCCTTCAATCAAGCCAAGCAGGATCGCCTTGAACAGCGCGAGCAGATCGAACGGCATGGCAGCCTCCGGCCGTGCTTCTCGCGCAACCGCGGGGAGCGGGCAACTGTCCTTCGGCAATGCTCAACAGGATGGCGGCCTACCCACCTACCACCGCGATTTAAGGCCGCGACCCGCTGCAAACTTTTGCCGGAATATGCTTTAGGTTGGCGGATGATTCCTGCCATGCCGGACCGGCCGGCCCCCCAATCCGCGACACCCGTATGCTGACGCTGCTCCAGCACTCATTCTGCCCGCATTCGCGGTTCGTCCGGCTCGCGCTGGCGGAGCACGGACTTGAATTCCGCCCTGTCGAGGAGCGGGTCTGGGAGCGCCGCGAAGCGTTTCTGGAGCTGAATCCCGCCGGGACGACCCCCGTGCTGATCGAGGAAGGGCACCCGCCAGTGCCCGGCGCGTCGGTGATCGCCGAGTACCTCGATGAGACGCGCGGCGCCGGACTGCAGGAACGCCGCCTGCTGCCCGGGGATCCGATCGACCGGGTTGAGGTCCGCCGACTCACAAGCTGGTTCAACGACAAGTTCTTTGACGAGGTCAGCGGCCCGATGGTTAACGAGCGCTGCTACCGGCGCTACAAGCGGGCCGATCAGGGCGGCGGGCCGCCCGACACCGATACCATTCGTGCCGCGCGGGTTAACATCCGCTATCATCTCGCCTACATCGGATGGCTGGTGCGCACGCGCAACTGGCTCGCGGGCGAGACCATGAGCTTCGCCGACCTGGCCGCCGCGGCGCAGCTTTCTTCGGTCGATTATCTGGGCGATGTGCCGTGGAACGAGGACGAAGCCGCCAAGACCTGGTACGCGCGGGTGAAGTCGCGCCCGTCGTTCCGTCCGCTGCTGCAGGACGCCCTGCCCGGCGTGCCCCCGTCGGACGTCTACACGAATCTCGACTTCTGAACGACGCAGCCGGCCTCAAGACCCGACTGGTCGAAACCGCACGCGAGCACGGGTTCGACGCCGTCGGCGTGACGCGCCCGGATGCCGCGCCGCATGCCAAGGCGCGGCTTGAGCGCTTTCTGGCCGACCGCGCGCACGGCGACATGGACTGGATGGAGACGACCGCAGAGCGGCGCGGCGATCCACTGGCGCTGTGGCCTCAGGTTCGCTCGATCGTGATGCTGGGTGTGAACTACGGGCCGCCGCACGATCCGCTCGCGATCCTGGACCGGCGGGAGCGCGGCGCCATCTCGGTCTATGCCCAGCGCGAGGACTATCACGAGACCATCAAGAAACGGCTCAAGGCGCTGGCGCGATGGCTGATCGCGGAAGCGGGCGGCGACGTGAAGGTCTTCGTCGACACCGCCGCCGTGATGGAGAAGCCGCTCGCCGCGGCCGCGGGCCTCGGCTGGCAGGGCAAGCACACCAATCTGGTGTCGCGCGAGTTCGGCTCGTGGCTGTTCCTCGGCTCCATCTTCACCACGCTTGAATTGCCGTACGACAAAACGGATGCGGGCCAGTGCGGCACCTGCCGCAACTGTCTCGACGTCTGCCCGACCTCGGCGTTTTACGAGCCTTACCGGCTCGATGCACGCCGCTGCATCTCCTATCTCACCATCGAGCACAAGGGACCGATCGACCGTTCGCTGCGCCCACTGATGGGCAACCGCATCTACGGCTGCGACGATTGCCTTGCGGTCTGCCCCTGGAACAAGTTCGCGAGCGAAAGCCACGACCTCAAGCTCGCCCTGCGCGACGATCTGAAAGAGCCGAAGCTGGCGGCGCTGTCGCGGCTCGATGATGCGTCTTTCCGCGCGCTGTTCGCGAAGACCGCGGTCAAGCGCGCCGGCCGCGATCGCTTCATCCGCAACGTGCTGATTGCGATCGGCAATTCCGGTGACCGGACGCTCGCCGCGGACGCCGAGGCGCGGCTCGGCGACGCTTCGCCGCTGGTGCGCGGCGCCGCGGTCTGGGCGCTTGGCCGGCTGGACCGCGCTCGGCTTGCGGCGCTCAGCTCGCACGAGGCGGCCGAGCCGGACGGGTCCGTTCGCGAAGAATGGGCTGCGGCTCTCGCCTGAAGTCAGGCGGAGAACTCCTCGATCGCGGCGATCAGCCGGTCGATGTCCTCGGGGCGAGACAGGCGGTGATCGCCGTCTTTCACAAGTGTCAGCACGACGTCGTCATGGGCGAGCCGCGCCGACAGCTCGGCGGCGTGCCGCCACGGCACATCGAGGTCCTGCACGCCCTGAAGAATGCGGACCGGACATCCGACCTCGATCAGCCCGCCCAGCAGCAGGTGATTGCGGCCCTCCTCGATCAGCGCACGGGTTATCGGATAACCCTCGGGATCGTACTCGGACGGCCGCGTCCAACGGCCGTTTTCGAGAATCTCCTGCTTCGCCGCCGCGGGCAGATTGTTCCAGATCAGCTCCTCGGTGAAATCAACGGCGGGGGCGATCAGCACCAGCCCGGCCACCGAAGCAGGCAGGGTGTGGCCTGCCGCGGCGCGTCTCGTCAGTTCGCGGACCAGCAACAGCGAGAGCCACCCGCCCATCGACGAGCCCACCAGAATCTGCGGGCCTCGCATCCGTTCGAACACCGCCAGGGCATCCTCGAGCCACCGGCCGATGGTCCCTTCGTCGAACCGGCCGCTGGATTCGCCGTGACCCGAATAGTCGAAGCGCATGCAGGCGCGCCCCTTGCGCTCCGCCCACGCATCGAGCGCGGCCGCCTTGGTGCCCTTCATGTCCGACTTGAAGCCGCCCAGCCACAGCACGCCCGGCTCGGCCCCGGCGCGTTCGCGAACCGCGATGCGCCGGGCATCGGCGCCGGTTCCCACGTCCAGAAATTTGGGGCACATATCATCCATAGCGTCAGCGTCCGGCCTGCGGCTCGATCCCGTGTTTCGCCGCAACCCGGACGAAGCGCAAGGGGGCTCAATACGCGATGGCGATCAGCGCCGCCGACGTCGAGAAGGCAAGGGTGCTGCCGCGAGCACTGGCCGGCGCCACCGTGCTGCAGGTCATCACGTCCATGCACGACACGCTCGAAGCGCGCACCGCCGTCGGCATCGCGCGCGCACTGGTTCACGCCGGCGCACGCGCCATCATTGCCGGCGCCGATGGGCCGCTGACCGGAGAGCTGGCTTCCTTTGGCGGCGAGTGGACGCCGCTTGCCAGCGCCACGATCAATCCGCTGCGGCTGCGGCGCAACGCCGACCGGCTTGAGGAGATCATCTCCGAAGCTCCGGTGGATATCGTGCACGCCAAGAACGCTGGCGCGGCATGGAGCGCTCTGGTGGCGACGGATCGCGGTGCAGTGCGGCTGGTGACCGATCTGCCCGACCTTCCCCACCAGAAGATGCGGCTCGCCGCATTCTATCTGGGCGGACTGAGCCGCGGCGACCGCATCATCGCCCGGTCGCAGTTCAACGCCCAGCCGATGCTCGAACGCTATCGGATTCCGCCGGAGCGGCTCAGCGTGATCCCGCGCAGCATAGACACCGCCATGTTCAATCCGGCGGCCGTGCATCCGGACAGGGTGGCGGCACTTCGTCAGAAGTGGGGGATACCCTCCGGCGTCCGGATCGTGCTCGCGCCGGGCCGCGTCTCGCCGGCCAATGGACAGCACACGCTCGTGCCGGCTGCCCGGATGCTGCACCAGAGCGGAATGCGCGGCGTCACGTTTGTGATGGCGGGTGACGACCGCCGCTATCGCCGCTACGCCCGGTCGATCATGAAGCAGGCGAGTGCCGAACGCGTCGACGCCCTGTTTCGCGTGGTCGGGCACGTCCCGGACCTGCCGGCAGCCTACGCGGCCTCCGACATCGTCGTGGTTCCCTGCCTCGTCCCGCCGCTCTATGGGCAGGCGGTTGCGGAGGCGCAGGCGATGGCCCGGCCGGTGATCGCGTCCGCGATCGGGCCCATCCCCGAAAACCTGGCCGCGCCGCCGCGGATGGCGGAAGACGTGCGCACGGGGTGGCTGGTGCCGCCCGGCGACACCGTGGAAATGGCGCGCGCGATCGCCACCGCGCTGGCGCTCGACCCAAAGGTCTACCGGGCCTTTGCCGCGCGCGCGCGCCAGTTTGCCGAATACATGTTCGCGCCGGGCCGCATCGCGGCCGCGACCTTGAACGTCTACAGCACCTTGCTCGAGAGCGAGCCCTGACCCGGGGTGCGGCCCCGGCGGTGCCCGAAGGCCCTGTTTGGCGCGGTCGTGGGCGCTAATAACGCAGCGCCCCACGTTGACTTATCGCTGGTTTGTCCCAATTCTTGCCTGAACTGAAACGGAAGAGGAGTCCGCCGCCATTCGCCGCCCGCAACGAGCCCAGGCGCCTGCCCCCAAGGGAGGCCCTCGCATCAACGAAGAGATTCGCATCGCCACGGTGCATCTGATCGACAAGGACGGTGCCAATCTGGGCAACATGTCCGTCGCCGAAGCCCTGGCCAAGGCTCAGGAAGCCGGCCTCGATCTGGTCGAAATCTCCCCCAACGCCACCCCTCCGATCTGCAAGATCCTGGACGTCGGCAAGTACAAGTACCAGGAGCAGAAGAAGGCTGCCGAAGCGCGCAAGAAGCAGAAGGTCGTTGAGGTCAAGGAGATCAAGTACCGCCCGATGATCGACGACCACGACTACGACGTGAAGATGCGCTCCATGAAGCGCTTCTTTGAAGAGGGCGACAAGGTCAAGGTGACGCTGCGCTTCCGCGGCCGCGAGCTTGCGCACCAGGAGCTCGGCACCAGGCTGCTCGAGCGCGTCAAGGAAGACGTTTCCAAGCTCGCCAAGGTCGAGATGGACGCCCGGCTGGAAGGCCGCCAGATGGTCATGGTGCTGGCGCCGCGCTGACGCGCTCCCTCCGGCTTGAGAGCAATCAACGCCCGCGACCGCTGTCGCGGGCGTTGTCGTCTTTATCGCGGGCCGACGCAGCTTCCGGCGATCGCCCCGGCGCGTCGTCCGAAGCGACACACGAATTATTCGCGACCTGCCCTGCCAGCGCCTGAGCAAGAGCCTGGCCCAGCGCCCGGTATCCCGCCTCGTTGAAGTGATCCCAGTCGAGCGGACCGTGGACCGGAGCGGACCGCGCCGCGACCCGCAGGGCCGGCCGCGCATCGAGGAATTGCGCACCGCCGTCGAGCGCCAGTTTGCGGAAGCGTTCGCAGAGGGTCTGGCTTCCGGCCAGCAGCGCATCGGGCGTGCGCATCACCGGCTTGTTGTCTTCACGGACCGACGCCGTTCCGCCCTCGAACCGGTAGGCAACGGCGGGCGACGGCAGATAGACCACGAGCACCGGGATGCCGGGGAACTGTCCACGAAGCCACGCCAACGAACGGCTGAACACCGTCCCGGCAAGCGAATTCCTGTGTTCGTCCAGGTGAAGCGGCGGTCCAAGCAGCGTATCGACCTGTTGAACGGCGTCCGCAAACCGGATGCGGTTCGGCCGCGGGGTTGCCGGTGACTCCACCGGCGCGGCATGGGCGGATCGCGGTCCGATACCGGCTGCCAGACCCGCCTGACGGCCCGCGAGCTTCGCCCAGTCCCGCATCGCCAACGCGAAGTAGGTGTGACAGCGCCACCACGCGACGGTGCCGTAGCGCTCCCGGAGATAGCGGTCGATCGATTCCGGCGCACCGCCGGCCGCCGCGGCCGGCACCCGCCTGTCGACAAAGCGGGAATTATCGATCGGATCGTTGCCCTCGTAGAAGTACACGACGAGATTGCGCGGCTTCTCCAGCGTGGGCAGCGCGGGACAGGTGCGATCCAGAAACACGCGGGCCGGCTTGAGCACCATGGCCTCCGCGCTGCCGTAGCCCCACCGCCCGAGGCTGATGACGTCCTGTCCGGTCAGGTCGTGCAGGACGTGCCCGGCGTGGTAGCGGCGCGAACCGGCGGTTTCAGCCTGGAGCAGCCAGTCGCCGAGACCTTCAGCATAGGAGTCGCCGAGGATGGCCGTGTAGTTGTGGGGAATGGTGCCGCGCTTGGAGGTCTGGCCGACCACATCCGGCAGGTCGGGCAGGTGGGAGCGAAGCGTCGGCGGCTGGTAGGGAAAATAATAACGGAGCGCGAGCTGACCGCCGATGACATAGATCAACAGGATGGCGGCCGTGAACACGGCCGCGTTGACGAGCGCCGATCGCAATCTGGAGCGCAATGCCTGCCGCATTCCGCGTTTCTCCGGCTCCCGTCTATGGGATCGCGGGCGCCCTGACAAGCAAGGTAAAGACGGATTCAGGGCTTGAATTCAACGGGATAGGTGCGGGGACCGGCCATGCGGCGGCCACCCCGGGACGGTTGTATTTTCCCACAGCCTCTGCCATAAACCGCCCCGCTCGCCGCCCGGCTGAACAAGGGCTGCCGTGGCAGCGACATCGCTCAATCAACAGCTCGTTGGAGCATATCCGGCCGGTCCGGTGACTTTGCCGCGATCGAACGCCGAAAAGGAGAGCCAAATGCCCAAACTCAAGACCAAGTCAGGCGCCAAAAAGCGCTTCAAGGTCACGGCCAGCGGAAAGGTCAAGTCCGCCATGGCCGGCAAGCGCCACGGCATGATCAAACGGACCAAAAAGCAGATCGCGCAGCTCCGCGGCACGCGCGTGATGTTCAAGACCGACGGCGAAAACATCCGGAAATACTGGCTGCCCAACAGCTGATTCCGGTCCACGTCCGTCGTCCCACTTCCGATTTGATTTGTCAGGAGATCAGCCATGGCACGCGTCAAGCGCGGCGTTACCTCACACGCCAAACACAAGAAGATCCTCAAGGCGGCAAAGGGCTATCGCGGCCGCCGCAAGAACACCATTCGTATCGCCAAGCAGGCCGTCGAGAAGGCGAACCAGTACGCCTTCCGGGACCGCAAGCGGAAGAAGCGCACCTTCCGCGCGCTCTGGATCCAGCGCCTCAATGCGGCGGTGCGGCCGTTCGGCCTGAACTACAGCCGCTTCATCGACGGGCTGGCCAAGGCCGGCGTCACGATCGACCGCAAGGTGCTGTCCGATATCGCGATCACCGAGCCGGCGGCCTTCGAGGCCATCGTCGAGAAGGTCAAGGCGGCGCTGCCCAAGGCGGCGTAAGAATTTCTCCACTCGGTCATGGCCGGGCTTGTCCCGGCCATCCACGTCTTGCTTCGCTGCACCAAAGGCGTGGATGCCCGGCCCAAGGTCGGGCATGACGACGGAAAGGCCGAGGCCATGTCCGACATCGCGCAACTCGAAAAGTCAGTTCTGACTGAAGTCGCCGCCGCGAATGACGAAGCTGCGCTGGAGGCCGTTCGCATAACGGCGCTCGGCAAGAACGGCTCGGTCTCGGCTCTGCTCAAGACGCTCGGATCGATGTCGCCCGAGGAGCGCAAGTCGCAGGGTCCGCTGATCAACGGGGTCAAGGATCGCGTCAACGAGGCGATTGCAGCACGCCGCGACGCGCTGAAGAACGCAGCGCTGGACCGGCGTCTCGCCACCGAAACGATCGACGTTACGCTGCCGCTCCGCGAAAGCGCAGCCGAGGCGGGCCGCATCCATCCGATCAGCCAGGTGATCGACGAGCTCACCGCGATCTTCGCCGACATGGGTTTCGCCGTCGCCGAAGGACCGGATATCGAGACCGACGACTACAACTTCACCAAGCTGAACTTTCCCGAGGGCCATCCGGCCCGCGAGATGCACGACACGTTCTATTTCCCGCCGAAGCCGGACGGCTCGCGGATGCTGCTGCGCACGCACACCTCGCCGGTGCAGATCAGGACCATGCTGGCGCAGAAGCCGCCGATCCGCGTCATCATTCCGGGCCGTACCTACCGCTCCGACTCCGACCAGACCCACACGCCGATGTTCCATCAGGTGGAAGGACTGGTGATCGACAAGACCGCGCACCTCGGCCACCTGAAGTGGATCCTCGAGGAGTTCTGCAAGGCGTTCTTCGAGGTCGACCGGGTGAAGATGCGGTTCCGGCCATCGTTCTTCCCATTCACCGAGCCGTCGCTTGAAGTCGACATCCAGTGCAAGCGCGACAAGGGCGAGATCCGGTTCGGCGAGGGTGAGGACTGGCTCGAAATTCTCGGCTGCGGCATGGTGCATCCGAACGTGTTGCGCAACTGCGGGCTCGATCCGAACGAATATCAGGGCTTTGCCTGGGGCATGGGAATCGACCGCATCGCCATGCTCAAGTACGGCATGCCAGACCTGCGCGCCTTCTTCGAAGCGGACGTGCGGTGGCTGTCGCACTACGGCTTCCGGCCGCTCGACTTCCCGACGCTGGCGGGAGGGCTGAG
>CAZGSW010000176.1:2619-9049 GCA_964528635.1 uncultured Rhodoplanes sp. | reverse complement strand
TTTTCCGGTGTGGTGTATCACGCGAGCTACCTTCGCTTCATGGAGCGGGGACGTACCAACTATCTCCGGCTTCTCGGTGCCGATCAGCGAGCCCTGTTCGAGGCCGCGGCTGCCGAAGCGCCGGGTTTCGCCTTCGTCGTGCGCTCGATGTCGATCGACTTTCGCAAGCCCGCGCGGATGGATGACGTGCTGGAGATCGTGACGCAGACCGCGGAGGTGAAGGGTGCGTCGATCACGCTTCATCAGCGCGTCATGAGAGCGGCGGAACTGCTGGTCGAGGCGTCCGTCCAGGTCGCATTCGTCAGCGGTGGCAGGGCACGGCCGATACCCAGGCCGTTGCGCATGGCGATGCAGGCGGATCGCGATGGAGCAGCCTAGCATCGACGGCATCGGCCGATTCATGTAAATGATGTTTACATGAGCTGGTCGAAAGGCGGCGGCGGTCCCCGCGGCTATCATCACGGCAATCTGAAAGAGGCGCTGATCCGCGCCGCGCTTGAGTTGATCGCGCAGAAGGGCCCCGCCGGCTTCACGTTTGCAGAAGCCGCGCGCTGGGCGGGCGTGAGCCCTGCTGCGCCCTATCGTCACTTTCGCGACCGCGACGAACTTCTCGCCGATGTAGCACGCCGCGGCTTCGACCAGTTCGAGGCGGCGCTGACCCGCGCCTGGGACGATGGCCGCCCGGATCTGAACACTGCCTTCGACCGGCTCGGCAAGGCGTATCTCGCGTTCGCCCGCAATGAGCCAGCGTACTATTCCGCCATGTTCGAGGCAGGCATTTCGCCCGACTCGAATCCGGACCTGCGTGCGTCCAGCGACCGCGCGTTCGCAGTGCTCCGGTCTGCCACGGAGAGCCTGATCGCCGCGATGCCCGCGGCCGATCGTCCTCCTGCACTCATGATGGCGCTGCACATCTGGGCGATGTCGCACGGGATCGCTTCGCTGTTCGGCCGCGGCGATTCCGCGCGCCGCAGCCTGCCAATGTCGCCGGAGGAATTGCTGGAGGCGGCCGTGCTCCTATATCTGCGCGGTCTGGGCGTTCCGGGACCACGGCCTGGAACCTAGATTTTCGTTCTCCCGGGGTAGGGTCATTTGCGTCCGCATCCCTTGACACCGGAGAACCGCCGCTCTACCTATGTAAATGTTATTAACATTCACGCGTGGGGATGACGATGCAGATCGTTGCCAAACTCGACGAACTCGGAAAGCCGGCATGGCTCGCCCTCATGGTGCTGGCCTTCTTCGTGTATTGGCCGGTCGGTCTCGCCATCCTCGCCTACATGTGGTGGAGCGGTCGGATGGGATGCTGGAAAGGCGGAATGAACCGGTGGCAGGCCGGCCGCGATGGCCTGCGCGGCGCGGGCACCTGGTGGCAACCCCAGGCTCCCTCGAGCGGCAATCGCGCATTTGACGAGTATCGCGCGGAGACGCTTCGCCGTCTGGAGGATGAGCAAAAGGAGTTCCGGGAGTTCCTGGATCGCCTGCGCATGGCAAAGGACAAGTCGGAGTTCGATCAGTTCATGGCCGAGCGCCGCAACCGTCCGGATGCTCCCCAGCCGCAGAACTGAATCCTGTCGGAACAAGCGGCAAAGCCGCCCGCCGATCGGCGGGCGGCTTTTGTTTGGAAGCGGCAAGCGACCCCGTGCATTCCGCTGGTAACCGGCCATTAACCCAAATCGCGCTGCCTAGTGCGGAATAGCCGGTTCTGAGCGCCCTAGTTTGGTCAATTTTCACGGGATTTTCTGGCCTCTGCCGGTGGTGGACGGCGGGACGATCCTGCGAAATCTCGGTCTGGTGCGAGCGCAAACGCGCGCCGCACAGACACCATTGATCCAGCGAAAGCGCCCCGGTTGAACGGCCGTGCCGGAAGGGACGCGAAGCCAATGAATCCTGCCGAAGTGGCTCAGTCGGCACTGCCGATGACGTCGTCGGATCTTTCGCTGTTTGCGCTGTTCTGGCAGGCGCACTGGCTGGTGAAGGCGGTGATGCTCGGACTTCTGGCCGCCTCGGTCTGGGTCTGGGCGATCGTGATCGACAAGACGCTGCTCTACACGCGCACGCGCAAGTCGATGGACGTGTTCGAGCAGACATTCTGGTCCGGCCAGTCGCTCGAAGAGCTCTACCGCTCGCTCTCGGCGCGGCCGACGCACTCGATGGCGGCGCTCTTCGTCGCGGCCATGCGGGAATGGAAACGCAGTTTCGAAGGACAGGCGAAATCCTTTGCCGGCCTGCAGACCCGGCTTGAGAAGGTGATGGACGTCACCATCGCCCGCGAGATCGAGCGGCTCGAGCGGCGCCTTCTGGTGCTGGCCACTGTGGGTTCCGCCGGCCCCTTCATCGGCCTGTTCGGCACGGTGTGGGGCATCATGACAAGCTTCCAGTCGATCGCCGCGTCGAAGAACACTTCGTTAGCCGTTGTGGCTCCGGGCATCGCCGAGGCCCTGTTTGCGACCGCAATCGGCCTCATCGCGGCCATCCCCGCGACGATTTTCTACAACAAGTTCGTCTCCGAGGTGAACAAGCAGGCGCAGCGGCTGGAGGGCTTTGCCGACGAATTCTCGGCGATCTTGTCGCGCCAGATTGACGAACGCGGCTGAAACGACGGTCAGGCAGGAGCGGCCATGGGTATGGGTGGCGGCGGCGCACATTCGGGAGCGTTCGGCAAGCGCCGGCACCGGCGCAGCCCCGTGATGGCAGAGATCAACGTGACGCCGATGGTCGACGTCATGCTGGTGCTGCTCATCATCTTCATGGTGTCGGCTCCGCTGCTGACGGTGGGGGTGCCGATCGATCTGCCGCAGACCCAGGCTGCAAGCCTCGATCAGGCGGACAAGGAGCCGCTTGCCGTCTCCGTCAACACCAAGGGGCAGATATTTCTGCAGAACACGGAGGTCGGCGTTGAAGACCTTGTCCCCAAGCTGCAGGCCATCGCCGCCACGCGCGGCGGTGCCGACGAGCGGATTTACGTGCGGGGCGATAAGACTGTCGATTATGGTACCATGATGAAGATCATGGGACGTCTGTCTGCCGCCGGGTTCCGACGCGTCGCGCTGGTCACTGAGGTGGAGCAGGGTTCGTGAGGTTGCCGGACATGAAGGCCGGTCTGACCATTTCGACGGCCGCGCACGCGGGCCTCCTGCTATGGGGGCTGGTGTCTTTTGCCGCGCGACCGCTGGAAGCATCGCAACCGGCGCTCCCGGTCGACATCATCACCGATGCGCAGTTCTCTCAACTGGCGGCTGGCGTAAAGAACGCGACCAAGGTCAAGGAGCCGAAGCCGCTCGTCGACAAGGTCGGCGAGAACAAGCCGGCTGAGGAGATGACTCCCAAGGTCTCCGAGAAGGCAGAGGTCAAGGAATCCGCCGAACCGCCGCCTCCACTTCCGGAGGCGAAGCCCGAGCCGAAGCCGGAGAAGAAAGAGGAGCTGCGCAAGGACGAGATTGCCGAGGCCATCAAGAAGGAAGAGGCAAAGAAGAAGCGCGAGGAAACCAGGGCAAAGGCTGAAGCTGCCCGGAAGCAGAAGGAAGAGGCCAAAAAGCAGAAGGAGGCGCAGAAGCCGAAGTTCGATCCCAAGCAGATTGCCGCACTGCTCGACAAGCGCGCGCCGCAGCGCCAGACGGCGACCGGGCAGGCCGTCAATCAGGATCCGTCCATCGGCTACGCCAATGCCCCACCCGCGCAGCTTTCGCAGAGCGAGATCGACGCCTTGCGCCGCCGGCTGAGCGAATGCTGGAGTCCGCCGGTCGGCGCGGCCAACGCTCCGAATCTCCGGGTTGTGCTGCGCGTATTGTTCAAGCGCGACGGCTCGGTCGCGTCGCCGCCGGCGCTTGTGGCAGGGTCGCCTTCGCCCTATGGGCCGGCGATGGCGGAAAGCGCCAAGCGTGCCATTCTGAGCTGCCAGCCTTTCACCATGCTCAGGGCCGAGAACTACGAAGTCTGGAAAGATATTGAGATCACCTTCGACCCGCGGGACATGTTCCGGACCTGATGCCAGGGATTGCGAAATGCCGATATTGATCGACCGGCGCGGCGTTCTGCTTGGCGCATCGGCCGCCGCTGGTACACTGACCGGGCTGTTTCCGGCCGGCGCACAGACCCGCATCGACGTCACGCAGGGCAACGTGCAGCCCATGCCGATCGCTCTGCCGGATTTTGTCGGCGGTTCGGGTGCCGCAGATTCCGAAATCGGACGCGGCGTTACGCAGATCATCACCGGCAATCTGCAACGCTCCGGGCTGTTCGCTCCGATCGACCAGGCGGCTTATCTGGAGCGCGTATCCAACATCGACACGATGCCGCGCTTCACGGAATGGCGCACGATCCACGCCCAGGCGCTGGTGACGGGCCGCATCACCCGCCAGCCGGATGGGCGCCTGAAAACCGAGTTCCGGCTTTGGGACGTATTCCAGTCGCAACAACTGGCGGGTCAGCAATATTTCACGGCATCCGATAACTGGCGGCGTATTGCGCACATCATCTCGGATGCGATCTACGAGCGACTGACCGGAGAGAAAGGCTATTTCGACAGCCGCGTCGTGTTTGTCGACGAGTCCGGTCCGAAGGAGCGCCGCGTCAAGCGGCTCGCCATCATGGATCAGGACGGTGCGAGTGTCCGCTATCTGACCCGTGGCGACGAACTGGTGCTGACACCGCGTTTCTCTCCGACCACGCAAGAAATCACTTACATGTCGTTCGGCTCGCGCGATCCGCGCGTCGTTCTTCTCAATATCGAGACCGGTCAGCGTGAGATCGTCGGCAACTTCGCCGGCATGAGTTTCTCGCCGCGGTTCTCACCGGACGGCCAGCGCGTGATCATGAGCCTGCAGCACGGCAGCCATTCCAACCTCTACGTGATGGACCTGAGGTCGAAGGGCATGACGCGGCTGACCGATACGCCCGCCATCGACACCGCGCCGTCATATGCGCCCGATGGCACGCGAATCTGTTTTGAGTCGGACCGTGGCGGCCGTCAGCAGATCTATGTGATGCCTGCCGGCGGAGGCGCGGCGCAGCGCATCAGCTTCGGTGATGGCTCCTATTCGACGCCGGTCTGGTCGCCGCGAGGTGACTCGATTGCGTTCACCAAGCAGGGTGGCGGTCAGTTCGCGATCGGGATCATGCGGCCGGACGGTTCGGGGGAGCGCATCCTCACCGCGGGCTATCACAACGAGGGTCCGACGTTTGCTCCCAACGGTCGCGTCCTGATGTTCTTCCGCGAGTCCGGCGGTGCGGGCGGCCCTTCGCTTTACACGGTCGATTTGACCGGCCGGAACGAGCAGAAGGTTCCGACCCCGGGCTACGCATCCGACCCCGCGTGGTCGCCGCTTCTGTCATGATTTGCCGCAGATTCTGAGCGGGAAAGCCCTGCCGGGCCCGGTTTCATGAAGGGCCGTGCCGTGCCATAACAGCGACACGTTCACGCCCGATTAACCATAGCCTAGGGTTTCGAGACGGGCGCCGAATTTCCCGGTTTCCGGAACGCCTTGTCAAGGTTGACGGAACGTTCGTTTAACGAACCTCCTGATAGAACCTCGGAAGGTCCGGAAAGCGACGCCAGTATCGAGTGAGGAGGGCCACCGGAAATGGTCTACGGAAAGGTGAACCTGCGCGGAATTGGGCTGGCGCTTGCGCTGGCTGCTGCATTTGCAGTGTCCGCTTGCGCCAACAAGCCTGCTCACGACTCGATGGCTTCGGCAGGCGCCGCAACGCCGGGCAGCCAGCAGGATTTTGTTGTGAACGTCGGCGACCGCGTGTTCTTCGAGAGCGACTCCTCGGAACTGTCGGGCCAGGCCCGGACGACGCTGGAAAAGCAGGCGCAGTGGCTGCGTCAATATCCGAACTACGCCTTCACTATCGAAGGGCACGCCGACGAGCGCGGCACCCGCGAATACAATATCGCGCTTGGCGCACGCCGCGCCCAGACAGTGCGCGACTATCTCGCCGCTCGCGGCATTCCGACGTCCCGCATGCGGACGGTGTCGTATGGCAAGGAGCGGCCGGTCGCGGTGTGCAACGACATCTCCTGCTGGTCGCAAAATCGTCGCGCCGTCACGGTTCTCGGCGTGACCTCGTGATCGAATTGCGCATGTGATGCAGCGGCGCCGATGCGGCGCCGTTTGCGTTTTGCGCGGCGTCACATTTTGGTCCAGTTCCGCCCGGTATGGTAACGCACACGCCGACAGGCTGATCGATCTTCGATGACCGCTGACATTGCCCGCATCGTTCGAATGACGGCGGTTGCCGTCGCGGTGTCGTTTGCCGGCCCGGCGGCCGCGCAGGATCAGCCGCGCTCCGGCAACTTCCTCGACAACCTGTTCGGCGGTGGCCAGTCCCGGCAGCAGCAGGTGCCGGCAGGGCCGGACGATGCCGAGTTGACCGTCCGGATCAATCAGCTCGAGGCACAGATCCGCCAGCTCACCGGCACGATCGA
>CAZGSW010000176.1:0-2519 GCA_964528635.1 uncultured Rhodoplanes sp. | reverse complement strand
GGATGCCTTCGGGTGAGCCGCCGCCCGTCATCATGGCGGAGCCGCCGCTCGGCATGCCCGGGGGGCGTGAACCGGGGGCGCCGCTCGACCTTTCGACGCTGTCCGGCCAGACCGCAGGACTTCCTGGCCAGCAGCAGAACGACGGCCTGCTGCCGCCGCCGCCGTCTCGCAATCCGAACGCCACGGGCGCGGCGCCGGCGACATTGCCGCCGTCCGATATCCCGAAGGACTACTACGATCTCGCGTACGGCTATGTGCTGCGCAAGGACTACGCGTTCGCCGAGGATGCTTTCCGGACTTTCCTCAAGAAGTACCCGAACGACAAGCTGGCGCCGGATGCGCAGTACTGGCTGGGCGAAAGCCTGTTCCAGCGCCAGCGCTATGACGCTGCCGCCGAGCAGTTCCTGACAGTCTCGACGAAGAGTGGCAGCCATCAGAAGGCACCAGACGCGCTCCTGCGCCTCGGTCAGAGCCTCTCTGCTCTGAACCAGAAAGAAATGGCCTGCGCGACGCTCGCCGAGGTTGGCCGCAAATATCCCCGCGCCTCGACCGCCATCAAGCAGAGCGTTGAGCGGGAACAGAAGCGTGCCCGCTGCTGAGAACACGCCCATCTCGGCAACCGAGATGGACGATCTTCTCGCCCCCTTCGCCGATCTTTCCGCTTTCGTGATTTCCTGTTCCGGCGGTCCGGATTCCACTGCGTTGCTCTGGCTGACTGCGCGCTGGCGCAAAGCCCGGCGCCGCGGACCGAAACTGATTGCCGTCACGGTCGATCACGGTCTCCGCCGGGAATCCAGGGCCGAGGCGCAAGCCGTTGCGGTGCTGGCGCGCAGGCTTGGCGTCGCTCACCGGACGGTGAGATGGACCGGGCGCAAGCCCGGCACAGGCTTGCAGGAGGCGGCGCGGGAGGCCCGCTATCGGCTCCTCGGCGAGGCGGCCCGCAAGGCCGGCGCAAATTGCGTCGCCACCGCGCATACCCTCGACGACCAGGCCGAGACGATCCTGTTCCGTCTCTCGCGCGGCAGCGGAGTCGGCGGCCTCGCCGGCATGGATGCGGCGGCACCGCTGCCGTTCGACCGGTCCGGCAGCGTGGTGCTGGTCCGTCCTCTGCTCCGGGTTCCCAAGACGCGGCTGCTTGCCACTTTGAAGGCGGCGCGGTTGCCATACGCAGACGATCCGACCAACCGCGACCCGCGATTTGCCCGCCCGCGCTGGCGGGAGCTGATGCCGGCGCTGGCGAAGGAAGGCCTGACGGCCGAGCGGCTCGCCCGGCTGTCTCGCCGGGTGGCGCGGTTGGAGGAGGCCCTCCAGCAGATTGTCCGCCATGCCGGGATTGCGCTGGCGCCCGGCCAGTGGGCACCGGGCCGGCCGGTGAAAATTGAGGCGGCCAGATTTTTCGATCTTCCGGACGAAATCGCGCTCCGGCTTCTGGGGCGGGCCGTCGCCGGGGCAGGCGACGAAGGACCGGTCGAACTCGCCAAACTGGAGGCGCTCTACGAAGCCTTGCTGGGCACGCGCGGCGTCGGCCGCTTGCGCCGCACGCTCGCCGGAGCACTCGTCACGTTGTCGCGTGGCGAACTCTCCGTCGAACGGGCCCCCGCCAGGCGCCATGCCGCGAAACGGCCTTAACCACGAGCCACGATGATCGACGCCGGACTGCCCAATCCGACCCATGCAGGGTAGAATATGCAGGAATCTCAGGGCCGAAGAGCGGCCGTTACCTTGGCAGGACGGGGTCGCAGACCTAGATTAACCAAAATTGGGGTAGCTTGGGCTGGCCCTATGTTGTTCACCTGAACGCGCCGCCGGGTCCGGCCAGAAGGACTGTGATGAACGCCAATCTCCGGAATTTCGCTCTCTGGGTCATCATCGTCCTGCTTTTGCTTGCGCTGTTCACGCTGTTCCAGAACCCGAGCCAGCGCACCGCCTCCCAGGACATCTCGTTCTCGCAGCTTCTGACTGAGGTCGATGCCGGCCGCGTTCGCGACGTGTTGATCCAGGGGCCGGAAATCCACGGCACCTTCACCGATGGCCGGAGCTTCCAGACCTACGCGCCCAACGACCCGTCGCTGGTGCAGCGCCTCTACGGAAAGGGTGTCTCCATCACCGCGCGCTCGCCGCAGGAGAGCGTGCCGTGGTTCGTCTCGCTCCTTGTGTCATGGCTGCCGTTCATCGCGCTGATCGGCGTCTGGATATTCCTGTCGCGGCAGATGCAGGGCGGTGCGGGCAAGGCGATGGGTTTCGGCAAGAGCCGCGCCAAGCTGCTCACCGAAGCACACGGCCGCGTCACCTTCGAGGATGTTGCAGGTGTCGACGAAGCCAAGTCCGACCTGCATGAGATCGTGGAATTCCTGCGCGATCCCGGCAAGTTTCAGCGGCTCGGCGGCAAGATTCCGCGCGGCGTGCTGCTGGTCGGCCCGCCCGGTACCGGCAAGACGCTTATTGCACGTGCCGTAGCCGGTGAAGCCAACGTGCCGTTCTTCACCATCTCCGGTTCCGACTTCGTCGAGATGTTCGTC
>CAZGSW010000175.1:0-9115 GCA_964528635.1 uncultured Rhodoplanes sp. | reverse complement strand
AGATCCAGTTCATGTCAGCGTTCTTTCCGATCCGCTCCGCCGGACCGCCCAGAACGGGCATTCGATCCGCACATCTTCACACACCATACAAATGGATCGCCTGGCGGCGCCCGGCAATGATGCCGCTTGGGTTTATTTCCCCGGACGCCTGGCTCCACGCAAGCCCTTGGCAAGCTCCGCCACCAGTCCAGCCACGGCCTTCACGGTTTTTTCCGTTGCCCTACCCTTTTTGTCGAGGCTTTGCGCCACCGCGTTAACCAATGCCGAACCGACCACCACGCCCTCGGCGCCGGCGGCAATGTCCTTCACCTGCTTCGCCGAGCGGACGCCGAAGCCGACGGCAACCGGCAATGCAGTGTGACGCTTGATTCGGTTGACGGCAGCGCGAACCTTGCCGACATCCGGCGCTGCGGCCCCGGTGATGCCGGCGATCGATACGTAATAAACAAAGCCCGAAGTGTTCGCGAGCACGGCAGGCAGCCGCTTGTCGTCGGTGGTCGGCGTGGCGAGGCGAACAAAGTTCAACCCCGCCTTGAGCGCGGGCAGGCAAAGTTCGTCATCCTCTTCGGGCGGGAGATCGACCACGATCAGCCCGTCGACGCCCGCCGCCTTCGCGTGGACCAGAAACCTGTCGACGCCATAGATGTAGATCGGATTGTAGTACCCCATCAGGACCACCGGGGTCACCGCATCGTCCTTGCGGAAGGCGCGGACCGCGGCGAGGGTCTTCACCATGGTCTGGCCCGCTTTCAGCGCACGCAGACCCGCCGCCTGAATCGCCGGACCGTCAGCCATCGGATCGGTGAACGGCATGCCGATCTCGATTACATCGGCGCCCGCCTTCGGCAATGCCTTGAGGATTGCGACCGATGTCGTGGCGTCGGGGTCTCCGGCCATCACGAAAGTAACCAGCGCGGCGCGGCCCTCGCGCTTGAGTTCGGCGAAACGCAAATCGATACGGGTGGTCATTTCTTCTTGATCTTGGCTGGGTCGACCAGGGGCATGACCTGCTGGTTGCGATCACGCATGTCGGCCATACGGATGTTGATGGTAGCGATCATGATGCCGACGAACGATAGCCCGAAATACACCCACTCCTTGGTCATGATCGGCGTGCCGCCGGCGAACAGGCGGCCCTTGAGGAAGTAGAGGATGTATACGACCGAAGCAGCCATGATGAGCCAGCCGGTGCGGCGCTGCCGGCTTGCCGCGTTCCAGCGCATGATCGCCCACCACATCAGAGCTTGCCTCCGAGATGATGGGCCACACTGTCCAGATCCTTGTCGCCCCGCCCGGACAGGTTCACCACGATCACGTGGTCCTTCGGCTTGTCCGGCGCAATGTCCGGCAGACGCGCCAGCGCGTGGCAGGATTCCAGCGCGGGGATGATGCCCTCCAGCCTGCTGCAGAGTTGAAACGCGGCCAGCGCTTCCTTGTCAGTGGCCGACAGAAACCTGATGCGGCCGACGTCGTGCAGCCAGGCGTGCTCCGGTCCGATACCCGGATAGTCCAGCCCCGCCGAGATCGAGTGCGCCTCCTCGATCTGACCGTCACGATCCATCAGCAGATAGGTGCGGTTGCCGTGCAGCACGCCGGGCTTGCCGCCCGCAATCGACGCCGCATGCTGCTTCTTGAGTCCGTGGCCCGCCGCCTCGACGCCGTAAATTTCGACCTCGCGCTCGTCGAGGAAAGGATGAAACAGACCCATCGCGTTCGATCCGCCGCCGATGCAGGCGATCAGCGCGTCCGGCAGACGGCCCGTCTCCTGCAGCATCTGCTCGCGCGTCTCGTAGCCGATGATCGACTGGAAGTCGCGCACCATCATCGGATACGGATGCGGACCCGCCACCGTGCCGATGCAGTAGAACGTATTGGCGACATTGGTGACCCAGTCGCGCAGGGCTTCGTTCATCGCGTCCTTCAGGGTGCGCGCGCCCGACTCCACCGCACGAACCTCTGCGCCGAGCGCTTTCATGCGGAGCACGTTGGGCTGCTGGCGCCCGACGTCCACCGCGCCCATGAACACCACGCACTCAAGGCCGAACTTGGCGCACATCGTCGCGGTCGCAACGCCGTGCATGCCGGCACCGGTCTCGGCAATGACGCGCGGCTTGCCCATGCGCCTGGCCAGCATGATCTGGCCCAGCACGTTGTTCACCTTGTGCGCGCCGGTGTGATTGAGATCCTCGCGCTTGAAGTAGATCTTCGCGCCGCCGAAATGTGCGGTCAGCCGCTCGGCGAAATACAGCGGCGACGGGCGGCCGACATAGTTCTTCAGATGCGCATCCATCTCGCCACGAAACGCGGGATCGACCTTGGCCTCGGCATACGCCTTCTCCAGATCGAGGATCAGCGGCATCAGCGTCTCGGCGACAAAACGGCCGCCGTAGATGCCGAAGTGTCCCCGCTCGTCCGGACCGGTGCGGAACGAATTGATCTGCTGCGGCGCGGTCATGCACTTCTCCGTCTGGCGTCCGCCCTCGCCTCCGCCGAGCGGACTGCCTGGACAAAAGCACGAATCTTCTCCGGGTCCTTCTCGCCCGGCCTGCGCTCCACCCCCGACGATACGTCGACCCCGGGTGCACGGGTGATCGCGAGCGCCTCCGCGACGTTGCCGGCATCGAGACCGCCCGACAGCATGAATGGAGCACCGATGTCGAGGTTCTCCAGGAGCCGCCAGTCGAACGCCTTCCCGAGACCGCCCGGCCGGGTGGCGTCACGCGGTGCCCGACCGTCGAACAGGATCCGGTCGGCGACCTTGGCGTACTCGCGGACCGGCGAAAGGTCGGATTTCTGCTCCACTGGTATCGCCTTCATGATCGGCAGTCCGAACCGCGAGCGAAGGATCGAGACACGGTCCAACGTCTCCCTGCCGTGGAGCTGCAGCATGTCGGGCTTGAGCGCCGCAACCAGTTGCGCCAGTTCGCTGTCGTTGGCGTCGACTGAGAGCGCGACCTTTTTCGCCCGGCCCTCGACGCGCTGACCCAGCGCTCGCGCCGCCTCAAAGCCGATATGGCGGGGCGACGGCGGGAAAAACACAAAACCGACCATATCGGCACCCGCGTCCAGCGCCGCGTCCAGCGCGTCGGGCGTCGTCAATCCGCAAATCTTGATCAGGATCGGCATGGCTGGCGGGGGTTCTAGCGTTGTTTCGATCATATTCCAATTGGCGGACGCCCCGCGAAGGCCTAGCCTTCTGCAGTCGTTACGAGCCCCCTTTGACACCAGGAGAGCTAAAGATGCGCTGGGTTGCAGCCGTTTTCGCGGCCGCTGCGGCGATCCTGCTCAGTCATCCGCAAGTGGCCGATGCTCAATCCGCGCCAGCGGGGCTGCAGGGCAAATCCGCGATCGTGAGCTGGACCGAAAACCGCACCCAGCGCAACCTCGGTGAGGAGCGAACGGAAACCGTGGCGGTGCCGTACACCTATCGTGTGTACTTCAGCACTGCGGGCCGGCCGTTTGCACGGCTGACGGTCGCGAACCGTCGCGGCGAGACGGGGTCCCGGGAGCGAGTGGGAACAGGCGCACGGGCGGGTGACGGCGGCGCCCGGTCCCTGCAGATGCGGGGCAACTCCCTCACAGCCACGTCGGGTCATGGCGGCGGCGCGCGGCGCATCGAGGTCAAATTCGACGGATCATCGGGTTGCAGCGCCAGCGTGATCCTGGGCAAGCAGTCCGGAGCCCAGAAGATCGTCATGCGAAACATCGTCAGCGGCAAGCGGATGGAAATTCTGTCGTCGACGACCAGCGCCGCGTCGTGCTCGCTGCAGAACGGCAACGTGTTCGAAAACTAGGCGGGCCGGACGGCTGCCTCCACCTTCCAGCCGGCCGCTCCCGGCCATCACCGCATCGGGACAGGCCGGCCCCGCAGGGCAGTCCTTGCGAACTTGCCGGGGTCCATCGGCTTGCCGAGCAATTCGCCCTGCCCGAAGTGGAATCCCATCTCGCAAACGGCGCGGAAATCGTCCGGCACCGACAGGCCCTTGGCCGTAACCCGCGCGCCGAGCCGCCTGGCGAGGTCGATCAGCTTCGAGCACGCAGTCCGTTTCTGGCGGTTGTCGGCGCAGCCTGCGATCACGTCCGGTGCCATGCAAAGTTCCGCGGCCTGAAGGTCTTTGATGTCGGCCCAGGACAGCTCGCTCATCATGTCGGCAATCGAGATGGCGATATCGGAGGCCGCGAGCCGTCTGGCGGCCGCCTTCAGCGCGGTCTTGCTCCGTATGGAGCCGATGCCTGCGGTTTCGATCGTCAGTCTTGCAATGCCGGTCTGTCCGGGCAGCCGGCGGCACAGCCGATCAACAAATTCCGAGTTTTCCAGGGCCACCAGCGGGAGTGGGAGGACGAGTTCAAGCAATGACTGTCTCTCGAAGAAGCGACTCCAGTCGGCAAATCCGCGTGTGACGATGAAGTCCGCCAGCGCGAGCATCTCCGCCTCCCCGGCCCCATCGACGAAGGTCTCCGGGGTCACCGCACCCAGCACGGGATGCTGCAACCGCAACTCCGCATTGACGCCCCGCATCTGCATTTGCCGGAGATCGATCTTCGGCTCGTACCAGAGCTCCAGCCAGTCCCTGCTCAATGCCTCGTCGAGACCCACCGGCAGCCGTGGCGGCGGCGCGATCGGCAGGAACACCGACAGATTGTCCAGCAGATCGCTGTCACGAAAGGGAGTCCGCAGCGGCGGCAGCATGTCGAGCCCAATCCGTTCGCCCAGGTCGTGAAGTCCGAGCAGCGCCATCGAGGCGCGCGCGCCGAACAGCATGACCTTGCCGCGATAGCCGCTCATCGCCAGCACGTGCAGCACCCGGCCGATATCGCTCTCAGGAGTCAGCAGACCGATCACTATCAGATCGAGATCGCGGGATTTCAGCTCCGTGTTCACCTCCGGCGCCCGGCCGCACTCGCGCGCGACAAAGCCAAGCTCTTCCAGAGTCTGAGCGAGAAACTTTCGTATGTGCGGCTTGCCGTCGACGATGCAGACGTGCGGAGCCAGACGCTGACGGCCGAATGGAAACGGGCTTGGCACGCCGAAATGAAGGTCTGACACTGACACCATCCACGATTTTTGCCCTGAACCATTTCAGGGAGGGCGGACGGTAGGACCGGGATTGGCGATCACGAAGGCAGCCATCGCCTACACAGAAACAGCTCCCCAGAATTCAAACCTTAACCCTTATGCGAGCAACAAGACGATCATTCGCATCGAATGGATTCGATTCAGACGAAGCGACCCGCGCAGATTCGCCAGTCAGGCCCTGATGCGCTGCCACACCAGCGCCGCTGCGGCCAGATCTTCGACGGCATGACCGACCGACTTGAACAAGGTGATCTCGGTCTGACGTTTGCGACCCTTGGCCTTGCCGCGTGCCAGCTCGAACAGGTCGCCCTGGATGTCGCTGCGCGCGATGATCTTCTTGCGCAGTGGAATCGCGATGTCGCCGGAGCCTTTGGGAGCGCCCTCGCGCCAGTCGACATATAGCCGCGCGCGCCTGATTGCTTCGTCGTCGGCCTCGCGCATCTTCGGCGTGAATGCGCCCACCAGATCGACGTGTGCGCCCTTCTTGAGCCACCGGCCGCAAACCAGGGGTTCTGCGGACAGCGTCGCACACGACACTATGTCTGCGGTACGAACCGCGGTCTCCAGATCGTCGGCAATGTCCGGTTCGATGCCTGCGGCGTGCAGCGCGAACGCGGTCGCCACCGCGCGCGAGCGGCTGCGGTTCCACAACGTGACCCGCCTGATTGGACGCACCGCGCTGTGTGCGCGAATGAGATGCGGTGCCAGGGCACCGGCGCCGACCATGACGAGGTGCTCGGCGTCCTCGCGGGCGAGGTAGCGGGCCGCCAGCGCCGATGCGGCCGCAGTGCGCCAGGCCGTGAGCGCGGTGCCGTCGATCAAGGCGAGCGTCTCGCCGGTTTCTCCCGACATCAGCAAATAGTTGCCATGCACCGACGGACGACCGAGCTTCAGGTTGTCCGGATAGACGCTGACCAGCTTGCAGCCCAGCAGACGCTCACCCGACCGGGTCCATGCCGGCATCAGCAACAGCTTGGCCTCGCTGCCGGACGGCTGCGGGATCATATGGGTGTGGCGCTCCGGTGCTGCGATATCGCTGCGGAACGCCTGCTCCAGCGCGTCGACCAGCGCCGCGTGGGTCAGAACCCGGGCAATGTCGTCGGCGCCAACGATCCTCACGGAACTCAAGCCGCTGGCGGCACGATCAGGGGCGGCGGCGTGCGCAGCGAAGATGCCGGCTGAATCGCCCGCTGGGTGTCGAGTTCGGCCCGCAGCCGGCGCGCATCGGCTTCTGCACGCCGGGCGCGCACCCGCCACCTGTGCTGCTTCAGCCAGGCAGCCATGCCCCCTATCAGCACACCGACGCCGACCAGCACGAAAATCAGAACGAAAAGCGGCATGCGGAGCGCCAGCGCTGGCTGGGCCGAATCGAACGGATCGAACGATACGGTGATGATCTCGCGATTGGCCACTGCGAACATCACAATCAGCACAGCCAGCGGAACAAGGACAAAGATGGTGACAAGCTTGCGCATGACATCCGGTCTGTTTCGCAGTCGCGCGAACCACCTCGACGCGATCCTAAAGACGGGACTGGCCGGGACCAAGCCCGACCAGAATGAACCTCACGCGTCTGGACGCAGCCGGCGGAACTAGGGCGCCGCCGGATCCGGTGCGGCGGGGGTCGTCTTGTTCAGCCGCTCTCGCATTTCCTTGCCGGTCTTGAAGAACGGCACCGACTTCTGAGCCACCGCAACGTGCGCGCCGGTGCGGGGGTTGCGTCCGGTCCGGGCCGGACGGTGCTTGACCGAGAACGCGCCAAACCCGCGCAGCTCGACGCGATCGCCCCGCGCCAGCGCGCCAGTGATCTCGTTCAGGATGGCATTGACGATGTTCTCGACGTCACGCTGGTACAGATGCGGATTGGCCATCGAGATGCGCTGGACGAGTTCGGACTTGATCATCGGTCCGCCTTTGGCTCGGGCTGAAAAGCCCCGTAATCTCAATTGGTAGCGGGAGGGTGCCAAAGCGCCAACAGGCCGTCAAGGTTCAGCCGCTCGATCGCCTGCACGGCGCCGAAGTCCGTGAACACACGGGCCAGCGCACCCAATCCGATAGTGTCGAGCAGTCTGACCGTCGCGACCCGGAGGAACGGCAGATCTCCGAACCGCGGGGTCATGCGAAAGTCGCGGACCGGGGTGTTCGGGTCGATATTCTTCTCCTTCGCCAGCCACTCCATGGCCGCCGGTTCGGCGCCAAGCGCATCGATGAGCTTGAGAGTCAGCGCCTGACGGCCGGTGAAAACCCGCCCGTCGGCGACTTGGTCGAGCCCGGCCTGGTCCAGACTGCGCCGGGTCCGGACCATGTCCTTGAACCAGTCATAGGAGTCCATGACGATCGCCTCGATGGCGGCGCGGGCCTCAGGGCTGGTCGGCTCATAGCCGTTCGGCGCCGCCTTGAGCGGCGAAGACTTCACATCCTCGATCTTGACGCCGATGTTCTTCAACAGCTCCGAGACGTTCGGAAACTGGAAGATCACGCCGATCGAGCCGACGATCGAGCTTTGCTGCGCGACGATATGGTCCGCCGCCATCGCCGCAATGTAACCCCCGGAGGCCGCGAGCCCGTCGATCACCACCACGATCGGCTTCTTGGCCTTGAGGTCGAGCAGCGCGTCGTGAAGCTGCTCGGACCCGGCGACTGTGCCGCCAGGACTGTTGATATGGACGATGACGGCGCTGGCGTCGGACTCGCCCAGCCTCTTGAGCGCCTCCACGCGCTGCCGGTTGGCGCGGATCAGACCCTCGATCTGGATGCGGGCAATCGACGCCCCCGGCGCCCCCATGAGCCTGCCCGGACCGGAGGCCAGGAGCACACCGGCACCGATCACGGCCACGGTGGCGATGAACACGGCAAACACGCGCCAGAACGTCAGCTTCCGCCGCATGCGGCGGCGATCGACGATGTGATCGGCATCGAGCGACATGGTGGCCTCAAATCCCCGGGGTTTGATTCGGGCGCCATTCTAACGGCTCGGCAGCCCGTCTGCGCACATCCGCGCACCGCTGTAGCGCACCAACAATGCGTCACAAATAGGCCGGTCCGGGGCCGGAAAACAAAAACGCAGGCCGGATTGCTCCGGCCTGCGCCATTTTGCTGCACGGACGGCTTACTTGTCCGCCGTCTCCTCCTCGCCCTTGCGCTTGAGGGCGGTGCCGAGAATGTCGCCGAGCGTAGCTCCGGAGTCGGACGAGCCGTACTGGGCGATCGCCTCTTTCTCCTCGGCCACTTCCAGCGCCTTGATGGAGAGCTGCACCTTGCCGGCCTTGCGGTCGATCTGGGTGACGCGCGCATCGACCTTCTGGCCGACCTGGAAGCGGTCGGAACGCTGGTCGTTGCGGTCGCGCGCCAGCTCGGAGCGCTTGATGAAGGCAGTGAGATCGGTGTCGACGATCTTCACGTCGATGCCGCCCTCCTTGACATCGATCACCTCGGTGGTGACGACGGCATTCTTCTTCAGCTCGCCCGGGGCAGTGTCCATCGGGTCGCCCTGAAGCTGCTTGATGCCGAGCGAGATCCGCTCCTTCTCGACGTCGACGTCGAGAACCTGAGCCTTGATCATGTCGCCCTTCTTGAAGTCGTCGATCACCTGCTCGCCCGGACGCTTCCAGTCGAGATCGGAGAGATGGACCATGCCGTCCACGTCGCCGTCGAGGCCGAGGAACAGGCCGAACTCGGTCTTGTTCTTGACCTCGCCTTCGACCACCGAACCGGGCGGATGCTTCTCGACGAACAGCTCCCATGGATTGCGCATGGTCTGCTTGAGGCCGAGCGAAATGCGACGCTTGACCGGATCGACCTCCAGGATCTGCACCTCAACCTCCTGCGAGGTGGAGACGATCTTGCCCGGATGGACGTTCTTCTTGGTCCAGGACATCTCGGACACGTGGATGAGGCCTTCGATGCCCGGCTCCAGCTCCACGAACGCACCATAGTCGGTGATGTTGGTGACGCGGCCCTTGAACTTGGCGTGCACCGGGAACTTGGCCTCGATGCCCTGCCACGGATCGTCGAGCAATTGCTTCATGCCCAGCGAAA
>CAZGSW010000174.1:7771-9203 GCA_964528635.1 uncultured Rhodoplanes sp. | reverse complement strand
TCTTGTCCTTGACGATCTGGTTGACCGCGAGCGCGACCGACGAGGTCGGCACGTCGACGATCACGTCGACCTGATCGCGGTCGATCCACGTCCGCACGATGTTGGAGCCGACGTCGGGCTTGTTCTGATGATCGGCGCCGACGATCTCCACCTTCAGCCCCTTGCCGGCGGCGCCGAAGTCCTCCACCGCCATCTGCGCGGCGATCACCGAGCCCTGCCCGGACAGATCCGCATAGGTGCCCGACATGTCGTTCATGACGCCGATCTTGACGACGCCGTCGCTGATCTGCGCATGGGCCGCTCCGCACATCAATGCGAAGGACAGAGCGGCGAGACTCACTACGCGTTTCATTCCCTTCTCCCTTGGTTATGCCCCTCGGCACCCGGTTCGTTCAGACTCCGAGGTACTCGTGCAGCGTTTCCAGTTTCGATTCCAGTTCCATATTGCTGAAGGCTTCGGCCACGTGGCCGTGCTCCATCACATAGTACCGGTCGGCCACGGTCGAGGCGAACCGGAAGTTCTGTTCCACCAGCAGGATCGTGAAGCCCTGCTGCTTGAGCGCGTGGATTGTCTTGCCGATCTGCTGGATGATGACCGGCGCCAGCCCCTCGGTCGGTTCGTCCAGCAGCAGGAGCCGCGCGCCGGTGCGCAGGATGCGTGCGATCGCCAGCATCTGCTGCTCGCCGCCCGACAGCTTGGTGCCCTGGCTCGAGCCCAGCCGCTCCTTCAGATTGGGAAACAGTTCGAAGATGCGGTCGAGGCTGAGGCCGCCGTCCCGCACTTTCGGCGGCAGCAGCAGGTTCTCCTCCACCGTGAGGCTTGCGAAGATGCCGCGCTCCTCCGGGCAGAACGCGATACCCGCCCGCGCGATTGCGTTCGACGGCGCGCCGATCAGCTCGCGGCCCTCGAACTGCACCGACCCGCTGCGCCGTCCCACCATGCCCATGATGGATTTCAGCGTGGTGGTCTTGCCCGCCCCGTTGCGGCCGAGCAGCGTCACCACCTCGCCCTCGTGAACGTCGAAATTCACGCCGTGCAGGATGTGCGACTCACCGTACCAGGCCTGCAGGTCGGACACAGCGAGGAGAGGCGCGCGCGCGTCAGCCATGGCCGGTCCCCATGTAAGCCTCGCGCACCTCTGGATTGTTCGACACCGTGCCGTAGTCGCCCTCCGCCAGCACGCGTCCGCGGGTCAGCACCGTGATGCGCTGGCACAGGTTCTCCACCACGGAGAGGTTGTGCTCGACCATCAGCACGGTGCGGTCGGCGGCGACCCGCTTGATGAGCTGGGCGATGCGGTCGATGTCCTCGTGCCCCATCCCGGCGGTCGGCTCGTCGAGCAGCAGCATCTCCGGATCGTTGAGGAATGCCTTGCAAAGCTGCAAACGCGTGACCGGCCATCTCTCGGCCGGCGAATCGACGCGCGTGCAG
>CAZGSW010000174.1:0-7761 GCA_964528635.1 uncultured Rhodoplanes sp. | reverse complement strand
AGCAGCATCTCCGGATCGAGCGCCAGCGTGGTCGCGATCTCCAGCGCACGCTTGCGGCCGTAGGGCAGCTCCACCGCAGCGGTGTGCGCAACGTCGGACAGCCCGACGTCGGCGATCAGTTGCAGCGCGCGGTCGTTGAAGCCGTCGAGCACGGCCTTGCTGCGCCAGAAATCGAACGAGCCGCCGCGCTGCCTCTGCAAGGCGATGCGCACGTTCTCCAGCACGGTGAGATGGGGGAACACCGCCGAAATCTGGAACGAGCGCACCATGCCGAGCCGCGCGATGTCGGCGGCGGTAAGGCGGGTGATGTCCTCGCCCTTGTAGACGATGCGGCCGCGGGTCGGCTGCAGGAACTTGGTGAGCAGGTTGAAGCAGGTGGTCTTGCCAGCGCCGTTCGGACCGATCAGCGCATGGATGGTGCCGCGCTCGACCCGCAGGCTGACCCCGTTCACCGCAACGAAGCCGGAGAACTCCTTGGTCAGATCCTCGGTTTCGAGGATGGTCTCGCGCATAAGCGTCCCCTTCCCCTGCATTAAAGAAGGCCGCCCGCGCGGGCGTCCATACCTCTTTTGTCAGGGTGCCAAAAACGATCCCGCCCGGACGGGGGTCCGGGCGGGCCGTTGAGACCGGCGCGAGGGGAAGGCGGGGCGTGCGCACCGATCACAGGGTTGGACGGGATGTCTCCCGCGGGCCTTGCCGGCCCTTTCACGGGGTTGGTCGCTGCAGCCGCGAAAAAGGTTCACCCCCTCTGCCGCAATCGCCAAAAAAGGGAGACCCGCCCGGAGGGGAGCCGGGCGGGTCAAGCAGATCGGCGCAGGGGAAGGCGGGGGCTGTTGCGCCGATTGCAGGGGTATCCGATCTCCCATTGGTCGCGCCCGGCCGCGAACCGGTTCAAACGCGATCGAAGATTTTGTCCGGCCGCCTAGTGTCCCGCCGTGGAACCCGCGAGCACGGGCGAGCCTGCCGTCAGCAACGCCCGGTAGGCATCGGCGAGGCCTGCGCCGTACCGGTCGTCCGGGCCCGCGGGCCCGAGATCGCGGGCCGACGACAGGATGATGCGCCGCACCGCATCCGGATCGAGCGTCGGATGGCGCGCCAGGATCAGCGCGGCAACGCCGCTGACATGGGCGGCCGCAACGGACGTGCCCGAGGTCAGGTCGTAGTTCGCACCGGGAACCGGAACCAGAATGTCGACGCCCGGAGCCGCCACGGCGATGTGACGGCCGCGGTTGGAGCGATCGTACAGCCGGTCGGAAGGATCGGTGGCCGACACCGCGATGACGTTCGGGTCCGACGCCGGATACTGCGGCACCGCTCCGCTCTGGTTGCCGGCAGCGGCGACCAGCACGATGCCCAGCGCCTTCGCGTTGGCGAGCACGCGGCCGAAGCCCGGATCGGACGGCCCCGCAAAGCTCATGTTGATGACGCGCGCGTTCTGCCGGATGGCGTGATCGGTCCCCTTCAGGATCGCGAACGTGTTGGCCCGCACAGTGTCGCCGGCGGCGCCGAACGCATGGACCGCGAGGATGCGCGCGGCGGGCGCAACGCCGCTCAGCCGCGCGCGGGCGGCAATGGTGCCGGCCATCGCAGTGCCATGGGCGTGCGGACGCACCGCCTTGCCGGTCGCCTCGAACGTGCCGGCGATCACGTCCTTCAGTTCGGGATGCGACGCGTCGATGCCGGAATCGATCACCGCCACCAGAACGCCGTCGCCGCGCGTCAGCCCATGCGCCTCCTGCAGGTGCAGCTTGGCGAGCGCGTATTGCGCGGGATCGCCGGGCGCGGCGGCGGCGGCCGCGCGGGACGATTGCGTGCCGGTGTAAAGATAGTTCGGCTGGCCGGCGCCCAGCGCGGCTTCGCGGCCGAGCGCGGCGAGCACGGCGCGAACCGGGCGGCCGTCGGCGATGCGGGTGCGCACGTAGGTCGAGCCGGTCAGCGCCAGCGTGAAGCGGTCGATCTGCACAAGACGATGCCGTTGCAACAGTGCGGCGATCGCCGGATCGGACAGTGCCGATGCGAATTCCAGCACCAGTTCATCGGGAAGGAAGCGCTGCTCGCCGGCGGGCGGAACGGTCACGGCAGCCGACACGGCGGGCGGCGAAGGCCGTGGCGCGGGCGGCCGTGCAGCCGGACGCCGCGGCGGCGGGGGCGGCGGTGGTTCTGCAATGGCCGGACCGATGACGACCGCAGGGCCGGTCACAACGCCCGGACCGATGACGACATCCGGGGGAAGCATGGGCCGGACAGGACGCGGCCGGCGCGGACGGTCGCCGCCATGCCAGGGCGGCCGGGTTTCGCCAATCACCACGCCGCCACCCGGGCGCCGGCCCGGCGGATAAAATGTGTCGCCCTTGCCGGGATGGCGCGGAGAAGCGCTGCCGAAGCCGGGATCGCGCGCCAGTCCGATTGCGTGGCCAGGGCCCTTGCCCGGGCGATCCATGATCGGGCCGCGATGGTGGCCCTGCGGCGCCGAGATCACGCCGCGTTGCGACGCAAAGCCATTGCCGCGGCCGGAAAACTGCGCGAACGCCTCGCCGGCTCCCGCTGTCGCGATGACGGCGGTCAGCACCGCCATCGGCAAACCGCGAACGAGTTCGGCACCTCGAAGCATGCGCATGCAATGCCTCCCGCACAGGCGAACGGACTTTCGGTCTTGAAGCAGACGAGTCGGGCGGGCGGCGCGTTACTGTGCCGACGGCACCGTCAGGCCGACCACCGGATCGCTCTGCATGCGCTTGACCGTGGCCTTGATCTGATCTTCCGACAGCTCGCGCTCGGCGACGCGCAGCCGGTACAGACCGCTGCCCGCGGCGGGTCCGTCGATGATGACGGCATTCTGCTCGATCAGGAACTTGCTGACGTCGGCGAGGCTGGCATCCGGCTTGAAGCGGATCAGCACATGGCTGCCGCTGCTGTTCTGCCCGCCGTCCGCCATGCTGCGGGTCAGCGGCTTCTGCACCGAGGCGACGCCGTAGGTGCCGGCGTCCTGCATCAGCAGGCCGGTCAGCGCACCCGCCTGCACCACGATGGCGAGGCAGGCGACGCTCGCGGCGACGGCCAGCGTGCGCGGCTGCAGGCCGGCAAACAGGCCCGTGAACCAGGAGCCTGGATTGAACGTGGACTTCGGCTCGCGCGCGGGCTCCGCGTCGATCCTGGCAAACAGGTCGTTCATGGCGCGCGCCGAGGGCGCACCGAGCGTTTCGTTGAGATTGATGGCGGCGCCCAGTTCCTCGCGGACCGCTTCGTAGCGGGCAGCCAGCCCGTTGTCGTTGGCGAGAGCGCGCTCGACGCGCTCGGCATCGCGGCGGCTCAGGGTCCCGGCGGCATGCCAGGGCAGCAGAAGCTCGATGTCGTCAGGCAGCTCTTTATTGTTATTGGTATTCATGGCCAACCTCGTTCGATCCCTTGGGCTTTCAACAGCTCTGCGAGTTTTTTTCGCGCATAGAACATTCTGGTCTTCACTGTCGCTTCCGGGATCCCGACGATTTCGGCCACTTCCTCGACCGACTTCTCGTGGTAGTACACGAGATCGATGATCTCCCGGTGCTCGGCGGACAGTCCGCTCATGCACTTTCGCAGAACCTCACCCTTCTCCTTTTTCTCCAGAGTGACCTCGGGGGTATCGGACGTATCCTCGAGCGCCTCTGCAGTCTCCTCGTCCAACTCCTGATCCGGCTTGCGCCGCAGCGACGAGAGCGCCTTGAACCTTGTGATGGCCAAGAGCCAGGTCGAAACGGCCGAACGGCCCTCGAACTTGCCTGCCTGGCGCCACACGTCCAGGAACACGTCGCTGATCAGGTCCTCCGCAGTGGCTTCGTTCCGGACCAGCCGGAGGGCGAAGCGGTACACCCGTACATGGTGCCGTGCGAACAGCACCTGCATGGCGAGCCGGTCGCCGGTCGCGATCCGTCCAATCAGGATTTCATCCGAAGTGGCTGGAATGGCAACCAACGGCGGCTCTCGTAGGGTTAGACGCGGGGAATCCGGTTTGGGTTCAAACCGCTGGCAATGTCTACTCAAAGCCATTGATCCGCAAGCGAAAATAGTCGCTGCGGGGGTTGGTTTCCGGTACCTTAATGCCGCGTCCGCCCGGTTTTTTTGACCAGAGCCATGACTGCCTCACACAGCCTGACGAGTCTCAATACGATGCCGTTACAGGCTTTCGTCGGGGCGCTCGGAGAAATTTTCGAGCACGCGCCCTGGGTCGCCGAAGCGGCGGCCGCGGGACGCCCCTACCCCACCGTGGCGGCCCTGCACGACGCCATGATGACCGCGGTGCGGACCGTGCCGGCGGAGCGCCAGCTTGCGTTCATCGGCGGCCACCCCGAGCTTGGCAGCCGGGTCGCCCGCGCCGACCTCACCGACGCCTCGAAGGCCGAACAGGGCGGGCTCGGTCTCGACCGGCTCAGTGCAGACGAGTTCGCCACGTTCTCCCGGCTCAACGCCGCCTACCGGGAGAAATTCCGCTTTCCGTTCATCATCTGCGTGCGCCGCCACACCCGGGATTCCGTCCTGCGGCAGTTCGAGCGGCGTCTGCATCACGACGCCGACGCCGAGCGCGCCGAGGCGATCGAGCAGATCGGCCTGATCACGCGGCTGCGGCTCAACGCGCTGGTCGACGGCCCCGGCAAGCCGCGCACCGGGGGGCGGCTTTCCACCCACGTGCTCGACACGGTCGCAGGCCGTCCCGCCGCGGGCGTGCGGATCACGCTCCACGAGATCGGCGCCAGCGCCCGCGGCCTGATCGCCGATACCGTCACCAACGCGGACGGCCGCACCGACGCACCGCTGATCGGCGGCGAGCCGCTGCGGATCGGCACCTACGAACTGGCGTTTCATGTCGGCGGCTACTACCGGGACGGCCTCCCCCTTCGAGACGCCGCACGGCGTGCGGCTTCGCAGGGTCAGGCCGGGAGAGAGCGCCCTCATCCTGAGGAGCGAGGGCGCAGCCCGAGCGTCTCGAAGGACGAGGGCGCGGACGCGCCGTTTCTCGATATCGTACCGATCCGGTTCGGCATCGCCGAGCCCGAGGGCCACTACCACGTGCCGTTGCTCATGACGCCGTGGAGCTATACGACTTACCGGGGAAGCTAATCTCACCCCGTCATGCCCGGCCTTGTGCCGGGCATCCACGCCTTGCTCTTCTGGCGGTAACGCGTGGATGGCCGGGACAAGCCCGGCCATGACGGAGAATCAAAGCCACAATGAGGATACGCAAGTGATCGATCTCTACACCTGGACGACACCGAACGGCCGCAAGGTCTCCATCGCGCTCGAGGAGATGGGTCTGCCCTATACGGTGCATGCCGTCGACATTTCCAAGGACGAGCAGTTCAAGCCGGAATTCCTCAAGATCAGCCCGAACAACCGCATCCCGGCGATCGTCGACCGCGACAACGGCCTGTCGCTGATGGAGTCCGGCGCGATCCTGCAATATCTCGCCGACAAGTGCGGCAAGCTGCTGCCGAAATCCGGCGAGAAGCGCTACCGCGTGCTGGAATGGCTGAACTGGCAGATGGGCGGCCCCGGTCCGATGCTGGGCCAGGTGCACCACTTCACCAAGTACAATCCGGGCAAGGCGCCGTACGCCGAGGAGCGCTACCTCAAGGAGGGTCATCGGCTCTACAAGGTGCTCAACACCCGCCTTGAAGGGCGCGAATACGTCGCCGACGAATACTCGATCGCCGACATCGCGATCTGGCCGTGGATCAGCCGCTACGAGTGGCAGACCATCGACCTGAACCAGTATCCGAACGTGAAGCGCTGGTATGTCGACATCGCCAGGAAGCCGGCGACGCAGAAGGGTTACAAGGTGCCCAAGGACGTCGGCGACGTGCCGATCCCGGCCTAGCGACAGCCGGCACTCAATATTCGAACGCATGCGAACGCGGCTGCCGTCCCGGCAGCCGCGTTAATCATATCGGCACCTAAAGCGGGCACGGCAGCGCCGCCGCGTTAATCTCGTTTCGCCGCCGGATGCGGGGCGTGCGCGAAACACACAAGGGCGGCCGGACGGCCGCAGCCGCATCATGTCCGGATGGCATTCCCTCGCCGACGTCGGAACGGTCCACGTTCTCCTCAAGGTGCTTGGCATTCTCGCCGCCGCGATCGTGATCGCGGCCGGAATGACCGCCTATCATTTCTGGAGCCGCTGGAACGACCTGATCGCGCTGGCCGAACAGGTCCGCAGGGTCTACCTGCCGCGCTGGCGTCCCGACATGGCGATGACGCTGCACAACGGTTTTGCCGGCGTGGCCATTCTCGGCATCGCCGCCCTCGCAGCGTTCGCCTATGCCGCCTCCGCCTACGGCCATCGCAAGGACGAACTGGTTACGATCATCCATGCCGCCGAAATGGCCCGCGAACGGGCCAACCGGGACGCGCTGCAGCAGGCGATCGACGAGCGCGACAGCCGCGACGCCGAAACACGCCGCACCTCGCAGCAGTCCGCACGCGAAAGCCGGGACGCCATCCGCAAGGGCGAAGACGCCCTCAATGCAAGCCAGACGGCGCTTCGCGACAGCCAGGACGCGTTGCGTGACAGTCAGGACGCGCTTCTGGCCAGCCAGCACGCGCTTCGCGAGGCCGAGGTCCGGCATCTTGCTGAAACCGCGGCGCTGCGCCGCGAGATCGAGCGTGCCGAGGCGCGCCGCGCCGTCGCGCAGAGCGGCCGCGACAACGAGATCCGCCTCGCCGGCCAGATCGACAACCTGCATCGCGCCGCGAAGCAGGCCGCACAACGCCACGCCTCCGAGATCGCGGCGCTGCGCCGGTCGCTGGAGACCGCCAACGCCCGCCGCGTCGCCTCGACCGAGAGCCTGCGCTGGGAGGTCCGCCAGGCCGAGGCGAAGGCCGAGCGCGAAATCGCGAACATGAAGGACAAGCTCGGCCAGGCGGAGCGCAAGCTCGCCTCGCTGCAGGCGGTGCGCCGGCTCTCGCACGACGAGAAGAACATGCTCATCGATGCGCTGAGTCCGTTCAGGGGCCAGCGCGTGCTGATCGCCGCGATCGAGGGCGACGAGGACGGCAAGGGCTACGCCGCCGACTTCGCCGAGGTGTTCGAGGCGGCCGGCTGGGTGCACCCGGAAATCGACTACCGGCGCTGGGACCGCGATCCGATCGGGGTCGAGATCTCGCTCAACGAGAACGACGGCCGCGCCGGGCGCATCAACAGCGCGATCGGCACCCTGATCAACGTCACCCGCAAGCTCAGCCTGACGGATGCCAACACCGTCTACATGAACGACGAGGTGCCGTCCGGCCAGGTGCAGATCAAGATCGGCAAGAAGCAGCCCCGCTAAATCGCTCCAGGTTGACTCGATGCATCGCCCAACTTGAATCGATTGCAGCGAAAACACGCGGGTTCCCGAACGCAATCCGGTAAGCGACGATCGCCATCCTGCGCGGCACCCGGCGCCGTCCATCGCGGCCGGTGCATGAACGGGAGGCCCGCTTGTCCCTGCTGCAGGCACTCATGGGCGTCAGGCCGAGCTTCGTCGAGCAGCGCCGGTCCGTGCGGGAGCACGTCCGGTTCCCGGCCTGGGTCGACATCGGCGATGGCGCAGCCCTGCGCGATTGCACGGTGCTCGACGTGTCCGAAGACGGCGCCCGCATCGCCATCGCGGCGCCCGCCGAACTGCCTGAGCAGTTCGATCTGGTGCTCAGCCGGCGCGGCACCAGGCGCCGGTGCCGCCTGGTGTGGCGCTCCCGGCAGGAGGCCGGCCTGTTCTATCTGGAGCCGCTCAACCGGCCCGCGTTCGG
>CAZGSW010000173.1:5903-9220 GCA_964528635.1 uncultured Rhodoplanes sp. | reverse complement strand
GATTCGGCGACGGCCGATCTGCTCCGCAGATTCAGCCGGAAGCGAAACGACTTCGGCTGGAGCGCCGGCCCAATCGCATCATCGGCCGCTCCACCCAAATGAAGCTCGCCCGCGCCATCGGGACGGTGAGAGCGAAGCAAACGGCTGCAAGGATCAGGGTGCCGGCCAGCGACTGCCGTCCGATCCCGGGCGGCAACAGCTCCGGCACCAGCGCGAACGCGATATAGATCGCGGTCGCATGATAAAGATAGAAGCTGTACGAAATGCGCCCGAGGAACATGACCGGTTGCCATTCCAGGAAGCGGTGCGCGACCGACCTTCGGTCCAGTACGAGCGATCCGACGACTCCGGCGCATCCGATGCCCTCAACAAGGATCGACCAGCGATGGGCGTATCCCAGAAGCAGGCGGGAGCCGAACATGGCGACCAGCGAGGCGATCAACAGGATGAGAGCGGTCCGCTGCGAGACAACGATCGCATTGCGCCGCTGAAGTTCGGCGGTCAGCATGCCGAACAGGAACATGAACTGATAATCGACGACAAACACGTAGGTGTAGTAGGCTAGCGGTTTCAACGCCTCGTTATCTGTCTGCATCAGCCGGGAGATGCTTCCGGACGAAAAGCACATCGCGATCGCGATGACGATCAGGACTGCAAGTCCGGCCAGGCCGTAGCGGCGCAAAAGCAAGTGGCTCAACAGCATCAGGGGGACGGCAAGGAACTCGATCAGCAGCGTCCAGGTGGCCCCGTTCACCTGAAAACCGGCAAGGATCAGGTTCATGGCGAGCTCGGTTGCTGACGGAGCAGCCAGCCCCTCGCGCACGGCGGACAGAACCCACAGGCAGGCGGCGGTGAGCACGAGGTTGACGAAGAGCGCGGGATAGATCCGCATGAATCGGCGTTCGACAAACGCCGCGGACTTGGCAGGCGCCGGCCTGGCGTCCCGTTGCAGCGACATCGCGAGAACGTATCCGCTCAGCACGAAAAACAGGCTGACCGCGATGTGACCGTTAAAGAGTACAAAGACGAGACGAAGCAGGACTTCGTCGGCCGACTGCAGCGACGCGAGCGTTCGTTGGTAGAATGTCTCATGGCCGATGATGAAAACATGGAACAACAGGACCGCCAGAGCCGCGAGCCCGCGCAGCCCCTCAAGAGCCGGAACGAAGTCCCCATGGCGTGAGCCGGCCGCGGCTTGTCCGCTGGCCTCAGTCTCGCTCGATACAAACGGCGGCAGTCCGGTGCGAACGGTGCTTTCGAGGGATTCCTGTTTCAAGAAGTGCACCGGTCCGCGGCTGTTGAATCAGACCGGCCATCGTAGCGGTTCGCATGGGCGTTTTGACAGACGCCGGGAGCGTTTTCACCTTGACTAATTCGGCACCACGCCATCGCGTCCGACGTTGACGCGGCTTGCCTCGAACGATCCGTCGGGCTTGCGGATTGCGGCAACGATCACGATGGCCACGCCGGGCTTCAGCTCTTTCCTGTCGCCCGGCACATAGCGCTGAATCGGCAGACCGGGCGGGATCACCAGCTTCTTCTCGCCGTCACGATATCTGACCGTAACCGCCTGGCCGTCCGCCGCGCTGACGGTCGCCTCGACCGTGGCGTTGGTCATGGTGCTGCCCGGATGCACCCAGGGCCGGTGACCTTCGCCGGTGCCGCGCTGGCTTTCGGCGAAGATCATGACGCGCATCGCCCGCTGGCTGCCGTCGAGCTGGGGCATGGCGCCGACGCCGATGAAGGAGCCCGGCTTAATGTCAGCCATGCTCGCGCTCACGACACCGAACACCGCAACCCTGTCGGTGAGGTTTACTCTCACCTCGCCGTCCTCGGTCTTGACGACGATGGCGGGTCCCTCGACAGCGGAGATCGTGCCTGCCACCCGCCGGGACTGCGGTTGCTGGGCGGCAGCGGCCGCGGCGACGATGAACCCGATCGCCGCAACCGCCAGAGTCCGGAGTGCTCGCTTCATCTGCCCTCACATCGGCGGCATCGCGCCGTCCTTGCCGACGTTGATCGCCGGCGCCAACAGCGTTCCGTCCGGTTGCGGCCGTCCCGCCATCACGATGAAGCCTGCACCCGGCTTGAGATCGGCCCTGCTGCCCGGCCCCATCGCCACGATGTTGGTGTTGGGCGGCACGATGATCTTCTTCTCGCCGTCCGGATACTTCACCACCATGACCTGGCCGTCCACCGCCGACACGCTGGTTTCGACGCTGGCGTTGGTCATGGTGCTGCCCGGCTCGCGGTCCCATGGCAAGTGCCGCGCCTGCACGGCCTTGCGCTGCGCCTCGGTGAAGATGTGAATGCCGATCGCCCGCTGACTGCCGTCCGGCTGCGGCATGGCGGTGACGCCGATATACGAGCCCGGCTTGATGTCGGAGATCGTGGCCCTGTTCATCGTCGCCACGCGTGCATCGGGCGCCAGCTTCACGGTCGCGGTGTCGCCGCGCAGCGTCTTCACACTGAGCGTATCGCCGTCGACCTTTTCGATCGTGCCGCGGACCCGCAGCGGCGGCTCCTGCTGGGCGGAAACGGTTGAGGTTGCAACGATCAGCGCCAGCGCGGCACCGGCCGCACGCCATACCAGATGCTGCATGTCGTCCTCCCTGAAACAGGCGGCGGGTTCGCCGTCCTGCCGGGAGAACCCGCTGCCGCAACCCTTATTCCTTCGGACGGACCAGATCGGCCTCGATCAGCGCCCGCAATTCCGGCGTCACCTCCGGCCGCACGCCGAACCACAGCGAAAAGCCGCGGACGGCCTGATGCAGCAGCATGCCGAGACCGTCCGCCGTGGCCAGTCCCCTTTCCCGCGCGGCGACCAGCAGCTCGGTATCGAGCGGCGCATAGACAAGGTCGGCGACAACCGCCTCCGCCGGCAACGGCGACAGATCGATGTCGAGCCGCTCCTGCCCGGTCATGCCGAGCAGCGTGGTGTTTACGAGCAGACCTGTGCGCGTCATCAGGTGCGGCAGCGCGGACCAGTTGGCCGGCTGTACAGCGTTGCCGAAACGCTCGCGCAAAGCCTCGGCGCGCTCGAACGTGCGGTTGACCACGTTGATCCGCGCGTAGCCCCGTTCGAGCAATCCGTAGACCACCGCCCGCGCCGAACCGCCGGCGCCGAGCACCACCGCTTCGCCAACGCGGCGGTCCCAGTCCGGCACCGCCGCATCCAGATTGTTGGTGAAACCCTCGACGTCGGTGTTGGTGGAAAGCAGACGGCCGTCGTCCAGCCACAGCGTGTTGGCGGCGCCCACCGCCCGCGCGCGATCGTCCGGCTCGGAGGCGGCGAGAGCGGCCTCCTTGTGCGGCAG
>CAZGSW010000173.1:0-5803 GCA_964528635.1 uncultured Rhodoplanes sp. | reverse complement strand
GCGATCGCGGTGCCCTGGATGTGCCGCGCTTTCTCCGAGCAGAGGAACGCGGTCAGCGCCGCGATATCCTCGGCCTTGCCGATCCGGCGAATGCCGTCCTTGGCGGTTGCTTCCTTGCGCAACTCCTCGGGCGACTTGCCGGACGCCTTGGAGCGCATCGCGATCAGCTCCTCGAACCGCTCGGTCTCGGTGGCGCCCGGATGGATCACGTTGACGTTGACGCCGTCGCGCTTGCCGAGCTGCGACAGCCCCTTGGAGAAATTCCCCATCGCCGCGTTGACCGACGAACCGATGGTGAAGTCCGCGCCGGGCGAGCGAGCCGCGCCGCCGCCGATGTTGACGACATGACCTTGCACCTCCTTGAGCATCGGCCAGAACAGGCGGCACATCCGCATGCAGCCGAAGAACTTCAGCGCGAAACCGTCAACCCAGGCATCGTCCGGCAGATCGACGAAGTTGCCGGCCCGCGTGGCGCCCGCCGAGTTCACCAGGATGTCACAGCGGCCGAACTTCGCCTTCACGGCGTCGAACACCTGATGGCAGCCTTCCATGGTCTTGAGATCGGCCTTGACGGTAAGCGGCGCAGGTCCGCCGGCCGCCGCCACGGTCTTTGCCGCCGACTCCAGATTGGCTGGCGACGACGACACCAGCACGGTCTGCGCGCCCTGCCGCGCCAGCTCGGCCGCGATGCCGCGGCCGATGCCGCGGCTGCCGCCGGTGACGACTGCGACCTTTCCTTGAAACTCTCCGGGCATTGCTTACTCCCTCGCATTCTCTCTTGATTGATGTCATGGCCGGGCATAGCCGTTCAAAGAACGGCGTCGCTTTGCTGCCTGTGTCCCGGCCATCTCGCTTGGGAAGACATCGTGCTCGCCCAGGCGGGATGCGCGGGACTAGCCCGCGCATGACGGCGGATGGACCGTCATTTCTCGTCTTCGACCACGTTCCGCAGCGTGCCGACCTCGGGCACCGTCATCTCGAACACGTCGCCCGGTTTCAGCCATTTGCGGCCCTGCTCCGCCTGGCCGATCTTGACCGGAGTGCCGGTGAGGACGACATCGCCGGGCTTGAGAGTCATGAAAGTCGACACGTACGAAAGGATGTCCGCGAATCCGAAGATCATGCTCGCGGTGGTGTCGTCCTGCGTCACCTCGCCATTGATCCGGCAAACGATGTGCAGGGGCCTGGTCAGATCGACGTCTGTCGTCATCCACGGACCGATGCTTCCGCTGCCGTCCCAGCTCTTGCCCTGGGTGACGTTGAAGCGGCCGTGGCGGATCCAGTCGCGGATCGTACCCTCGTTGGCGAGCGTGATGCCGGCGACATGCGACAGCGCATCGTCCTTTGAAATGCGCCGCGCGGTCTTGCCGATGATCAGCGCGATCTCGCCTTCGTATTCGAGCTGCTCGGACTCAGGCGGACGCAACAGCGGCTGGCCGTGCGCCACCAGCGCATTCGGCGGCTTGAAGAACATGCTGGGATATTTTGCGTCCTCATTGCCGCCGGAGCCGCTGAGTTCCGCGCCGCGATTGGCATAGTTCACGCCGATGCAGAGAATCTTCTCGGCCCCCGGCACCGGCGGCAGCAGTTCGGCTTCGGAAAGCGCATAGTCCGGACGGACGCCATGCGCCGCCGCCTTCGCCTCGTCGAGCGCGCCGGCGCGCAGCACGTCGAGCAGGCTCGGATATCGCGGCGCCAGCCGCAGCCTCAGATCGACGAGACCGTCGCCGGCCACGATGCCGTAGCTGGCGCGGCCCCGGATATTGTAGCTGGCGAAATGCATTGAAGACCCGATTTGAGAACCGTTGATGGTCCTTCGTACACTACGGCGGCACCAACCGCCATGCCAGCCGGTTCGGCCGGTTCTCGCAGGGCTCGGGGCGCTTGACCCGGCGGTCCGTCAATCGGAGAAGGTGATCTGACGGTGGGCGGCCGGTATCGGCACGGAAGCGCATGAAAACGATCTTCATCGACTGCAACGACCAGCTCGGCTCGATCTGGAAGCTGGTCCATCGCCCGGACGATCCGCCGGTAACGGTCAACACGGTTCCGTTCGAGCGCAACGACCTGCCCGGCGTTGTCGGCGACCACGAGATCATCATCGACGACCACTCCTACATGCCGACCGATCTGGTGAAGCAGTGTCGGAATCTGAAGCACATCGTATTTCTGGGAACCGGCGCCGCGAGCTACATGAACATCGCGGAGCTGGAGAAGGCCGGCGTCGGGGTTCACACCATCAAGGGCTATGGCGACACCGCCGTGGCCGAACACACGGTCGCGCTGATGTTCGCCGCCGCGCGCGACCTCGCCAGGATGGACCGCGACATTCGCGGCGGCCTCTGGCGGCCGCGCGAGGGCGTCCAGCTTCTCGGCAAGACGCTCGGCATCATCGGGCTCGGCGGCATCGGTCTGGAGGTGGCGCGGATCGCCACAGGCATCGGCATGCGGGTGGTCGCCTGGAATCGCACGCCGAGACCCGACGCCGGCGTTGCCATGGTCGAACTCGACGAACTGCTGGCGAAGTCGGACGTGGTCTCGCTCAACCTCGTGCTGAATGACGAGACCCGCGGATTCCTGAACGGCAGGCGGATCGCGCAGATGAAGCGGGGTGCGATCCTTGTCAACACCGCGCGCGGCGCCCTGATCGAGGAAGGCGCCCTGCTCGACGCACTGCGCACCGGGCAGATCCGGCACGCCGGGCTGGACGTCTTTCACAACGAGCCGCTGAGAGCGGACAACCCGCTGGCGCTGATCGACACATCGACGCTGTCGGCGCACGCCGCGTTCCGCACGATCGAGGCCTCGATGACGCTGCTGCGGCGGGCGCTTGATATCGTGGGGAGCGCGCAGAGGCAGAGAGCGGACCCAATTGGCGCAAGGCCGCCGTTTGGTGGTACCTGTAGGTGACGCTGCTGCCGGGAAACATCGCGGATGGAGACTGACGACCCTCAGGGCCTGGGACAGCAATTGCGCGCAGCGGCGTCCTCGCCGTTCGTGCTGCTGCTGGCCGTTGTGGTCATCTCCGGCGCTATTTGGGGCGCCTTTCACCTGTCCTACCGGGCAATCCTCGACGCCAAGGATCGGCATATCGCGCTGCTGGAGCGGCGGGTCGCCGAATATCGCGACGCGGTGGGCGGTGCGAACGCTGACGACGCGCGGCGGCGGATCGAGGCGATGGAGCTGGAGCTCAGGACGCTAAGGCTGCGGCTGGACCCGCGAAGATTGACGCCGGAGCAGCGCCAGGCGCTGATCGATCATTCGCGGCTGCCGGCTGGCGCGCAACCGCGCAGCGTGACCGTCGTCGTCGAAAACTGCACCGATTGTGCGGCATTTGCCGAGGGTCTGATCGCGGCGCTGCGGGACTCGCGGGGCTGGACGGTCAGTACAGCCGTGGGAGCCACAGCGGCCGACCGTACGCGAGGCGGCCTTGCGATCCGTGTCGCCGACCGGCTGCGCCCGCCTGCGGAGGCCGTCGTACTGCAGCAGGCGTTGCGCTCGGCGAGACTGGAGTTCGCCATGATCGGCGGCAGCGTGAGTTCGGATATCGAACTGCTGGTGACCGAGCGTTTGACACAATAGGACTGCCGCGCAGTCCTTCGCGCCGGCATCAAGGGGCCAAAACCCAAAATAAAGGGACGCAGACTTGTATCTACCCAAATTGGGTAGTATTGCACCCAAAATGGGTAGGATGGCTGCGGGCAAGAGAGACGCCGTTTCGGGGTTGGCGCAGGCGCTGTTTACCCGCGTGCAGCAGCGCGTGCTTGGGATTTTGTTCGGCAGCCCGGATCGGGCGTTTCACGCCTCGGAAATCATTCGCCTGGCCGAATCCGGCAGCGGGGCTGTACAGCGCGAACTTGCGCGACTAGCCACTGCGGGCCTGATCACCGCGGACAAGGTTGGAAACCGCCGGATGTACCGGGCCAATCGCACTTCTCCCATCTACAAGGAACTGCGAGGACTCGTTGCAAAAACCGTTGGATTGGTCCAGCCGATTACGCGCGCACTCGAACCATACCGGCAATTGATCGACGTGGCATTCATCTACGGTTCCGTTGCCCGCGGTACCGACAAATCCGGCAGCGACATCGATCTCATGATCGTATCGAACGATCTGTCGTACTCCGAAGTCTATACGGCTCTGATGAAGGCCGAGAAAAACCTGCGAAGGAAAGTAAGCCCGACCCTTATGACGCTAGCCGAATGGAAGAAAAAGGTCGCCAACAACGACAATTTCGTCAGCAAGGTCAACCGGCACCCCAGATTGGTGGTGCTGGGCTCGGGGGATGCGCTTGCGTGAACTGGACAACCTTGTCGGCACCGGCCTCCTCAAGAAAGAGGCCTCAAGCCCGGCCGAGCTGGAGGGATTGCTGCTTTCCGGCCGAGCCCGTCTTGCGGACGCGCGAAAATCCGTAAACGCCCTGGAAAGCCGCTTCGACCTCGCATACAACGCCGGCCACGCGCTCGCGCTCGCCGCATTGCGTTATCATGGGTACCGGCCCGACAAGGTTCGTTTTGTGGTCTTTCAGGCATTGCCGCACACGCTTGGACTGGGTGCGGAAGTGTGGCGCGTTCTCGACAAGGCTCACTCGGTCCGCAACAACATCGAGTACCAGGGCTTTTCGGATATAGACGAACGGCTTCTTGCGGATGTTCTCGCCTCCGTGGGCGCGGTCGACAGAGCTCTGAAAGAGCTGGTGGGAAAGAACTGACGACAAACGGCCACGCTTGACCGCGACTATCCCATCCGCTCCTTCAGCCATGTCACGATCGTCGTTGCGATGTGATCGGCCGGCTGGCCCGGCGTGCGGCCCATGTGATGGCCGTCGGCATAGACGCGTGCCGATTTCGGGCTGCCATGCTCCATCAGAAGGTAGATGTCGGCGACCGGCGACTGGTCGTCGAGCTTGCCGTTGACGCCGAGGATCGGCGCGCTCGGCTTGTCGAGCAGTCCCATGGTGAGCAGCGAGAACTTCGGCGCAATTTCCAGAAACTCCTCTATCGTCTTCGTCCCCATGGCGCGGCCGCGCGCGTCGAGCAGGCTCTGCGCGCCGAACAGATAGGTGGCGCCGCCGGTGGTGAAGGCCGGCACCAGCCAGTCGCGCTGGAAGCCGTGGTGGATGTTGCCGCCGTGGAATACCGCGCCCCTGATCCGCTCCTTCGCGGTGTGGGCGAGCCGCGCCGCCCAGTACGCCCCGAAGCTGCCGCCCCACACACCGAGCCGGGTGCCGTCGAACTCCTTTCGCGTGAGCACATAATCGAGCCAGGCGAGATAGGTCCGCTCCGCGGCCGGATCGCTGTACAGCACCGGGTTCTCGCCGGAGCCCGGCATGTCGATGGTCAGCGACGCCATGCCGAAGTCGAGGATTTCGTTCGCGATGCGCAACCGGTCCTCCTTCCAGCCGTCGACGCCGCCCCAGTGCAGCACCACAGGCGGCTTCGACACGCCGTTCGGCAATTGCAGATAGCCGACCAGCTTGCTGCCCTCGAACGGAATTTCGATCACTTCGAGTTGCGTCTCGAAGTGACGCGCCGCCTTGCGGAAGATGCGCAGCGAGTGACGGTAGGCCGCGAGCTTGCCCGGCGACACCGGAGAGGGATAGCGCCCGACCCGGCACGCATCGAAGCCGTGCATGTAGAGTTCGACCAGTTCCGCTGCCCGCGCGCCGGCCGCGGCGCGCTCATCGCCCTGCTTTTCGTAACCGAGCCCGAGCCTGCTCCAGGCCTCGCCCCAGCGGTCCTTGTCGAGGTCGGTGATTTCGTCGAGCACCTTGCGGGCGTCGTCGGGACGGATCTCCTCGAA
>CAZGSW010000172.1:5717-9240 GCA_964528635.1 uncultured Rhodoplanes sp. | reverse complement strand
CCCACTTCGTCGACTCCCATTCTCGCCCGCCGCGAGTTCAGAAGCCGCGCCGGAAGGTCCGGTTCGCATCGCGCTATCTTTGATTGACATACATAGGAGTCCTATATATCCTTCTCGTGAAGGAGAGCCATGGCGACACGCGACCATATTGCGACAGGCTTGGCAAAGATCGGCCTGTTCCTGCGCTCGCATGCATGGCGCCAGGCCGAGGCGACCGGATTGACGCCCACGCAGGCGCAGATTCTCGTCCACCTGGTCCGGCGCGGCTCCGCGCGAGTCGGCACGCTCGCGGACGAGATCGCCGTCACCCAGCCGACGGCGAGCGACTCCGTCGCGGCGCTGATGCGCAAGGGATATGTCGAGAGGCGTCCTGACCCGGACGACGGGCGCGCCACGAAACTTCATGCCAGGGCGGCCGCCAGGCGCGCCGTGGCGGAGATGGAGGTCTGGCCCGACGCCCTGCTGGAGGCGGCGGACGACCTCGATCCCGCCGAGCGGGGCACGCTCCTCAAAGCGCTCATGAAGATGATCCGCGCGCTGCAACTGCGCGGCGCGATCCCGATCCAGCACATGTGCACGACGTGCCAGCACTTCCGTGCCAATCAGCATTCCGATGCGGCCGAGCCGCATCATTGCGCCTTCGTGGACGCCGCCTTCGGAAACGCCGCCTTGCGGCTCGACTGCGGCGACCACGTCGAAGCCGACGCCACGACCCAGCGTGAGACCTGGGCTCGCTTCAACCACGCGCCGGCTTGAAAGAGTGAGCGCCCCGTTCGCAGCAACGAACGAGGCGCCCGGATTGCAACCTCTCCCGGAAGAAAGGAAGCGACAAATCATGGCACAGAAAGCGGTTTTCTACCATGCCGGATGTTCCGTCTGCGTGGACGCGGAGCAGCGCCTCGCGCATTCGCTCAACCCGAAAGACTATACCGTCGAGATCGTTCATCTCGGCGAGCAGGCCGACCGGATCGCCGAGGCCGAAGCGGTCGGCGTTGTCTCCGTCCCGGCTCTGGTCATCGACGGACAGCCCTATCACATCAATTTCGGCGCCTCGCTCGCCGACGTGAAGGGAGCGCCGTGATGGCACACCGGTCCGTTCTCGCCGTCTTGGCGGTGTTCGTCCTTGCCACGCCGCTCTCGGCCCATGACGCCAAGGACCACAAGCGCGGCATCCAGGCCCAGAAAGGCAATGCCAAGCCGGCGCCCTTCGACATCGTCCACGCAAGGATCGCCACCGAAGGCAATGTCGCGGTCTTCCACATGGCGGTTTCGGGGAAGGCCGGCGAGATCAAGCCGACGCCGACCGGAAAGCTGGCGGGCTCCGAGGTGTTCGCCTATGTCTGGCCGACGTCGCTCGATCCGGCGACCGTGGGCTTCGAACCGAAAGCGGGCATTCTCGCGCTTGCCGTTACGGCACATCCCGACTTTGACGACACGCCCCTTTTCGACGAGAACGGCGACGGCGACCCGACCAATGACGGGAATGTCTGGCACAGCCATTGGGTGGTGCTGGGACCGGACGAGGCGTGCGGCAAGGGCGCGCTGAAGGTGATCGACATTCCCGAGGGTGCGAAGCCGCGCCTGCCGAAGACCTGGCCCGGGCTGCCGCTCCTGATCGACAGTCCCGGCTGGCAGCCGCTCTTCAAACAGGAGGCCGTGACGGTCCGCGTGCCGTTCGATGACATCGCCGCGGTCGAGAGCACGGGCTTCGATGGCGTGACCGCCGGATTGCGGGTGAACGCCAATGTCCACGCTCCGCTGCTGTGTGTCGTGAACGTGTTCGACGTGGCATCGGGCAATCTCAGCCTGCCGGGCAAGGCCAACAGGTAGTTCGGATGCCGGCGGCGGCACGAAGCCGCCGCCGGTGCCACAGCGGGCCTCACCCAGGCGCGGCCAGGAAGCTTGCACGATGAACCAGACCGCCGATCTCGCCCCGCCGATCGAAACCACTCAATGGCTGAACACGACCGCACCCTTGACGCTGGACGCGTTGCGCGGCCGCGTCGTCGTCATGGAGGCGTTCCAGATGCTGTGTCCGGGCTGCGTCGCCCACGGACTGCCGCAGGCGTCGCGGGTGTTCGACACCTTCAGCCGCGACGATGTGACGGTCATCGGCCTGCACAGCGTGTTCGAGCACCATGATGCGCAGACGCCGGTCTCGCTCAGGGCCTTTCTGCACGAATACCGCATCCGCTTTCCGGTGGGAATCGACACGCCGAGCGATGATGGCGGCATCCCCCGCACCATGGCGAGCTACCGGATGCAGGGAACGCCGACGCTGGTGCTGATCGACCGGAAAGGACACAGACGGGCGCAGCATTTCGGGGTCGTCTCCGACCTTCTCCTCGGCGCGGAGATCATGGCCCTCGTCGGTGAGATGAAACAACGTCCGGCTCAAAGCGGCTGACCCATCCGACCGGGCTCGAAGGCCAGGCCTTCACATGCACATCGCAGCGGGGTTCCCGCGCTAACCTTTTCCGCTTGGAGCGGGTTGGCAGCGCCCGCTGTGCCGTGCACCAAATGGCCCCAATTCGGTGCGTTGTTCGATTCCCAGGCGGGGGCGCCGGCGAGGGACGACATGAAGCAGGGCATGGCCTGGCTCGTGACCGCGGCGGCGGGCACTGCTGCTGCCGCCGCCTTTGGCGCCGTGCTGGTCGGCCAGTTCGGCGAGGAGCTTCTGCCCGACACGATGCTGCGCGACGGGGTGTTGCGTGAGTGGGTGAAGCGCGACAGCGCACCTGGCAAAGGCGTGTCGGGTGACGTTGCGAACAGCGACAGCGCACAGCGCGGTGCCGTGTCCACGTTCGGTCAGGCCGGCAAGCCGGCGCTGCTCGAAACGGCTGCATCCGGCGAAGCGGGAAAGCCGGGCGAAGCGGGAAAGCCCGGCGAGCGCGGGCCGCCGGGCGCACAGGGCGAGCGCGGGCCGGCTGGTCCGAAAGGCGAGCCGGGAGCGAAAGGCGATCCTGGAGCAAAAGGCGAAAAGGGCGATCGGGGCGAGGCGGGCGCGCCGGGCCCCCGGGGCGAACCAGGCGCCAGAGGTGAAAAGGGCGACAAGGGTGATAAGGGCGAAAAAGGCGACCGGGGAGACAAGGGCGACCGCGGTCCGCCCGGTCCGAAGGGCGAAGCCGGCGCCGGTGGCGGCCCGGCGGCGGCGCTGCCGCTGCGCGTGCTGCGCGGCAAGGCCGTCAACGAATGCGACGCGGACGAGACGCTGATCGCGGCCTACTGCATCAGCGACGCGAACCAGATGAAGTCGGACCCCTACATCGTTCCGCCGCGCGGCGTGCGCTGCGTCGGCGTGCTCAACCCGACCGCAGTCATCACCTGCGTGAAGCTGCCGAAGACGGACGGCGGGTAGCCGAGCCTGCCACGCCGGCTGCTCCGGGACAGCCGGATCGGCGCTGAAAAAAGGGCGGCTTCCGGCCGGGCGCCTCGCGGTGCTACGCTTCAAGACAACGAAACAGGGGAGGATGCGATGATCCGATTGAAGGGTCTTGTCGCGCTGGCGTGCGCGGCGATGGCG
>CAZGSW010000172.1:0-5617 GCA_964528635.1 uncultured Rhodoplanes sp. | reverse complement strand
AACAACAGCACGCTGGTGATCAACCCGCACATCTACAAGAAGTGGAAGCTCAATCCGTTCGAGGACCTGGTGCCGGTCGCCACCACCATCACCAACCAGCTCGTGCTGGCGGCGAATCCGAAGGTGGTGCCGGCCAACGACCTGCCCTCGTTCGTGGAGTTCATGAAGGGCAAGTCGCTGTTCTACGCCTCGATCGGCAACGGCAGCCAGCACCACCTCGCGATGGAAATGCTGAAGCTGCGCTCCAGGATGGATCTTACGCATGTGCCGTACAAGGGCGGCGGACCGGCCTCGATCGCGGTGATCTCCGGCGAGAACGCGGTGATGTTCGGCGGCACCTCGGCGGTGCAGCACATCCTCTCGGGCAAGCTCAAGGCGCTGGCGGTGACCGGCAAGCGCGGCTGGCCGACGCTGCCCGACGTGCCGGGCATCGGCGAGACCTATCCCGGCTACGAGGTGCTGCTGTGGCACGGCATCTTCATGCCGAAGGGCACGCCGCAGCCGATCGTCGACAAGATGCGCAACGCGCTCAACGAGGTGCTGGCGCTGCCGCAGGTGCGCGAGCAGCTCGAGAAGAGCGGCGCAGGCTCGCCGTACATCACCACGCAGAAGGAGTTCGCCGCGCTGCTACGCTCCGACTACGACAGCTACGGCAAGGTCATCAGGGAGCTCGGCCTCAAGGTGGATTGAGGAGGGGCCGTCCGGACCGGCTCCCCGCATCCGCGGGGAGCGTCGGAGTTACCGGGGCAGCCATCGCCGCAGCGGCATCGTCAGCGCCGCGCCGGCGAACAGTGCGGCGCCGAAAACCCAGCCCGACAACGCACCGGCCATCGTGCCGGACAGCAGCGTGCCGACCGTGCAGCCGAGCCCGGTCATTGCGCCCCAGCCGAGCAGCAGGCCGCCGGCGATCCCCTTCACGGCGTGAGCCGGACGCGGCGCGGCCGGCCTGAACTCGCCGGCGATCAATGCGGCGGCAAACGACGCCAGCACCAAGCCGGCAACGAACAGGCCATTCGGGGTGAGCAGCGCATCGCCCGCCGCGGCCACGCAGCCGCGCAGCGTGTCGAGTCCTTCGAGACGCGCCGGCAGGATGCCGAACGCGTCGGCCGCCTGCCGGGCGCGGGCGCCGATCTCTGCGGTGACGCCGAGCGGCGCCACCCGAAGATAGGCGACGGTGGCAAGCCCCCCGATCGCCAGTCCGCCCACCCAGGCGGGCCAGCGGGTCACGAATATCGCGTGCAGGACGCTCCCGTTCGCGTCCGCCTGCCGCGGCTGCTCCGGCCGGCGCGAACGCAGCAGCAGCGCGGCGAGGCCGGCCAGCACGGCGGCGCTCACGGCGAGCGAGCCGGCGTAACCGAGCGCGGCCGGCAGCCAGACCGCCGGGGCCGTCACGACGGTCGAGGTGTAGAGCGAATTCCAGGTGAGGTAGCCGACCGCCATTCCGATCGCCGTGCCGATCAGCGCGAACGGCGCGGTCGGCGAGCCTTCGCCCAGCCGGTAGAGATGCGCGCTGACGCAGGAGCCGGAGATCGTCATGCCCGCACCGAACGCGATGCCGGCGGCAACCAGCACGAGGCTGACCGGGCCGATGAAGGCGGTGGGCGGCAACCGGCCGCTCGACGAGTCGGGCAGCCATGCGCCGAAGATCAGGGCGTAGCCCGCGGCGCCGACGCCGATCGCCAGCAGCAGTCCGATCAGGCCGCGGGGATCGCGCTCGTCGTACCAGTCGCGGAACATGCAGAAGAAGCAGAAGCGGGAGCGCTGCAGCACAAAGCCGAAGGTCGCACCGAACATCACCGACAGCGATAGCCTGGCGCCCTCGCCGTGGCCGTAGAGCACAAACGCCGCAGCGCAGAGCGCCATGGCGATGGCCGCCGCTGTCGCGACGGCCATGCTCCGTGCCTGCAGGGCCGGAGACCGTGGCGCGCTGCCGGTTCGCGCCCCGGTTCCGGCTCCAGGGTGGCTCACTTGCCAGCCTTCACTTGCCGCCCCAGACGGTGCCCGCGACGTTCACCACCGGCACGCCGACCGAATTGCCGTACTCGGTCCACGAACCGTCATAGTTGCGGACGTCGTATCCGAGAATCCTGGAAAGCAGGAACCAGGTGTGGCTCGAGCGCTCGCCGATCCGGCAGTACACGATGATCGGCTTGCTGCCGTCGACGCCGGCGTCGGCGTAGAGCTTCTTCAGTTCGGCGGCCGGCTTGAACGTGCCGTCGGCCTGATTGACGGCATGACTCCAGGTCACGTTGATCGCTCCGGGGACGTGACCGGCGCGCACCGACAGCTCCTGCGAGCCGGGAGGGGCGAAGATCTTTCCGGAGTACTCGTCGGGCGAGCGGATGTCGACGATCGTCGCGTCGGTCTTCTTGTTGACCGCGTCGAGCACGTCGGGGAGCCGCGCGCGTAGCTTTGCGTTGGCCGCGGCCAGCGTGATGCTGCCCGGCTTCACCGTCTCGATGCGATTGTCGTAGGGGCGCTTCTCCAGCTCCCACTTCTTGCGGCCGCCGTCGAGCAGCTTCACGTTATTGTCGAGCCCGTACACCGAGAAGATCCATGCGCCCCAGGCGGCGAACCAGTTGTTGTTGTCGCCGTAGAGGACGACCGTGGTGTCCTTGTCGATACCGAGCTTGCGCAACAGCGCCTGGAATTTCTCCTGCGAGGCGATATCGCGTTTGACGGTATCGACCAGATCGGTGTGCCAGACGATGTTCTGCGCACCCGGGATGTGACCGCGCTCGAACTGGCCCGGCTGGACGCTGACCTCGACGACACGGACCTTTGGATTGCTGAGGTTCTTCTCCAGCCACTCGGTGGTGACGAGGACGTTCTCGCGGGCCGCCGCCGCTGCCGGCAGCAGCGCAACCGCGAAGGCCAGTGCACCGGCCCAGATGGTTCGCTTGATCATAAATCGCTCCTGTTGTGAGACCTGGATTTGTGAAACCTGGATTTCAGGCATGGCTCCGCCGTTGCGGGGCTTCGTTCCGCCGACGGCCTTCCGAAGTTTTGAGAGGGGTCAGGCGCGCGTCAGGGCGCGACCGTTCCTATGAGACGTCATGGGGAAACGTCATGGCCGATCTCCTCGTTTGGGAGCCCACGAAACCGTTTCGTGGCGCTTTAGCGATTCAATCCGCGGCGCAAGCTGCTCCATCAAATCCCGCGATCCGACCGGTGACGATCGGACCGCCGTACTTTGTCACCATGTCGGGAGGTGTCAACGCAGCCGGAAAAATAAGACTATTCGTCCATCGCGGCTTTGAGCCGCGATACGTTTCGTTCTTGCGAAACAGGGTGGGAGAGAAGAATCGTATCCGTCGTGGCGGCTACTTCTTCACTCCCGCGATGTTTGCCGCAGCCTTCCACTTCTTCATTTCGGCGGCGATGTAGCGTGTGAAGTCGTCGGGCGCGCCGCCGAGCGGCACATAGCCCTGCTTGCTGAGCGAGGCCTGCAGCTCGGGCGACTTGAGCGCGGCGTTCAGTTCGCGGCCGATCCTGTCGACCACCGGCTTCGGCGTGCCGCGCGGCGCCATCAGCCCGAACCAGATCGAGGCGTCGAGGTCGGGCATGCCCAGCTCGGCGACGGTCGGCAGGTCCGGTGCGATCGGCGCGCGCTTCGGCGCCGCCCAGGCCAGCGCCCTCAGCTTGCCGGCCTGCACATGCGGCCACACGGTCGCTGCGGAGGAGAACATCACCTGGGTGCGCCCGGCGAGCAGATCGGTCACCGCGGGCGGCGCGCCCTGGTAGGGAACGTGGCGCATCTCGATGCCGGCCTGGGCGTTGAGCAGCGCGGCGGCGAGGTGCGGCGTGGTGGCGACGCCGCTCGAAGCGTAGAGAACCTCGCCCGGCTTCGACTTCGCCAGCGCGATCAGTTCTTTCAGCGACGACACGTTGATCGAGGGATGCACCACCAGCATCACCGGCACGGTGGCGGCCAGTCCGATCGGCTCGAAGTCCTTGTCGAACTCGAACGACAGGTTCGGCGAGATCGCGGCGTTGACCACGTTGGCGACGGTGCCGAGGAACAGGGTGTAGCCGTCCTTCGGCGCGCGCGCCGCGGCTTCGGCGGCGATGCTGGACGAGGCGCCGGGCTTGTTCTCGACCACGATCTGCTGCCCGAGGGTCTTCGACATCTGCGCGCCGAGCGCGCGCGACAACAGATCGCCCGACGAGCCGGGTGGGAAGCCGAGCACCAGCTTGACCGGGCGGTCGGGATAGGCGGCTTGCGCAAGCGCTGGCGATGCGGAACCCGCGGCGAACATGCCCACCGAGGCCAGAACGGCCGCGCAAGCAGCCAGACAGTGTATGCGTTTCAACTTCAATCCTCCCGTTCGATTGTACTTCACTTCCGCAGCCCCGCCGCGCTTACCACGTCGCTCCATTTCTTCAACTCGCTGTCGATGGTGCGGGCGAACACGTCCGGGGTGCCGCCGATCGTGCTGAAGCCCTGCGCGCCGAGCGCCTTGCGGACCTCCGGGGCCCGCAGCGCCTCGTTGGCCGCCCTGGAGAGGCGGAGGACGGCTTCGGTCGGCGTTCCGGCCGGCGCCAGCAGGCCCATCCACACCACCGCGTCGTAACCGGGCAATCCTGCTTCGATCATGGTCGACACCTGCGGCGCATCGGGCAAGCGCGTCGATTGCGTCACCGCCAGCGCCTTGAGCTTGCCGGCCTGAACGTGCGGCATCACGTTGGCGGCGGAGCCGAACATCAGCGGCACGCGGCCGGCGATCACGTCGTTCACGCCCTGCGCGCTGCCCTGGTACGGCACCGGCACCAGCTTGATGCCGGCAAGATTGTTGAGCAGCAGCCCCGACAGGTTGGACAGCGTGCCGACCCCGGACATGGCGAACGAGATGGTGTCCGGCTTCTGCCTGGCCAGCCCGATCAGCTCCTTCACGCTGTCGACGCCGAGCGATGGATGCGCGACCAGAAGCTGCGGCGACGAGGCCACCAGCGTCACCGGCGTGAAGTCCTTCCTGATGTCGAACGGCAGCGTCGCCATCGCCGGATTGATGACGTTGGCGATGGTCGCCATGAACAGCGTCGAGCCGTCCTTCGCGGAGCGGGCGACGTGCTCGGCGCCGATGTTCGATCCCGCGCCGACGCGGTTCTCGACCACAACCTGCTGGCCGAGCGTCTGCCCCATGTGCGTGCCGATCACGCGCGCCGTGATGTCCGCCACGGATCCCGGCCCGAATCCGATCACGATGCGGATCGGACGGGAGAGGTCCTGAGCGGCGGCGGGGATGGCGGCGAGGGCAGGGAGCAGCAACGCTCCGAGCATGGCGGCAAGGGCGCTTCGTCCTGGCATCGTGACCCCCCGTGACTGCCGTCATCCGGGCGCGGCGAGCGCGCCGGAACGGCGGTCTTCCCTGATCTGTCGGCCGCAAGTTTGGCACGCGCGGACCGGTGTCTGCAAAGCCGCTTGACGGCTGTCTCCATGGCGTGTATTTAACATATCAGTTAAATAGCAAGACGGTTAAATATGGCCGTCCGAGCGAGCCGCAGACCGCGATGACCGACCGCCTGAGCGCCACCTTTTCCGCCCTTGCCGACCCGACCCGCCGGGCCATCCTGGCGCGTCTCGCGCTCGGCGAGACGTCGGTCAGCGAGCTGGCCA
>CAZGSW010000171.1:0-9288 GCA_964528635.1 uncultured Rhodoplanes sp. | reverse complement strand
TCCTTGTCGCAGCAAAGCTCGGCCGCACCCGTCTGATCGACAACGTGGGCGTCTAAAGCAGTCCGAGTTCGCGCAGTTCGCGCCGCATCCCCTCGGGCATGTCGGAGGCGCCCCGCGCGACGCGGCCCAGGTCCGGCGGCGCATCCCTGGGATCGAGATAGCGCCAGCCCTGGAACGCACGATAGGGCCGCGGGCGCACCGGCACGCACTTGGGATCCAGCACAAGCCTGCAGCGTCCGATGCCTTCCTTGTCGACAAAGGGCTGGATATCGAGGATCCGCTCGCGGCACATGATCTCGCCACGGATCACCCAGTAGATCGACCCTCCGTCCAGAATCTCGTCGGCGCGCTTGGGCACCATTCGCGTGGTGTGCGCGCGCTGGGGCTTCTTGACGCCGCGGCGCTTCTGCTCGCTCAGTTTGAGCTTGATCCAGTCCTCGAGATCCTCGATCGAGTCCGTGCCGACGCTGAGCTTGATAAGGTGAAGCGGCATGTCAGTTCGCCTCGAACGCAATGCTCAGGATGGGCGCGCCCTCGGCGACCTGGCTCCCGGTCCCGACAAAAATACCGAGAACGGTGCCCGCACCGGGAGCCATCAACGCATGTTCCATCTTCATGGCCTCGACAATTGCCAGACGCTGCCCCCTGGCGACAGGTTCGCCCGCCGTCACGAGCAACGCCAGAACCTTGCCGTGCATCGGTGAGCGGACGATTCCGTCCCCTTCCGCGGCAGACGGCGCCGTCCGCCCCGCGGACACCCGGCGGACGGTCGTCTGCCGGCCGCCCCGGAGGACGTAGACCCCGCCATCTGGAGCGTCGACAATGACCGCATCAAGGTCAGCGGCAACGCCATCCACAGTCGCGGCCGGCGAAGCGGAACCGAATTCGAGCACCGCATCGAATGTCTCGCCGTCGGCGACGATCGGAAGCGTCCGGCGATGCGCGCCGTGGAGCAGAAACCCGTCGCCGGCATCCCAAGGCGAAACGGAGGCGGAATCGTCCCGGCTGGTCTCTACCCTGCTGCGTTCCCGCATGAGCAGAGCCAGCGCTCCCGCCGCCACCGCGGCCTTGTCGGTGTGAGGCCGATCGGCACCGAGCGCAACTGCATGACGCTCGATGAACCCGGTGTCGACACCGCCCTTGCGAAACTCGTCCATGGTGCAAATGGCGCGGAGAAACGCCACGTTGCTCCGCGGACCTGCGATCACCGTGCGGCCAAGCGCGGCGGCCAGCCGGTCGAGCGCGACGTCACGAGACGGCCCGTGCGCGATCAGCTTTGCGATCATCGGATCGTAGTGTGGTCCGACCTCGCCGCCCTCCTCGACTCCGGTATCGACCCGAATTCCCTCCCCGGCCGGCAGCCGCAACGCGGCAAGGCCGCCGACGGACGGCAGAAACCCGCGCTCCGGATCCTCGGCATAAAGCCGTGCCTCAACGGCATGGCCGCGCACCGCCACCTCGTTCTGCCGGACCGGCAGCGGCTCGCCGGCGGCGATCCGGAACTGCCATTCCACCAGATCGAACCCGGTAATGGCTTCCGTCACGGGATGCTCGACCTGAAGCCGCGTGTTCATTTCCATGAACCAGAAGCCGTCGGCCCGCAGCGCCGATCCTCCTGTCGCAATGAACTCGACGGTGCCCGCGCCGACATAGCCGACGGCCTTGGCCGCCCTGACCGCAGCGGCGCCGATCTCGGCGCGAAGGCCTGTCGTCATGCCCGGGGCGGGAGCCTCCTCGATCACCTTCTGGTGCCGGCGCTGGATCGAACAGTCGCGCTCGTTGAGATGAATGACGTTGCCCTGACCGTCGGCGAACACCTGAAACTCGATGTGGCGCGGAGAGGCCACGTACCTTTCGAGCAGCACCCGCGGCTCGCCAAACGCTCCCTTCGCCTCGCGTTGCGCCGCTTCGAGCGCCGCCTCGAAATCGGCATGCCTGTCCACCCGGCGCATGCCTTTGCCACCACCGCCCGCGGTGGCCTTGATGAGGAGCGGGTAGCCGATCTCGTAGGCTTTCTGTTTGAGGAAGGCCGGCTCCTGACGCTCTCCGTGATAGCCTGGCACCACCGGCACGCCGGCCTTCTCCATCACCGTCTTGGCGTGATCTTTCAGGCCCATGGCCCGGATCGCCGCCGGCGGAGGACCGACGAAGACGATCCCTGCTCGCGCGCACGCCTCGGCGAACCCGGCGTTCTCCGACAGGAAGCCGTAGCCGGGATGGATGCATTCAGCACCGGCCCTGCACGCAACCTCGATGATCCGATCACCTCGTAGGTAGCTGTCCGGCGCCGGCGGCGGACCGATCGAGCAGGCCTCGTCGGCCAGCCTGACGTGCGGGGCATCCCGGTCTGCATCCGAGTAGACCGCGATAACCCGCATGCCGAGGCCCCGCGCGGTTCGCGCGACACGGCAGGCGATTTCCCCTCGATTGGCGACCAGAACGGAAGAAAACATGCCCGCGCATTACAACATCGGCGGCGCGGCTTGTCGTCAGTTACCGCCGCCCCAGCGCGGGATATTGCTGGCCGGAGGCGGTGCGATCTGCACCGGCTGCTGCTGCGGTTGCTGTGTGCCAGGCGGAGGAACCGGCGGCGCATGGTCACGCGCGGGCTGACGGCGCGGCTGCGACTGTTGCTGCGCCTGCTGAGGCGCGGGAGCGGGTGCAGCGGGCTTGGGGGTTGGCGGCGGCCCCGCGAGGGCCTGCGCCTCGGCAGGCGACAACGGCGGCTCCGCGTTCATGATGCTGATCGCCGGAATCGATGCCGCAGTCGGATAATCGATTGGCCCTGAAGTCCCCGTGGTCGTCGCTGCAGGAGCTTCCGCGACGGCAGGCGGCGAGTCCGGCACGGCTGCGGGTGCGGACGAAAGCGCGGGCGCTGCAGGAGCCGGCCGAGGCCGGTCGTCGGTCGCCCAGGCCTTGGAATGGAGCACGATCTGCGCCTCGAAATTGCGCTCGCGGAGATTGTCAAGCACCCGCTGGGGATTCTGCAGCAGCTTGAGTTCGTCGCAACGATCCGCAGAACATCCGCGCGTCCTCAGAACATGCGCAACCAGCCCAAAACGATCGCTTTCGATCGACCGGCGCCAACGTTCGACAGTGTCGGAAACCCTGCTGTCGCTGGCTGACAGCGCAATGCCGTCAGCCAGCAGCGAGAGCCGTGCGTCGACATACGCAACAGCCGCTGCGACAGACTGGACGCTGCCAAACAACGCCTTTTCGCACGCCTCCTCAACTCTCGGATTGGCAACCGCTTCAAGACAGCCGAGCGGCGAACCGGGCGCCAGAGTCCGCATCGTCAGATCGTGTGCGCGCGCTTCGAGAATCCGGCCCGACGCGGTCTGATCGCGTCCGCTCGAAGCAAGGGTGATGAGCCAGGTACAACCGGCCGCGGCCACCATAAGCGTAGCCCGCCACACCAGCCCGGTCCGTCCGGCTTGCGCGGCACGTGCGAAAGCCACGACGCCGGCACAGACAGCCAACGCCGCCAGTCCACCCGCCAGCCAGACCGGCAAGGCGCCTGCGCCGGAACTCATCGGGAACCACTGATCGAAACCTGGCATGGAAACCTGGTATGGCGCTCATGACTGGGATTGGCAGCCGAGCCTATACCATTCGTCTCCGCCTCAATTGAGGAATTCGCAGGCCCCGGTCTTACGACCGGGGCCTGCGTCCACAGGGCATTCCAGGAACCCGATATCCAAGTTTACCTGGTCCAAAGCGTACTCGGTCCAAGGCTTATTTGGTCCAAGGCTTATTTGGCCAGCTTGGCCGCCTTTACCACAGCCGCCCATTTTTCGATGTCCTTTCGCAGATAGGCATCGAATTCGGCCGGCGTCATTGTGAGCGCGACCGCGCCCTGCTTGTCCCACGCGGCCTTCACATCGGGCCTGGCAACGACTTTGCGAACCTCGGCGTTGAGCTTGTCCACCACGGACTGAGGAGTTCCCTTTGGCGCCATCAGGCCGAGCCAGATGGTCGATTCATATCCCGGCACCCCCGCCTCGGCGACGGTGGGAACGTCCGGCAGCACGCTGGACCGCTTCGACGCAGACGTTGCAAGCGCGCGGACCTGGCCTGCCTTCACGTTGGCAGTCATGGTCGTGATCGCATCGAAGGCCATCTGGACATGGCCGCCGATAACCGCGCTGCGCATTTCGCCCGAGGCCTTGTGCGGAATATGGACGATGTCAGTTCCGCTCATCGATTTGAACAGCTCACCAGCCATGTGATACGGCGTGGCTGGACCGGACGAACCGTAGTTGAGCTTGCCGGGCTCCTTTTTCGCCAACGCAATAAACTCCTTGAGATCCTTCGCCTGCACGGAGGGATGAACCACCATCACCAGATCGGAATAGTTGATCGCAGTGATCGGAACGAAATCGCGCATCAACTGGAACGGCTTGTTGGGCGTCAGCGACTCGTTGGTGGTGTGAGTATTGGACATGAGGAGCAGCGTGTAGCCATCGGCGGGCGACTTCGCGACCGCGTCGGTCCCGATGATGGAGCCGGCACCTGGCCGGTTCTCGACAACAAAGGACTGCTTGAGGCTCTCGGCCAGATGTTGGCCGATTTGCCGCGCATAGACGTCGGCCGGGCCACCGGCACCAAACGGTACGATGATTTTTACGGAGCGTGTCGGGTACTCCTGTGCCCACACGACGGATGACTGCGTCGGCAGAACCAGCGCCGACAGCAGAATTGCGCCCATACCCAGATACTTTTGCATGTTTTCCTCCCCTCCTTTTTGCCCAAGTAAGTTCACGGCTCCTTGGGCTTGTGAAAACAGAGAACCGCCCCGTCGCCCCATTATTCCCGCCAACTGTTGATGCCATGCCGATTGGCGGGAACCCTGGGGGCGGGATTACGTTCTATATTTCACGGCGCGCCCCCGCAACGCACGCACCGGAAACGGAACCTGTCCAATGCGCTTGTTCATCGGAATGATCCTTGGCGCCATCCTGACGGCCGGTGCCGCGTTTCTTCATGACACCTGGACTACGAGGCCAACCACAGACGGGATGTCGACCGCAACTTTACAGGCGCGCCCGATGGTGAACTGGGACGTGGTCAACGACAATTGGCAAGCGGTTAGCCAACGTGCCCGAGATGCCTGGACTGCTCTTTCACAGAAGGTTGCGAGCTAGCCTGCAACATAAAATCCGAGCCCGAAATACGGGCCCGTCACGACGCTTACCGATCGCGGTCGAGCTGGCTTTCCTTGGCAACCCGTTCGAACGCTTCGCCAGCGCTTTTGATCCGGTACTGCTGCTCATCGCCCTCCGAGGGCAGCAGCTTCACGACTTTGAACGAGCCGCTGGCGCCTGACCGGCTGAACGGCCCCGCCGTGTAGCGGACATTCTGGCCAATTGCGAATTTGTGTGTCTTCAGCAACGCACGCCTCCCGTCACTCCCTTCACGACTGCCCCGCATGACGGCACCCACCCATCCCCAAATGAATGTCCGTTCAGTCTGATTTATAGCACTGATTGACCTGCCATGGGCGCAAAAATACACGCCATCGGGCCCCGGAAATCGGCCTAGATTCAGATATTTACGAGAATAAAAGAGCAACTGCCCCGGTCCGATGCGGAGTCACCGCAAGGTGATCGATTGCGGCAGTTTCAGACGGATTGTCACCGGATCGACACCGGACGGCCTGTTTGTCCGGCTAATTGTCCGCCAAGGCTGAAAATTGGAGGGACGAAACGATGGACCGCCTTTATTTCACCTGCCCCGTTACAGGTCAGACCGTCGACGTGGGCATCGACAGCGAACTGAACACGCTCCTGAAAATCCGGGACAAGCGGATTTCGGCCAGTTGTTCGTCCTGCGGCGGCCGCCATGAATGGAAGGTCGCCGAGGCGCATCTGCAGCAAGCGGCGTGACGGTGAAAAACAAAGCCGCCGGAGTCATGACACCCCGACGGCTTTGGTCCGTTGGCTTCCCTCTCAGGTCGCCGACACGGCAAATGCCATGCGGTCGACCTCAACATTCAGTACCGCTCCACCCATGGGCGCAGCTCCAGTTCCGAAGACCATGCGCTGCGCGGCTGATGGATGAGATGAAGATAGCTTGTCGCGATCGCGTCCGGATCGAGGAGGCTTGCCGGACTGTCGGCAGGCTCCTGCCTGCGGTCGCTACGGATACCGCCGTCGATCACAACATGCGCCACGTGGATGCCCTGAGGATGCAGCTCGCGCGCCATGCTTTGCGCGAGCCCGCGCAGAGCAAACTTTCCCATCGCAAACGGCGCCGACTGGGCATATCCCTTCACGCTCGCTGAGGCACCCGTGAAGAGAATTGCGCCCCGGCGCCTGGGAAGCATCCTTTTCGCCGCTTGCTGGCCAACCAGGAAGCCACCAAACGCTGAGATCATCAGCGTCTTCTCCACCTCGGCCGGATCAAGGTCGATGAGCGCTCCGCGCGTCCGGTAGCTTGGGTTGTAGATTACGACATCAGGCACCAGACCGGCCGTATCCAGATCGGCAAAGAGTCGCTCGACATCGACGCGCCTGGATGCGTCACAGGTCCAGACCCGCGATCCGGTCTGGCGCGCCAGATCGTCGAGATCGGCAGTGCTGCGCGAGGCCAATGAAACCCTGACGCCCTCCGCCGCCAGCGCGCGCGCCAGCGCGGCACTCAGCCCACTTCCGGCGCCCACAATCAGCGCCGTCGCAAAGCGTTCGTCCGCCATTCCGATCCTCCAGAGCTTCCGGCCGATCCCATTGCCGCACCTTCACCCGCCCGACACAATGCGTATGACAGGGAGGAACGGTCGATGCGCGCAGCGTACTACGAGAAGAATGGTCCCGCGCGGGAGGTGTTGACATTGGGTGAGGTCGACACGCCCAAGCCGGGCCCGGGCGAAGTGCTGGTCCGTCTGCGGACGTCAGGCGTGAATCCTTCCGACGTGAAGTCCCGCGAGGGTCGCACCCGCAAGATCGCATTTCCCCGGGTCATTCCACACAGCGATGGCGCGGGAGACATCGAGGCCGTCGGCAGCGGCGTGCCCGGAAGCCGCGTCGGGGAGCGGGTCTGGATCTGGAACGGGCAATGGAAGCGCCCGTTCGGCACCTGCGCCGACTACATCGTTTTGCCGGCGGACCTGGCGGTGAAGCTGCCGGACCACATCGGATACGACGCCGGCGCTTGCCTCGGCATTCCCGCCATGACTGCTTTTCATGCGATCGCGGAGACCGGTCCCGCGAAGTCCGTTCTGATTTCAGGCGGTGCCGGCGGCGTCGGGAATTATGCCATCCAGTTCGCCAAGGCCCGCGGCCAGGCTGTCATTGCAACGGTGAGTTCTGAAGCCAAGGCGGCGCTCGCCCGCCAGGCCGGCGCGGACCACACCATCGACTACAAGCGGGACAACGTGGGCGAACGCGTGATGGCGATCACCGGCAAGACTGGCGTCGACGCCGTGGTCGAGATGGACTTTTCGAGCAATGCCAGGCTGATGCCGTCGGTGTTGCATCCGCGCAGCACCATCGTGGTCTACGGCAACGCCAGCGGCGAAGCCACAATCCCAAGTCAGTTCTTCCTTCAGAACGTCATCACCATCAAGTACATATTTGTCTATGAGCTGACACGCGCCGAACGCGACGCCGCAGTGTCCGGCATCAACGCCATGCTCGAGCGCAAGGCGCTCATGAACAACGTGGCGCTTGCCCTCCCCTTGAACGAAATCGTCACCGCGCATGAGGCGGTTGAACAGGGTAAAGCCTCCGGCAACGTGGTGATAACGATCGCCTGAGTTCGGCGTGAAAAGGCCAGGGCGCACGTCCGGCCTTTTCTGCCGCGGAATTCGGCCAGCCTTACGCGGCCTTGAAGTAGGCGAGAATCTCGCTGGATTGCTTGTTCAGGTGGACGTGATTGTCGATGCGCTCGACCCAGTCCACCGGCACAAAATGATGCACGCCTTCGGACACCGGATCGCTTTTCGTGAGCTTGATCTTGCCGGCTCCTTCCATGCCGTCGACGGTGCCGACATGCACGCCGTCTGCACCCAGAACTTCCATGTGTTCGCGGATCTGCGCGGTGTTGATCATGCTGTCCTCCGTCTGAACCTGACGGGATAACCATGCGGAAGACGCGAAGTTCCTCCTCACAAACATGCCATGACGCGCCATGACGCCGATCGGCGGCGCCAAAAGCAAAACGCCCGGCTGCTAACCGGGCGTTCCATAGAATTGCTGTTCTGCGATCAGGCGGGCTTGAGGTTGCCGGCGGCGGGCTTGCCGCGCTCGGTCACCACGTCGAAGCTCACCTTCTGACCCTCGGACAGGGTGTCCATGCCAGCCTTCTGCACGGCGCTGATGTGGACGAACACGTCCTTGGAGCCGTCGCTCGGCTGAATGAATCCAAAGCCCTTCTGGGTGTTGAAGAACTTCACGGTACCGGTAGCCATTTCAGTCTCCTTGCTAAGTTCACCGATGTCGCGTCCATCGCGGACCGGGCAGCCATCCGAGTTTGGGAGGTGTCTTGTAGGCGCAGCCCAAGGTCGGGAAGGCGTAGCAAGGCAGGCCGAAAATCGTGGTTGCAATCAGTTGTTTACACGAGTCCGCCGGGAACCGTCAAACAACTCCGATCCGCTATGGTTGAGGCTTGGTTTTGTCGCCGGATTGTCACTTCGCTGTCGCCTGGAACCCTCCCCCGCTCTGGCCGTTATGCCCCGCAGCGAAACTTCTCGGGAGACGACAATGACTTGGGGCAAAGGCATCCTGCTGTGGCTGATCGGCATCCCGCTGCCGATCATCATCCTGCTGGCGCTGTTCTGGCGCTGACCGGAATTCATTGATCAAGCCAACGCGGCCGGGACATGCCCGTTCCCGGCCGCGTTGGCGTTATTTGAGGATTCCGCCCTCTCCGGAGCCAATGACCGCTCCCAACAGCCGTTCTTCCGGCTTCTTCCCGCCTGTTTCCGGCTCGGCGGCGGCGCTCCACCGCTTCCTCAGCGTGGGACGATGGTCACCAGCGGCCTGTCCCTGGGCTTGAACCGGACCGCCACAAGCCTGGTGCCCGACTTTGCGTCGGCCAGCCCACGATGCACCGCGTTGGGCGGCACATAGGTCGCCTCCCCGGCCTGGTAGGTGCGCGCGCCCTGTCCCTCGATCTCCAGGGTCAGGGCGCCGTCGAGGATGTAGGCCACCTCCTGCGCGTCCGCATGGATATGCCACGGCAGAACCGCACCGGGCGGAAACGCGTAGACCTGCGCAACCGCCTCCTCGAACACGCCACCCTTCACGTCGGTCTGCAGGATGGTGCGCGCCGAAATGCCTTGCTGTGCAG
>CAZGSW010000170.1:5798-9688 GCA_964528635.1 uncultured Rhodoplanes sp. | reverse complement strand
ACCACAGATCGGGCTCGTTGCGCGATGGGTCCCCGCCTTCGCGGGGACGACAATAGAGAGGGCCGGGCCGACAGCCGACAGAATGGCGTCGCCAGCAAGCTACAAACCCAGTCCGCCCTTGTCCTCGATGAACGCCGCGATCTCGGCGACGCCCTTGCCTTCGCGCAGGTTGGTCATCACGAACGGCCGCTTGCCGCGCATCGTCGTCGCGTCACGCTCCATCACCTCGAGCGAGGCGCCGACGTAGGGCGCGAGATCGATCTTGTTGATGACAAGGAGATCGCTGCGCGTGATGCCCGGTCCACCCTTGGAGGGGATCTTGTCGCCGGCCGCCACGTCGATCACGTAGATGGTGATGTCGGCAAGCTCCGGCGAGAACGTGGCGGCGAGGTTGTCGCCACCGGATTCGATCAGCACAAGGTCGAGCTCCGGGAAGCGCTTTCGCATGTCTGCCACGGCGGCGAGGTTGATCGAAGCGTCCTCGCGGATCGCGGTGTGCGGGCAGCCGCCGGTCTCGACACCGGCGATGCGCTCGGGCGCGAGCGCGCCGGAGCGCACCAGATATTCGGCGTCCCACCGGGTGTAGATGTCGTTGGTGATGGCGGCGATCTCGAAGCGGTCGCGCAGCCGCTTGCACAGCGCGTCCATCAGCGCGGTCTTGCCGGAGCCGACCGGTCCGCCGACGCCAACGCGCAACGGGCCTCTGGGGTTCTTCATCGGCGCTTCCCCATCATCATTGTCACGTCATCAACTCCGGAACAGTCTGGTGTACTGCGATTCATGCAACATGCTTGCCATGTCGGCGCGGAAGGTTGCGCTCGCCACATCGTCGAGCGCGGTGCCGAGCGCGCGCGCTGCGGTCGCCGCCGTCACCGGTTCGAGCGCGGCGAGGAGCCGCTGGCCGTCGGTCTGGCCGAGCGGGATGAGCCGCACGCCGGCGGAAATCAGGTTCGCGGTCAGCGCATGCAGATAGGCGTGCAACGCCGGCTCAAGCGCGATGCCATGTCCGGCGGCGGCGACGCCGACCGCAACCGGATAGGCGACCGGCCCGTCCCAGGCCTCGCCGAGCCGCTCCAGCGCGGCGCACGGCCAGGCGGCGCGCGTCGCCTCGACGAAGGCGCGGCCCTGCGCGGTGGTTTCCAGATGGCGCTCCTTCGACGGCGTGAAGGCGGCGGCAAGCTCCGCCACCGTGCGCAACGCGGCGGCATCGCCGGCTGCGGCCGCGCGGTGGGCATGCGACAGGAACACGGCATCGCAGAACGCGCCGCCTTCGGCGATCACCGCGGCGAGCCAGCGGCGCAAACTTTCGGCGTCGTGGATGTCGCGCGCCTCGACCGCCCATTCAATGCCGCTGGAATAGGAGAACGCGCCGACCGGATAGGCCGGCGACAGCCACGCCATCAGGCGGTACAGCGCGGCTGGTTCCGTGACCTCATCCTTCGAGACGCCACGCTTCGCGTGGCTCCTCAGGATGAGGGACTCCCGATCCGCCTCACGGTGAGGAGCGCCGCCAAGCGGCGCGTCTCGAACCGCGAGGCGGCCCTTTCGCCTCGATCGCGGGGATTTGGCCTTACGAGCCATCGCCGTGCCCATGCGAATGCGGCGCAACGGGCTCTGGATCGAACGGCGCCTCGACAGGTTCGACCGATGCGCCAAGACGGCGCGCCATTTCCTCCAGCACATGGTCGTGGCGGATGAAAATCTTATCCCCGCCGATCTGCACGGGCGTATGACGGTTGCCGAGATGCCAGGCCAGACGGACCATATCGAGCGGCGAGCGGGCGGCGAGCGACAGCAGCGGCTCCGCCTGCCCCGTCACCAGCACCGTGGTGCCGTCGTCGAGCACGATGCCGTCGCCGTCGCGCAGCGCCACCGCCTCGTCGAGATCGAGCAGGACGTCGGTGCCCCCCTCCCCCTTCAGGCGGATGCGGCGGCGATGGCGGTCGTCGGCGTCGAGCCGCACCCGGTCCACCGCCCCCGCCGGATCCCATCGTCCGCGCGGACGGATCGCAAAACCGCGCCTCACATTGGCCTCGAACCAGCGCCGCGCCATAATGCGGCGCACGACTTCATGGAGAACGACATGCCGGACCCTACCACCCTCAAGGGCAAATATTCAGCCGCCGGCGAGGGCAATATCTATGCGCGCGCCAACACCGCGACCTGCAAGGTCACCGCCGCCGACACCGCCGGCACCTACGAGATTTTCGACGAGGTCTGCAAGCCGGGCTTCGAGTCGCGCCTGCACAAGCACATGAAGTCGTTCCAGGTCTGCTATGTGGTCGACGGCTCCGGCGAATTCCAGCTTGGCGACGAGGTGTTCCACGCCAGGAAGGGCGCCTGCGTGAACATTCCGCCGGGCGTGGCGCACAAGGTCGGCTCGAAGGAGGGCATGCGCATGCTGATGGTCTATTCGCCGCCGGGCCTCGAGAAGATGATGGCGGCGATGAAGGCGCTGTCCCCGGAACAACTCAAGGACGGCGTGCTGACCGCGAAGATCCTCGCCGAGCACGACACCGTGGTGCTGGGCGAAGGCGAAGGCAGCAAGGGATCGGGTTCCGTGCTGGGCTGACGGCGGCAATTGCGGCGGACTCACGCGTTTGTTTGTGCACGCCTGCAGCGATTCGACTGGTCGCAGCGCGGAACCGTTGACCGCGTCTTTACCTCGCGTCAGGACTTCTGGCTGTTGAATCGCCTCGCATGACGAGACACAGCCCGATGCCCCCCGCCCCCCGCCACATCGCTGCAGGGTTTCTCCTGATCGCTGCGCTCGCGGGATCGCCCGCCCGCGCCGCCGACGAGTTCCTCGGCACATGGCTGACCGAGCGCGGCGATGCGCACATCCGCATCGCCAAGTGCGGCGAGCAGCTCTGCGCCTTCGTGGCGTGGCTGCGCGACCCGATGGACCCGAAAACCGGCAAGCCGCAGCTCGATAACCTCAACCCCAACCCCACGATGCAGAACCGCCCGGTGATGGGCATCCGCATCTTCTCGATGAACCAGGACAACACCGGCTCCTGGACCGGGCCGATCTACAATTCCGACGACGGGCTGACCTACCGGGGCCGCCTCGCCCCCCGGGGCCACACGGAGATCGAGGTGAACGGCTGCGCCGGACGGCTCTGCGGCTCCGAGGTCTGGAAGCGGATCAAGTAGATCCGTCAGAACAGGAAGTAGCGCTGCGCCATCGGCAGCACCTCGGCAGGCGCGCAGGTCAGCAATTCGCCGTCGGCGCGCACCTCGTAGGTCTCCGCATCGATCTGGATATCGGGCGTCGCGCCATTGTGGATCATGCTCTTCTTGCCGATCTTACGCGTGTTCTCGACCGCCACGAGCTTCTTCCCGACGCCGAGCTTGTCGCCGAGCCGGGCGCGCACCGCGGCCTTCGAGACGAACACCAGCGACGACGCCGTCACCGCCTTGCCGAATGCGCCGAACATCGGCCGGTAGTGCACCGGCTGGGGCGTCGGGATCGAAGCGTTCGGGTCTCCCATCGGCGCCGCCGCGACCATCCCGCCCTTGATGACGAAGTCCGGCTTGACGCCGAAGAACGCCGGCGACCACAGCACCAGGTCGGCAAGTTTGCCTTTTTCGACCGAGCCGATGTGTTTCGACACGCCGTGCGCGATCGCCGGATTGATGGTGTATTTCGCGACATAGCGGCGGACGCGGACGTTGTCGTTATCGCCCTTTTCTTCCTTGAGGCGCCCGCGCTGCTTCTTCATCTTGTCCGCGGTCTGCCATGTGCGGATGATCACCTCACCGACCCGACCCATCGCCTGCGAGTCCGACGACATCATCGACAGCGCGCCGATGTCGTGCAGGATATCCTCCGCCGCGATGGTCTCCTTGCGGATGCGGCTTTCCGCAAACGCCAGATCTTCCGCGAT
>CAZGSW010000170.1:0-5788 GCA_964528635.1 uncultured Rhodoplanes sp. | reverse complement strand
CAGCATGTCGAGATGCTCGTCGATGGTGTTGCGGGTGAACGGCCGCGTCGGATTGGTCGACGACGGCAGCACGTTCTTCAGGCCGGCCACCTTCATGATATCGGGCGCGTGACCACCACCGGCGCCCTCGGTGTGGAAGGCGTGGATGGTACGGCCCTTGAAGGCCTTGATGGTGTCCTCGACGAATCCGGATTCGTTGAGCGTGTCGGTGTGGATCATCACCTGCACGTCGTAATCGTCGGCCACCGATAGACAGTTGTCGATCGCGGCCGGCGTGGTGCCCCAGTCCTCGTGCAGCTTGAGCGCGCAGGCACCGCCCTTCACCATCTCCTCCAGCGCGGCCGGCAGCGACGCGTTGCCCTTGCCGGCAAAACCCAAATTCATCGGAAATGCATCGGCCGCCTGGATCATGCGGCCCAGATGCCACGGGCCCGGGGTGCATGTGGTGGCAAGCGTGCCGTGGGCGGGTCCGGTGCCGCCGCCCAGCATCGAGGTGAGGCCGGACATCAGGGCCTCCTCGATCTGCTGCGGACAGATGAAATGGATATGCGTGTCGAAGCCGCCGGCGGTGAGAATCTTGCCTTCGCCTGCGATGATCTCCGTGCCCGGTCCGATCACGATGGTGACGCCGGGCTGAATGTCGGGATTGCCGGCCTTGCCGATCGCAAAGATGTAACCGTCCTTGATCCCGACGTCGGCCTTCACGATTCCCCAGTGATCGAGAATGAGCGCATTGGTGATGACGGTGTCGCACGCACCCTGTTTGTTGGTGACTTGCGACTGCCCCATGCCGTCGCGTATCACCTTGCCGCCGCCGAACTTCACCTCCTCGCCATAGGTGGTGAAATCCTTCTCGACCTCGATGATCAGATCGGTGTCGGCAAGACGCACACGATCGCCCGTGGTCGGGCCAAACATGTCTGCATAGATCGAGCGCTTTATCTTTGTCGGCATGGAAATTCCCGCGATCTGTCAGAAGGCTGACGGCTTCGTCCCCACAATTATCAACACTATGGCCGCAACGTCGGATTTGTACGCTTTAACTTGTCTCGCATCGTCGCCGCGCTATCCTGTTACCCAGATGCTCGCGTTCGGTTCGCCGGGAGCGAGGATCGCCAAGACCAGAACGGTCTGGATGCCGGGGTTGCTACCGAACTTCGCATCATGTGGCTGATCTGATCCTGGTTCACAGCAGCGGGTAGCAGCGCTGAGAACGTGACGGGCGGGCGCAAGCTCGCCCGTCATGATTCCGCGCCTACTTCAGCTTCCCCATCACCTCGCCTCTGAATCCATAGACGGTGCGCGCGCCGGCAAGCGCAACCAGCGTCACCTCCCGCGTCTGGCCGGGCTCGAAACGGACCGCCGTCCCGGCCGCGATATCGAGCCGCATGCCGCGCGCCTTCTTGCGGTCGAACGTCAGCGCCGGATTTGTTTCGAAGAAGTGGTAGTGCGAGCCGACCTGGATCGGCCGGTCGCCGGTGTTGGCGACGGTGAGCGTGACGGTCTTGCGCCCCTTGTTGAGCTCGATCTCGCCGTCCTGGATGAAATATTCGCCGGGGATCATGGCGTTCTTCTCGATCTCGCGCCTCGGCGCGCCGGGCTCCCTCTCCCCGTGCTTACGGGGAGAGGGTTGGGGTGAGGGGCAGGAGTGGAGTGCGCGGCAGACACGCCCCTCACCCGGCTCGCTATCGCTCGCCACCCTCTCCCCGCTTCGCGGGGCGAGGGAAAGAAAAAGAAAGAGTCAGCGGATCGGCTCATGCACCGTCACCAGCTTGGTACCGTCGGGAAACGTCGCCTCGACCTGGATGTCGTGGATCATCTCCGCGATTCCGTCCATCACTTGCCCGCGGGTCAACACATGAGCGCCAGCCTCCATGAGCTGCGCCACAGTCTTGCCGTCGCGCGCGCCTTCCATGATGAAATCGGTAATGAGCGCAACCGCCTCCGGGTGATTGAGCTTGACGCCGCGCTCGAGCCGGCGCCGTGCCACCATCGCGGCCATCGCGACAAGCAGCTTGTCCTTCTCTCTCGGAGTCAGGTTCATCGCCGCCTCAGTTGAGCCAGAGCCGCGGCAGGGAACCGCCAAGCTCCGTTATGATCGCCGCAGTATCGCCGCGCAACGCTGCGGCATTGCCGGAGCATAACCGCGCCACGGCAAGTCCATTCCAGGCCGAGACGGCCACCTCTCCGGAAAAACGTCGCCCGCGCAGACGCTGCACAGCAGCCTCATCGCCGGGAATTGCAAGCACGGTGGCCATCGCAACCGCCCCCGACCCGATGGCCGGCTCCGCCAGTCTGGCCGCCACGGCGCCATCAAGCAGCATGGTCTCGGCAAACACCAGCCGGCCGCCATGACGAGCGCGCCACCGGTCCCGCAGCAAGCCCTGCTCCACGGCCTCGCCCATCGCTAAACGTCCGAACACGACAGCCTCGGCCACCAGCAACGAAGCACCTTCGTCGACATCGATCTCGATGCGGCGCGACAGCCGCGCCCGGTCGAACAGGATCGTTTCCTGCGGAAACCAGCCAAGTTGCGACCTCGCACGGGCATGCAGCCGCAAGTCGATTTCGGAATTCGATCCGATCGCGCGATAGACCTTTTCGGCGGCGGCGGTCGTAACGACGAGACGGGCGCCCTTACCTGCCACGATCTCGATGTCATGCCGGTCGCCGCCCGCAATCCCGCCCGCGGTGTTGACGATCATCCCCTCGAGATGCTGCGGGTCTCCGGTCTCCGGGAAGCGGATACGCAGCGGGCCGCTCTCGGCCACGCGCACGCGCCGGGTCGCATCGCCGCTGCCCCGCGCCTCCAGCGCAAGCTGGCCGGAGGCCCGGTTGGCTTCGAATATCTCGCGCTGCGCGGCAGCCTGCACGGACAGCTCCACTAGATCGCCATCGCCTGTTTCAGTCTGGCCTCATCCAGATCGGCCTTGCGCGCAGAATACACGATCGACCCGCGGTCCATGACCGCAAACCGGTCGCCCAACTCATTGGCAAAGTCGAGGTACTGTTCAACCAGAACGATCGCCATCTGTTTGAGCGAACGCAAATAGACGATCGCGCGGCCGATGTCCTTGATGATGGACGGCTGGATGCCTTCGGTCGGCTCGTCGAGCAGCAGAAGCCGCGGCCGCATCACCAGCGCACGACCGATCGCCAGTTGCTGCTGCTGGCCGCCGGACAGGTCGCCGCCGCGCCGCCGCAGCATGTCATGCAGCACGGGAAACAGCGAAAACACATCGTCTGGGATCGACCGCTGGTTGCGCGGCAACGGCGCGAAACCCGACTTGAGATTTTCCTCCACCGTCAGCAACGGAAAGATCTCGCGTCCCTGCGGCACGTAGGCGATGCCGCGACGCGCCCGCTCGTGGGGTTTGAGCCGCGTCGCGTCATGGCCCTCCCAGACGATGGAACCGGCACTGACCGGATGCTGACCGGCCAATGCATCGAGCAGACTGGTCTTGCCGACGCCGTTGCGTCCCAGCACGCAGGTCACCTCGCCGACCCTGGCCTCCAGCGAGACGCCACGAAGCGCCTGTGCGGCACCGTAATGCAGATCGATCGCTTTCACTTCGAGCATGATCAGCGCCCCAGATACACCTCGATAACGCGCTCATTTGCCGAAACCTGATCGATGGTGCCCTCGGCGATGGCGGTGCCTTCGTGCAGGCACGTCACCTTGACGCCGAGTTCGCGCACGAACGTCATGTCGTGCTCAACCACGACGACGGTCTTGTCGCGGTTGATCTCCTTGAGCAGGAGCGCGGTCTGGTGGGTTTCAGCGTCGGTCATTCCGGCCACGGGCTCGTCGACCAGCAGGAGCTTGGGCTCCTGCGCGAGCAGCATGCCGATCTCCAGCCATTGCTTCTGGCCGTGCGACAGGCCGCCGGCCAGACGCTGGCGCATGGGGCTGAGCCGGATGGTATCGAGAATACTCCCGATACGGCAAACTTCGTCATCGGCTTCGTGCCAGCGCAGCATGGCACGCGGTCTGCGGTCGTTCTTCAAAGCCAGGAGGAGGTTGTCCTCGACGGTGTGCATCTCGAACACGGTCGGCTTCTGGAACTTGCGGCCGATTCCCAGCGTCGCGATTTCGGTCTCGTCGAGCCTAGACAGGTCGTAGGTTCCCTCGAAGAACACGTCGCCGGAATCGGGTCTGGTCTTGCCGGTGACGATGTCCATCATCGTCGTCTTGCCGGCACCGTTCGGACCGATGATGGCGCGCATCTCGCCGGGCTCGACGGCGAGCGACAGGTTGTTGATGGCGCGGAAGCCGTCAAATGAAACGTTGACGCCGTCCAGGTAGAGCAGAGCCGTCGTCGTGGGCGCCGGCATGAAGGCTACTCCGCCGGCCGTGGCGACGGCTCGGCCGCCGGTGCGGACGCATTGTCCACCTGCCGGTTCGAACGCCAGTGCCGCCACGTGCCGATAATGCCACGCGGCAGCAGCAGCGTGACCAGAATGAACATGCCGCCCAGCATGAAAAGCCAGTATGGCGCCAGTGGGCCGCTGGTGAATGTGGTCTTGGCGTAATTGACGAGGATGGCGCCCAGCACCGCTCCGGTGAGCGTGCCGCGTCCGCCCACCGCAACCCAGATCACCGCCTCGATGGAGTTGGCCGGGGAGAACTCGCTCGGATTGATGATGCCGACCTGCGGCACGTAAAGCGCGCCCGCCACGCCTGCCATGCAGGCCGACAGCACAAACACGAACAGCTTGTAGGACTCCGCACGGTAGCCGAGGAACCGCGTCCGGGCTTCGGCGTCGCGGACCGCGACCAGAACCTTGCCAAATCTCGATGTCACCAAAGCCCGGCAGATCAGGAAGCCGACGATCAGGGCCACGCAGGAGAAGAAGAACAGCGCGGCACGGGTGCCCTGGGCCTGCACGTTGAAGCCCAGGATATCCTTGAAGTCGGTCAGCCCGTTGTTTCCACCGAACCCGAAGTCGTTCCGGAAGAACGCCAGCATCATCGCATAGGTCAGCGCCTGGGTGATGATCGACAGATACACGCCGGTGACGCGGCTGCGGAACGCGAACCAGCCGAACACGAAGGCCAGCACGCCCGGAACAAGCAGGACCATCAGCGCGGCGTATGGAAAATGCTGGAATCCATACCAGAAGAACGGAAGTTCCTTCCAGTTCAGGAACACCATGAAGTCCGGCAGCTCCGGGTGCGCATAGACCCCGCGGGTTCCGATCTGCCGCATCAGGTACATCCCCATGGCGTAACCGCCGAGCGCGAAGAACGCTCCGTGACCCAACGAGAGAATGCCGCAATAGCCCCAGATGAGATCAATCGACAGTGCCAGAAGTGCGTAGCAGAGGTATTTGCCAAAGAGGGCCACGAGGTAGGTCGGCACGTGCAGCGCCGATGACGGCGGAAACGCGAGGTTGAGCACCGGCACGAGGACGGCGGCGGCCGCGACGATTCCCAGGAAGACCCAGGCACCACGGTCCAGCATGCGGGTGAGCGGTCCACCGATCATGCCTCCACCGCCCGGCCCTTGAGCGCGAACAGTCCGCGCGGGCGCTTCTGGATAAACAGGATGATCAAGACAAGGATCGCGATCTTGCCGAGCACGGCACCCGCATAGGGTTCGAGGAACTTGTTTGCGATACCGAGCGAGAACGCGCCGACCAACGTACCCCAGAGATTTCCGACGCCGCCGAACACCACCACCATGAAGCTGTCGATGATGTAGCTCTGGCCGAGGTTGGGGCTCACGTTGTCGATCTGCGACAGGGCGACACCCGCGACGCCGGCGATGCCGGAGCCGAGCCCGAA
>CAZGSW010000169.1:8134-9701 GCA_964528635.1 uncultured Rhodoplanes sp. | reverse complement strand
CAACCATCCAGAGTGCTACCTGATCGTGCTGCTGATCGACGAGCGGCCGGAGGAAGTCACCGACATGCAGCGGTCGGTAAAGGGCGAGGTGGTGTCTTCCACCTTCGACGAGCCGGCCTCGCGTCACGTCCAGGTCGCGGAGATGGTGATCGAGAAGGCCAAGCGCCTGGTCGAGCACGGCCGCGATGTCGTGATCCTGCTCGACTCCATCACCCGGCTCGGCCGCGCCTACAACTCGGTGGTGCCGTCCTCGGGCAAGGTGCTGACCGGCGGCGTCGACGCCAACGCGCTGCAGCGCCCCAAGCGCTTCTTCGGCGCCGCGCGCAACATCGAGGAAGGCGGCTCGCTGACCATCATCGCGACCGCGCTGATCGATACCGGCTCGCGCATGGACGAAGTGATCTTCGAGGAGTTCAAGGGCACCGGCAATTCGGAGCTCATCCTCGACCGCAAGGTGGCCGACAAGCGTACCTTTCCGGCCATGGACATCACGCGCTCCGGCACCCGCAAGGAAGAGCTTCTGGTCGAGCCCCAGACCCTCAAGAAGATGTACGTGCTGCGCCGCATCCTCAATCCGATGGGCACCATGGATGCGATGGACTTCCTGCTCGACAAGCTGCGCTCGACCAAGAACAACGCCGAGTTCTTTGAGTCGATGAACACCTGACATCGCTGGATTTTCCTTCAGGTTTCCGGGCCCGGCCGTCCAGCACGGCCGGGCCCGGCGTTTACCTATCCGCCGGAAATATCGGGGTTTACTGCTCGCGTTAACCGCTTGTGAACCATTGTGGCGGGATGATGGGCTGCTGATGGTGGTTTCCGCCCACCGGCCGAGCAGCGGTTCTATTTCGAGTGTCCGCGACGATGCGTTTCCATTGGCCTGCCCTGGTTGTTGCTTTCGCGGCCGCGACGGCGGCCGCGCCCGCGTATGCGAATCCCGCTCTGACGGTGTTCGGCCTGAAGGCCCCGGAGGAGATCGCCGGGTTCCGGCACAACGAGACGATGAATTTCGAGCGCGGCAAGGCGGGTGAAGGTTACGGCCTCGACTATTCGCAGCCCGGCTGGAAGCTCGACGTTTTCGTTTACGACTTGAAGCGCAACGCGATTCCAAGCGACGCCAAGTCCGCGATCGTCCGCGCCGAGTTCGAACGTTCGCGTGCCGACGCGTTCCTGGCGCATCCGCGCGGGCTGTACGCGCAGGTCTATCTGCGTCGCAATTTCACCATCGAGGATCCGGGCAAGCGCACGCGCTTCCAGTGCGCTGCGTTCTACCTGCGGCGCGACGGCGCAAAGTCGCAGGACGGCTACCTCTGCGTCACGTCGTGGAACAACAAGTTCATTAAGCTGCGGATGGTCACGCTCAGCGACAAGGGCAACGAGGCTGCCGCCCGCAAGTTCATGGCCGCCTGGATCCCGGTGCTGTGGAACGGGGCCAACGCGCGCGCTGAAAGCGCCGACGTCAGGCCGGCGCGCCGCGCCGCGCCCCCGCCTCGCCGCCGCCCGCCGCCGCCGCGGCGGTTCGTCTGCCCGCCGAACCACATCTGCCGATAGGCCGGCCGTCAAACAA
>CAZGSW010000169.1:4850-8034 GCA_964528635.1 uncultured Rhodoplanes sp. | reverse complement strand
GAGGCCGGGCATGTTCGCCTGACGAGCGGATGACGCCTATTTCTTCTTGCGGGTGGTCTTTCGCCTGGTCTTGCGCACCACGCGTTTCGTTTTGCGGACGGCCTTGGTGCTGCGCTTCTTCGCCGTACGGACGGCTGGACCTTTCGTCTTCCTTTTCTTCTTGCGGGCCGGCTTGACCGCCACCAGCCGCCGCGCGCCGCGGATCGCCCGCAGCACCGTTCCGGTCGCGGCCTTGGCCACGGTTTCGGCTGCGTCGCCGGCAAGGTCGCGCACACCTTTCGCACTGGTACGCGCTGCGCCGATCACAGTGTCCTGCGCCGACGCAACCGCACTTTTCTTCGCCATGACAATTTCTCCGGTTCGAAAAAGAATGTTTCAGCCCGTTCAGTTCGTTCGACTTCGAACTGGCCCCCTTCTCGCCGAAGGCCCGATTCAGCGGGTGCTGAATCGGGCCTGGCATGGATCAGTCCTTTTGTTCGGCGGCCTCTCTGGCCAAGCGTTGCTCGCGCAGAAGCCGGGTCTTGCGCCGTGTCGCCTCTTCCGCCTGCCGGTATTCCTTCATCGCGATCGCGCCTTCGACGCGCTGGCGTTCACGCCGGACGGAAAGCTCTTCACGCGGTTTCGGATTGTGTTCTGTCATATCGGCTCCTTTCGAAATCGCACGTCATCAAACACCGGAAGCGCCAAACGACGTGAGCGCCGTGCTGCAGCGCGGGCGCAAAATCCACGTTGGAGATAACGCGCGGGCGCCCAATTGGTTCCCGTGCCGACGCGTCAGGCGCCGGACCGCATCGCGGCGGCGGCGTCCGCGATCTGCTCCGGCGCGGTGACCGGGAGCGAACAACGCTCACCGGCGCAGACAAATGCAGCGCTGCCGTCCAGGGCCGCGATCTTGGCCTGGGCCGGATGGCCGGCGGGCAGGACCTCGGCGGAGGGTGCGCGCAGCAGGATCCGGTTGAGGTGAGGCAGCTTCAGGGCCGCTTCGGCGAAGGCGGCATGGTCCGGTCCGGTGACGACGATCTCGACCGCATTGAGCCGCAGGTCGAGCGCGTTGAGCAGCGCGGCATGCGAAAACAGATTGTCGGCCGCGGCCGCCAGAACGCCGTCGAACAGCCGGTCCGCTTTGGCGCGCCAGCCCGAATCCCCGGTCAGTGCCGCAAGGCGGACCAGATTGGCCGCGGCGATCGCGTTCGGATTTGGAGTGGCATCGTCGGTGGTCGAGGCGGGGCGGATCACCAGACCCTCGGCATCGTCGGCGGTGAGGTGGTAGCCGCCGTTGCCGGAGTTGGCGTAGTGGCGGTCGAAGCCATGCTGCCAGGCCAGCGCCAGGTCGAGATAGTGCCCCTGCCCCGTTGCCTCATAAAGGGCGATGCCCGCCCGGATCATCTGCGCAAAATCGGAGGCAAGGCCCGGGAAAAGCAGCCTTCCCCCTCGCCACGAATGGCCGAGCCGGTCGCCGCGAGTCATGTCGCTGGCGATGAACTCGAAGGCGCGGCGGGCCCGATCGAGCCATGACGGCTCGCCGAACATGGTGCCGGCGTTCACCAGCGCCGCGATCATCTCGCCGTTCCAGTCGGCCAGGATCTTGTCGTCGAGTCCGGGGCGCACCCGCGCCGATCGCACGCCGAGCAGCTTGCCGCGCAGTTCGGTGAGACGCGCCTCATCGGCCGCGCTGCGCTCCTGTGACTGCAGGCGGTTGAGGATGTTGTGGCCCTCGAAATTGCCGCCGTCAGTTACGTCGTAATGTTGCGCAAAAAAATCCGCAGCTTCCGCGCCCAGCGTTTCGGCAATCTCGGCGCGGGACCAGACGTAGAACTTGCCTTCTTCGCCTTCGCTGTCGGCGTCGAGCGAGGCGCAGAACGCGCCCTCCCAGATCGTCATTTCCTGCGCGAGCCAGGTCACCGTCTCGCGGGCACGCTGATGGAACAGCGAATTGCCGGTCCGGGCGTGGGCCAGAGGCAGCAGGTCGAGCAGTTGCGCGTTGTCGTAGAGCATCTTCTCGAAATGCGGCACCAGCCACTTGTCGTCGACGGAGTAGCGCGAGAAGCCGCCACCGAGATGATCGTAGATGCCGCCCTCGCAGATGCGCTCCAGCGTATGGGTGACGGCCTGGAAGAAGCGTTCCTCCCCGGTGCGCAGTCCGGTGCGCCACATCAGCTCGTAGATCGCGGCGTTGGGGAATTTCGGCGCGCCGCGCAGACCCCCGTTCACCGGGTCGAACGCGCCGCCGAGCTGCTGTCCGATCCGGTTCAACTCGTCCGTGCCGATCGTCAGCTTGCCCTGCGGATGGGCCCGTTCGCGCAGGCGATGCATCAGCGCGTCCCGGTTCTGCCCGATCTTGGCCGGTTCCTCGCGGAACAGCCGCGCCACCTCCCGCAGCACATCGGTGAACGCCGGCCTGCCGTAGCGCGATGTCGGCGGGAAGTAGGTCCCGCCCCAGACCGGCTCGCCGTTCGGTGTGAGGAACATGGTCAGCGGCCAGCCGCCCTGCTCGCCCAGGGCATGCAGCGCCGCCATGTAGATCTGGTCGATGTCCGGCCGCTCCTCGCGGTCCACCTTGATGTTGACGAACAGGTCGTTCATCACCCCGGCGGTCGCATCGTCCTCGAAGCTCTCATGGGCCATGACGTGGCACCAATGGCAGGCGGCGTAGCCCACCGAGAGCAGGATGGGCTTGCCGGTGCGCTTCGCTTCGGCCAGCGCGTCCGGTCCCCAGGGCCACCAGGCGACCGGATTATCCTTGTGTTGAAGCAGATATGGGCTGGTTTCTCCCGCGAGACGGTTTGGTGAACCGGATTTAGCGTTTGTCATGGGCGTTACCTCGCCGAAAACCGAATATTTGCCACGAGGCTGCCGGTGGGCTGCCATCGGGGTAGCGGGACCCCCCATATTCGGGGTATGACTCATAATCGCTTCGGGGCCTACGGGCCCGGTGCGGCAGAAGCAATGGAGAGTTATTGTGCCTACAGGAACTGTGAAGTGGTTCAACCCGACCAAGGGCTACGGCTTTATCCAGCCTCAAGGCGGCGGCAAGGACGTGTTCGTTCACATCTCTGCGGTCGAGCGTGCCGGACTGAGCACCCTCAACGAGGGTCAGCATATCGAGTATGAAATCGTGGCCAACCGCGGCAAGGAATCGGCAGAGAATCTCAAGGTAAAATAGTTCCTCGGATCTGGTCGATCG
>CAZGSW010000169.1:1806-4750 GCA_964528635.1 uncultured Rhodoplanes sp. | reverse complement strand
GATATCGCAGCGGGCGGTGCACCGTTCGCTGCACGCATAGCGAGCCTTCGTGCGTTGCGGATTGTTGAGATCGGCGAATCCGGCAAGGATCGCGCGATGGATGCCCTTTTTGCCGGTGTGTCACCGGCCATCATTGCACTGACGATTTTCGCGTTTTTGCTGGCCGGTCTCGTCAAGGGCACGATCGGTTTGGGCCTGCCGAGCATTTCCATCGCCGTGCTGGCGATGGCCATGACGCCGGCGCAGGCCGCCGCCATGATGATCATTCCGTCCATGGTGACCAACGTGTGGCAGATGCTGGTCGGGCCGCATCTGCTGCGGTTGCTGCGTCGTCTGTGGTCGCTGTCGTTGGCGAGCGCTGTCGGAATCTGGCTTGCCGGCGGCATCCTGACGAGTGCCGACGCGCGGCTTGCTGCATTCGGGCTCGGCGTCATGCTGGTGATCTACGCGACGGTCGGGCTGACGGCATTTCGTTTCACAGTCGCGCGCCGTCACGAATGGTGGATGTCGCCGCTGGTCGGATTGCTGACCGGCCTGGTGGCGGGCGGCACGGGCGTGTTCGTCATTCCCGCCGGACCTTATTTCCAGGCGATGGGGCTGACGAAGGACGAGCTGGTGCAGGCGCTCGGGCTGTCGTTCACGGTTTCCACCGCGGTGCTTGCAGCGGTGCTTTGGCAAGCCGGCGCGCTCCATTTCGGCAATGCGACCGGATCGTTGCTTGCCGTGCTTCCGGCGTTGATCGGCGTGGCGCTGGGCCAGCGCATTCGCAGTCTCGCCAGCGAGGAAACCTTCCGCCGCTGGTTTTTCCTGGGATTGCTGCTGCTCGGCGCCCAGCAGGCGATCCGTAACGCGTTTTGAAACGGACCCTTGGAGCTTCGCCTTTGCGGCGCGAGATGCGGCCGCTTACTCCACGATCTCGTCGGCTGCGGCCTGCAGCGGCAGCGGGATGGTGAGGCCGAGCGCCTTTGCGGTCTTCATGTTGATTGCAAGCTCGATCTGGGTGGCTTGCAGCACCGGCAGTTTGGGCGGCCGTTCGCCCTTGAGGATCCGCGCCGCATACGCACCGGCTTGTCGGTAGGCGTCAGCGAGGTTCGCGGAATAGCTGATCAGTCCGCCCGCCTGGACGTACTCACGCAGATCGTAGATCGCGGGCAGGTGATGCTTGGCCGCCAGCGCCACCACGCGCTGGCGCTGGCTGGTGAGCAACGGACTGCTGCTGACCAGCAGGGCTCCGGCTCCATCCTGCATGGCCTTTTCGAACGCGCTTTCCAGCTCGCTGTCCTTGCTGACGCGCGCTGTGATGAGACGCTGTCCGAGCGTTCGTGCAGCAGCTTCGAGCGTTGGGATCTCGCGCATCGCGGCGGCGTAGTTGCTGTCCACCAGGACGGCGATGGTGGTGGCGCGCGGCGCCACATCGCGCAACAGATCGAGACGCTTGGCGTTGAGCTGGTTGCCGCCGAAGAATGTCACGCCGGTGACGTTGCCGGTGGGACGGCTGAGGCTGTCGACCAGTCCGCTTTCGACCGGATCGTTTCCGACCACGAATACGAGTGGCACCACAGTGGTAACCGTTTTGGCGGCCTGTATGGCGGGACCGTTGCCGACGATCGCTTTTGCGCCGCGCTGCGCCAGATCGCGAGCGAGCTCCGGCAGACGCTCCAGCCTGTTGTCCGCCCAGCGTTGCTCGATGATGACGTTCTGTCCTTCGTTGAAGCCGGCTTTGGCGAGACCGTCGCGAAACGCCGCAAGAATGTGCGCAAACGGCGCGGCTGGCGTGGTGCGCAGAAAGCCGACGATCTGCTTGTCTTGCGCGCGCGCGACGAGCGGCAGCGACAGCGTGCTGCTGATGCCCGCGATGAACGCGCGTCGTTGCATTGCCCCTCCGTTCGTGCACGGAGGACTGTAGCGCATCATGCGGTCACTTCGTGACCCGGGTTGGCGGTCGCACCGACTGCCATGACCGACTGCCATGCACGGCCTTTACGCGTCTCCGGCGATGGGGTTCAAACGCCGGGTGAGCGGTGCCGACCAGACCATCTATGCCCTCTCCTCCGGCTGGCCGCCGGCGGCGATCGCGGTGATCCGGATATCGGGCCCGCGGGCGGGCGCTGCGCTCGAGGCCTTGATCGGGCGAATCCCCAAACCGCGCCAGGCGGCGCTGGCCCGGGTGCGCGATCCTTCCTCCGGCGAACTGATCGACGAGGCGTTGGCACTCTGGTTTCCCGGTCCGAACAGCGAGACCGGGGAGGACGCTGCGGAACTCCAGGTTCACGGCGGGCGGGCAATAATTGCTGCAGTGTTTGCTGCGTTGCAGCATATCGAGGGGCTGCGACCTGCCGAGGCCGGCGAGTTCACCCGCAGGGCGTTCGAGAACGGCAAGCTCGATCTGACCTCGGTGGAGGGGCTGGCCGACCTGATAGGCGCGGATACCGAAGCCCAGCGCAGGCAGGCATTTCGCCAGATGCGAGGAGTTTTGGGCGAACACGCGGAAGGCTGGCGCAGGCAGCTCATAGAGGCCCAGGCGCTGGTCGAGGCACGGATTGATTTCGCGGATGAAGGCGACGTTCCGGAGGACTTGATCGCGCCCGCCCTCAATGCTGCGCAGCAATTGCGCAGCAAAATATTCGAAGCGCTGGTCGGGGCGCCTCGCGGAGAACGGATCCGGGATGGACTGACGGTGGCAATTGCAGGCCCGCCCAATGCGGGCAAGTCCACGCTGTTCAATCGGTTGGCGGGCCGGGAGGCTGCGATCGTGTCGCCGTTGCCAGGCACCACGCGAGACGTGATCGAGGTTCATCTCGATCTCGGCGGGTATCCTGTAACCCTGCTGGACACAGCCGGGATACGAGACGGTGCCGACCCGGTGGAGCAGGAGGGTATTCGCCGCGCCCGGGCGCGAGCGGAAGCGGCCGATCTGGTTTTGTGGGTGGTGGACGCTACGGAC
>CAZGSW010000169.1:0-1706 GCA_964528635.1 uncultured Rhodoplanes sp. | reverse complement strand
ATCGTGCGCTTGCAGAAGGGATCGCGGGCCGCGAGGACATTATCGCCGAAGAGCTGCGGCTGGCGGCGCGAGCCTTGGGCCGGCTTGTGGGCCGGGTCGATGTTGAAGACATTCTCGACGTGATCTTTCGGGATTTTTGCATCGGGAAATAATCGCCGGACGAGGTTCGGTTACGCACCGTGAGTGCTGTTTCACGTGAAACAGCGGCGATCTGTTTCATGTGAAACCCCGCATTTTGACGGCTTCTGCATGCTCCGCTACAAGCCGCCCTGAGGATCCCATGAACGGAACATTCGACGTCATCGTGATCGGTGGCGGCCACGCCGGCTGTGAGGCTGCGGCCGCAGCCGCACGTATGGGTGCCCGAACCGCGCTGGTGACCCACCGGTTCTCCACCGTTGGCGCAATGTCCTGCAATCCGGCGATTGGCGGGCTTGGTAAGGGTCATCTGGTTCGCGAGATCGATGCCCTCGATGGGTTGATGGGGCGGGTTGCCGACCGTGGAGGCATCCAGTTCCGGGTATTGAACCGCCGCAAGGGTCCGGCGGTCCGGGGGCCTCGGGCGCAGGCGGATCGCAGGCTCTACGCGGAGGCCATGCAGCAGGAAATCCGGCAGGCCCCGAATCTGACTGTTATCGAGGGCGAGGCGGACGACCTGGTGACGGCCGCTGGCCACGTAACCGGGATTCGGCTGACGGATGGCAGGTTGCTCAATGCCGGTGCGGTGGTCCTGACCACCGGAACATTCCTGCGCGGGCTCATTCATATCGGGGAACGGCAAATCCCCGCCGGCCGTGTCGATGAGAGCCCAGCACTCGGACTCTCCGCTGCGCTGGAGCGCGCCGGATTTGCGTTGGGACGACTCAAGACCGGCACGCCGCCGCGGCTGGACGGCCGCACGATTGATTGGGCCGCGCTCGACATGCAGCCCGGCGACGATCCGCCGGAGCCTTTCTCCACTCTCACAAGCGCAATCGCAAATCCGCAGATCGAATGTGCGATCACCCGCACCACAGCGCAGACCCACGACATCATCCGCGCCAACGTGCACCGATCGCCGATGTATTCCGGACAGATCGCCAGCCGGGGACCGCGCTATTGTCCTTCGATCGAGGACAAGATCGTCCGGTTCGGTGAGCGCGACGGCCACCAGATCTTTCTGGAGCCGGAAGGCCTCAACGATCACACGGTCTATCCGAACGGCATCTCCACGTCGCTGCCGGAGGATGTCCAGCTCGCTGTTCTGAAGACCATCCCTGGCCTGGAACGGGCGGCAATGATCCGCCCGGGCTACGCCATCGAGTACGATCATGTCGATCCGCGGGAACTCAGGCCCACATTGGAGACCCGGCGGCTGGGCGGGCTTTTCCTCGCCGGGCAGATCAACGGCACCACAGGCTACGAGGAGGCTGCGGCGCAGGGCCTGCTTGCGGGGCTCAATGCTGCGACAAGGGCCGGTGGCGGCGAGGCGATCCGGTTCGATCGGGCCGAAGGCTATATCGGCGTCATGATCGACGACCTGGTGACGCGCGGAATCTCCGAGCCGTACCGGATGTTCACATCGCGCGCGGAATACCGTCTCGCGCTGCGGGCCGACAACGCCGATCAGCGCCTCACGCCGAAAGGTACCGCCATTGGGTGCGTGGGCTCGCAACGGAACGCTGCATTTTCAGCGAGGATGAAGGCGATCGAGGAGGCAAGGGCGC
>CAZGSW010000168.1:0-9713 GCA_964528635.1 uncultured Rhodoplanes sp. | reverse complement strand
GATGCCCGCCTTCATCTGCAACACCTGCGGAACGCAATACGAGCCATCCGACAAGCCGCCCGCGTCGTGCCCGATCTGCGACGACGAGCGGCAGTACGTGCCGGTCACCGGCCAGACATGGACCACGCTCGATGCGATGCGCGTCCGCCTCTACAACGCCTGGCGCGAGCTTGAGCCCGGCCTGATCTCGATCACCACGGCACCCGCGTTCGGCATCGGCCAGCGCGCGCAATTGCTGCGCACGCCGCACGGCAACATTCTGTGGGACTGCATCGCGCTGATCGACAACGCCACCGTCGAACTGATCAAGGCGATGGGCGGCGTCAAGTGCATCGCCATCTCGCACCCGCACTACTACACCACCATGACCGAGTGGAGCCGCGCACTCGGCGGCGTGCCCGTCCACCTTCACGAAGGCGACCGCGAGTGGGTGATGCGCGGCGGCGACTGCATCGAGTTCTGGAGCGGCGCGAGCAAACAGCTTCTTCCCGGCGTAACGCTGGTCAATGCCGGCGGCCATTACCCCGGCGGCACCTGCCTGCACTGGAGCGACGGTGCATCGGGCAAGGGCGCGCTGCTGTCCGGCGACATCGTTCAGGTGGTCCAGGATAACAAGTCGGTGAGTTTCATGTGGAGCTTCCCGAACTTCATTCCGCTGTCGGCGCCGCGCGTGCAGGGCGTGGTCGATGCGCTCGGGCCCTGGGCGTACGACCGCGTGCACGGCGCGTTCGATCATCGCACCGTCTGGTCGGACGGCAAGGCCGTGGTCGAGCGCTCGGCCAGACGCTACCTCGATCTGATCCGCGGCGACGGGACATACGAATTGCGCTGATTGCGGCGCCGCGAAAGCAGCGGACGGCGTCGGTGGACGCGCAAGATCGTACGATGCCGCAGCGCCGGGTATTTCCGTCCGCCCTTCAAGCCGCTACCTTTGTCCGATCCGCGGCGCAGACTCGCGGAACGAAAAGTGGATAGGGGCGGAAATGCTGACAGGAATCGAGGTGCTGTTCGTCGGAATCGCCATCCTGGCGGTGATGTGGGCGCTGGTCCTGCTCGGATCGCGCTATTTCGGCTCACCGGATTAGGCTGCGGCACCATCTCGCAGGGGCGACGACGCCTGCGGCATCACGCTGCATAAGAGGCCGGGACGACGGGATCCTTGTCCCAGTCGCCGATCGGGTCGTAGCCCCAGACCCAGTCGGTCCGGCCGTGCACGCTGCCGGTGCCGGCCGCGATCGACTGCTTCTGCTCGGTGGCGTCGTGCATGTGCTTGAACCGCGCGTTCGACAGCGACAGCCGCTGCACGCCGTGGACGCGCGGGATGCGGACACGGCGGAAGCCTTCGAACGCCTCGACGGAATCGCGGCGCGCTTGCATCCAGCGGCCCAGGATGTAGGCGTCCTCGAACGCCTGGCAGGCGCCCTGCCCGGCGTTCGGCAGCATGGCGTGCGCAGCGTCGCCGATGAGCTGGATGCGGCCGCGGCCCCAGTTGTGCGTCAGCGGACGGGTGAACAATCCCCACTTCGAGCACACCGTCACCATGCCGAGCAGCCTGGCGAGCCGCGGCTCCGAGTTCGGAAAGCTCGCGCGCATCTCGTCGGGATCGCCGTGGGTCGACCAGCCCTCCTCGACCCATTTGCCGGTGTCCTCCTGGGTGACGATGTTCACCAGCTTGCGGTCGCGGATGTAATAGGCGAGCAGGTGGCGGCCCGGTCCGACCCACTGGATGTGGCCGGTCGGCTCCAGCACGTCCTCCGGCACGTCCGCGCCGTCGAGCAGCGAACGCCACACCATCTGCCCGGTGTAGGTCGGGTTGTCGTCGCCGTAGAGCGCACGGCGGATCACCGAACGCACCCCGTCGGCCGCGATCACGGTTTCGGCCTCGACCCGCGCGCCGCCCTCGAAGGCGAGCACAACGCGGTCGCTCTTCTCGTCGACGGCAGTGAGGCGATGGCCGAGATGAATGTTGCTGCGGTCGAGCGCATTCGCCAGCACGTTGAGCAGGTCGGCGCGGTGCACGCTGTAATAGGGAGCGCCGTGCCGCTCCGTCGCCTTGAAGCGGTCGCTGAACTCCAGAAACTCGCCGGTCAGCATGTTGCGGGTGTACATGCCCGGCGACGCGTAGCCGACGGCATCGACGCCGTCGCCCACGCCGATGGCGCGCAACGCTTTCACCGCCTGCGGCGTCACATTGACTGCGGCACCGACCTCGCCCAGCTCGGGCGCCGCCTCGAACACCTCGGCCGCGATCCCGAACGTCTTCAGCGCATTTGCGGTTGCAAGCCCGGCGAGCCCGCCGCCGACGATTGCAACCTTGCAGCTCGACGACACGCCAGACGACATGAAAGCGCCTCCGGTAACGCGGGATGAATCCCACGCGCCAGCAACCAGCGTGGGCAACGAACGAGCAAGACACAAAGGTAGCGAAACGCCGGCACGCGATCAATTGCGCGTGCAGCCGCGCTGGATCGTTGCGTCAGAATGTGACCATGGCGTACAAATATCAGGACGGCATGCGGTGACGGCCGGAGACGGCCTGAACGCATGCACGCGTGTCGCTTCTGCCGGGATTCCGAAGATCCGGAGGTTGCCGTGATGAGACGCCGTGATTTCCTGCGCGCGACGCTTGCCGCTCCCGCCTTGCTGGCCTCGCCACCGGTCCGCGGCGAGAGCGCCTACCCGTCGGCACCGATCCGGCTGATCTGGCCCGGCGGCGGCGGCGGCGGACCCTACGCGATCGTGCGGATGATCGCGCAGAAGGTGGAGGAGAACGGCCCCAGCGTGGTGGTGGAAGACCGCCCCGGCGCGGTGGTCGGCTCGGTCGCGGTCAAGCAGGCCGCGCCCGACGGTTACACCATCCTGCTCGGACGCAACTCCACGCACGCCGCGAACGTCACGCTCATCAAGGACCTGCCGTACGATCCGGCGACCGATTTCGAGGCGGTCACGCTGCTGTTCGTGCTCAAGCAGGCCTTGCTGGTGCCGACCTCGCTCAACGTCAAGACCGTGAAGGAGCTGCGCGACCTGGCGCACTCGAAGCCGGGCGGACTGTCCTATGCCTCTCCGGGCATGGGATCGGCGGCCCAGTTGATGGCGGCGCAACTCGCCAAGGCGTTCGGCGCACCGATGACGCACGTGCCCTACCGCAGCAGCGCCGCGGCGCGGCCAGACCTCATGACCGGGCGCGTCGACCTGCTGTTCAACACCACCAACCTGTTCAAGGGCGACATCGGAACCGGCAAGGTCAGAGCCATCGCCGCCGCCAGCCTGGAGCGGCTGCCGACCGAGCCGGACCTGCCGACGCTGGCCGAACAGGGCTATCCGGGCATCGAGATCGAATCCTGGTCCGGCATCTTTGCGCCGGCGAAGACGCCGCCGGACCGGCTCGACACCCTGAACAAGCTGTTCGTAACGGCGGCGCAGGGTGTTTCTGACCGCGCCGCCCAGCAGGGCTTCTTCATCAAGACCAGCACGCGCGCGGAGTTCGCCGCGCTGGTGAAAAGCGACATCGAAAGACTCGGCAAGATCATCAGGGACGTCGGCGCGGCGCCGAAGTGAAGCGCACGGTGCCGGCAAATCGGGCGGGCCTGCGAACGCGCCGGCTCGCGCCACCAGCAATCCGGAAATCAAACAGGGTCCATTCATGAGTGCGGATCGCGGCAATGAGCCGATCGTTCATTTTGTCGGAAGCATTCCGCTGCCCGACACCGAAACCGTGTTCCGCGAACTCAGCGGCGCCACCGGCCGGCATCTGGCCCGCCTGCCCGACGGCGAGACCGGCATCCGCAAGGAATGGATCCGCTTCCTGCACAACGTGCTGGCGGAAAATCCGGCGATCGAACTCGCCTCCGACGTGCCGCCGTTCCGGTTCGTGCAATGGGACGGCAAGCTGGTGCGCGAGATTCCGCGCCGGCGCGTCAAGCCGGGCATGATGCCGAAGGCGTCGGAGATCGCGACCGGCTACGCCGACATGGCGATCGACTCCTGGCGCGTGTTCGAGCGCATGCAGAAGGCCGGCACGATCCCGAAGGGCGTCAAGTTCCAGATTTCGCTGCCGACCCCGATCGCTCCGACCTACAACGCCATGGTGCCGGACAGCCGGCAGAAGCTCCTGCCCGCACTGACCGAGCACTTCCTCGGCGAGGTGCGCAAGATCGCGGCCGAAGTGCCGAACGACCGCATCGCGGTGCAGTGGGACGTCTGCCAGGAGGTGCTGGCCTGGGAGGGCTACTACGATGCCGGCCCGGTCGACTTCCGCACCGAGACGCTCGACGTGCTTGCTGCGGTCGGCGACGGCGTGCCGCAGCCGGTCGATCTCGGCTACCACCTGTGCTACGGCAGCCCGGCCGACCAGCACATGCTGATGCCGAAGGACACCGGCGTCATGGTCGACCTGATGAACGCGGTCACGCAGCGCGTGAAGCGGCCGATCCAGTTCTTCCATGTTCCGGTGCCGAAGGACCGCACCGACGACGCCTATTTCGCGCCGCTGCAACGGCTGAGGCTTCGCCCTGAGACCGCGCTCTATCTCGGATTGATCCATCACGACGACGCCGCGGGCGATGCGGCACGGCTCGCCGCCGCGCGCCGTCACGCGCGGGTAGACGGCATCGCCACCGAATGCGGCATGGCGCGCGGCGATCCGGCGCGGCTGCCGTCCCTGCTTGCGGCTCACGTCCAGGCCATCGAACAACCGTCCTGACCGGGACGGGCGGCGGACGACGCATGGAAACGACGCTGCTCAAGGGACTGGCCGTGCTGGAGGCGCTGGTTGCGCGAAGCGGCAGTGCCAGTCCGAGCGAGCTGGCCGCCGCCCTGAAGCTGACCCGCAGCAACACGCACCGGCTGCTCAACACGCTGGTCGCGGCGGGCTTTGCAACCGTCGAGGACGGCCGCTACGCGCCGTCGCTGCGGGTGTGGGAGCTCGGCAACCGCGTCATCGGCCGCTATGACGTTCGCGTGCTGGCGCGCCCGGCGATGGAGTGGCTCGCCCGCGAGACCCGTGAGGACGTGCGGCTCACCATGCTCGACACCCGCCGCATCGAGGTGATCTTCGTCGACAAGATCGAGAGTCCCCACGTGGTGCGCACCTTCACCGCGATCGGATCGCGCCTGCCGGCGCACACCACGGCGAGCGGCCGCGTGCTGCTGGCCCACCAGGATCCGAAGCTCATCAAGTTAAGCAGCCGCAAGCTCAAGCCGCTGACCCGCTGGACCATCGTCGACCCGGCGGAGTTCGTGGAGCAGCTCGCCCGCATCCGGCGCGAGGGCTACGCGGTGAACGCCCGCGAATACAGCGAGCGCGTCATCAGCATTGCCGCGCCGATCGTCGCGCCCGACGGCGCCGCGGTCGCCTCGATCAGCATCGCCGCGCCGGCCGACCGGGTGAGCGCGGCGGCGAGCCGCAAGCTGATCCAGCTCGTCCGCGCCGCGGCGGAGCGCGCCTCGCTCGCCATGCGCCCATCCGCCAACGTGATCGCGCTTCAGGAGGTGCGGCGGACAGCGGGCCGGAACTATGGTGGGGCGCGCGACGGAACTGCGCGCGGTCAGCGCTGCAACGCGTCGAGCGCGGCGCCGATCGAGATGTCGAAGAAACCCATCAGGTCGCGGCGCTGATCGAGCGAGGCCACGATCTTGTGCGCGGGAGCCAGCGCCGCGATGAACTTGTACGAATGCCAGTGGCCGACCGGCGGCAGCAGCGGCAGCGACGGAATATACGGTTCCGGATAGATCGAGATGTAGAAGTACGGCTCGTCGCAGAACTCGTCGCCGGGACAGAAGCCGGCGCCGACCGCGCGGTTGCCACCGAGATGCACCAGCGAGTCCATGTCGAAATGGTGCGGCCAGCAACGAACCTCCGGCGCCTTGAGGCGGCTCTTCACGAGGCCCGCGCGCACGTCCGACAGAAGCCCGTGGGCGTTGCCGAACCACAGCGCCTGCGCGGCCAGCTCCGGCATCAGCTCCTCGATCGAATAGCGTGCGCCGAGCGCCACCACGTTGTGCGGCATGGCGTAGGGCAGCGGCGCCGCGAGCCTGTCCACGTCGAGCCTGCGGCTGTCGAGCGTATCCGACAGCCACGCCGCGATCTCGGGATCGGCGCGGCCGTCGAGCGGCAGCGATGCGCCGCCCATCACGCACAATGTCAGGTCGGGAATGCGGAGCCCGAGCTGCGTGCCATCCGGCAGCGGCTCGCCGACCAGGCCCTGGAATCCGCCGTCCCACGCGAGCCGGGTGTGCGCGTCGCCGCCGCGCGCCGGCACACAGGCCCACGCCGCCCGCGCGATCCATTGCACCGCGTGGTGCGCCAGCAGCCGCGCATCGCGCAGCTTGCGGTAATCGGCGACGGAGACCTTCTGCCAGTTCGAGCCGTTCATCCACCCACTCTTCGCTCTCTACCGGCCTCACCCGAGGAGCGGCGCGTTTCGAAAGGCGAGGCCGAGATAAATCCGATCACGTCTTGAAGCGTTTCGCCAGCGCGTCGGCGTTCTTCGCCAGGAGCCCGACGTCGGCTCCGACCGCCACGAAATTGTAGCCCCAGGAGATGAACTTCTTCGCCTCCTCCTCGTTGGGCGTGAGCACGCCGGCGGCCTTGCCGGTCTTGCGGATGCGCTTCGCCGCATCCTCGATGGCGTCCTGCACCTCCTGATGGCCCCAGTTGCCGATCTGGCCGAACGAGGCGGACAGGTCGTTCGGACCGATGAAGATGCCGTCAACGCCGTCCACCGACGCGATCGCCTCGATCTGCTTGAGCGCCTCGCGGGTCTCGACCTGCACCAGCACGCAGATCTCGCTCGACGCGTTCTTCAGATAGTCCTTCACCCGGCCGTAGCGGCTGGCCCGCCCCGACCCGGTGATGCCGCGCACGCCGTTGGGCGGATAGCGCGTCCACTCCACCGCGCGCTTCGCCTCCTCCGGGGTCTGCACGAACGGCAGCAGCAGCGTCTGCGCGCCGATGTCGAGATAGCGCTTGATCAGCACCATGTCGTTCCACGCCGGGCGGACGATGCACGACGCGGTGCCGGCCTGCGCGGCCTGCATCTGCGCGATGATCTCCTGCAGGTCGTTGGGCGAATGCTCGGTGTCGAGCAGGAGCCAGTCGTAGCCCGAGTGCGACACGATCTCGGTCGCCACCGGGCTGCACAGGCTGCACCACAGCCCGATCTGCAGCTCGCCCCTGGCGATGGCGTGCTTGAAGTTGTTGCGCGGCATGTCCATTGGGAAAAGACCCTTTGTTGACTCGAAGACTCTCTCCACGTCATGCCCGGCCTTGTGCCGGGCATCCACGCCTTACTTCGCCGCAAAGGCGTGGATGGCCGGGACAAGCCCGGCCATGACGGCGGTCAGGCTTGGGCGAGCATCCTCAAACGTACTGCACCGAGATGCCGCCGAGCTGGCCGAAGTCGGCGTGCAGCGTGTCGCCCTTCTTCGGGAACACCACGCGGGTGAACGAGCCGGCCAGCACGATGTGGCCGGGCTCCATCGCGGTGCCGAGCGTGCCGAGCCGGTTGGCGAGCCACGCCACGCCCATCGCCGGATGGCCCAAGACGCCTGCGGCAACACCCGTCTCCTCGATCTCGCCGTTGACGTACATGATGCCGCCGACCCAGCGCAGGTCGATGTCGAACGGCCGCACCGGGCGGCCGCCCATCACGATCCCCGACGCCGCGGCGTTGTCGGACACCGTGTCGAAGATCTTGCGCGGATCCTGCAGGCGCGCGTCGACCAGTTCGAGCGCCGGCACCACGTATTCGGTTGCGGCCATCACGTCGGTCAGCCCGACGCCCGGCCCCATCAGCCGCTTGCCGAGCACGAAGGCCAGCTCGATCTCGACGCGCGGCCGGCAGTACGCCTCATGCTTCACCTTGCCGCCGTCGGGGATGATCATGTCGTCGAACAGGTAGCCGAAGTCCGGCTCGTCGATGTTCGAGGAGCGCTGCATCGCCTTGGAGGTCAGGCCGACCTTGTGGCCGATCAGCTTGGCGCCCGCCGCCATGCGGCGCTTCGCCCATAATGTCGAAATGCCGTAGGCATCCTCGATGGCGATATTCGGCCAGGTGGTCGAAAGCTGGGTCGCCTGCTTCCGCTCCTTGAACGCCTTTTCCAGGATATCGACGGCCTTGTTGCGATCGGCTTCCGAAAGCATGAACTCTCTCCCGTGAACGGTCCGATCCTGTAGCGCGCCCGGCGCCTTCTGCAAAGGCCGTTACATGGATCGGGATCGTCTGCTATCATGACCGCAAAACCAGCATCAACCGGGAGGACTGCGTCATGAAATACGGGGCGACGATTTCATCTGCGTTCCTGATCGGGCTGCTCGCCGTTTCGCCGGCGGCGGCCCAGTCGGGCGAAGGCTGGGTGCAGCTCTTCGACGGCAAAACCATCGGCGACGGGTGGGACCGCGTCGGCGAGTCCAACTGGCGCGTCGAGGACGGCGCCATCGTCGCCGACAAGAGAACGAGCAAGGGGCCGGCCCATCTGGTGAGCAAGGTCCCGTACAAGGATTTCCAGATCCACGTCGAGTTCTGGGCGAGCGACGATGCCAACAGCGGCGTGTTCCTGCGCTGCCAGGACCCCAAGGTCATCACCGACAAGTCCTGCTACGAGGCGAACATCTTCGACCAGCGCAAGGACCCGACCTACGGCACCGGCGCGATCGTCCGGTTCGTCGAGGTGAATCCGATGCCCAAGGCCGGCGGCAAGTGGAACACGTTCGAGATCACCGCGAAGGGACGCGAGATCGTCGTCGTGCTCAACGGCAAGGAGACGGCGCGGCTGCGCAGCGAGATGTTCATGGAAGGACCGATCACGCTGCAGCACGGCGGCGGCGTCATCAAGTTCCGCAAGGTTGCCGTGAAGAAGCTGTAGCGGGGCATTCGGCATGGCGCGGACGCCCCTCGGCTGGGGACGTCCGGCGCCATGCAGGCGGCGCAACCGTCCGTAAAATCCCGAACGACGATTTGCGGGGCTGTGCTAGGGTCGGGCGACGCCAACAACAAGCATGCTCGCAGAAGGGCGCCATGCACGCAGCCGACCTGACGACCACCAGCCCCCTCATCGCAGTTGCCGTTGCCGCAGCGCTGGTCCTCTCCTCCTCCGCCGCCAACGCCCAGAGCCCATCGCTGAAGAAACCGGGCAAGATCGTGTGCGGCTCGTTCTCCGGCGATCCGAAGCGGTGGCCGGCCTGGAACGACGAAATGGAAATCGTCATCGAGGCCGGCAGCTTCACCGCAAAGCCGGCGCGGCCGAAGGGCCAGTTGATGCGCGGCACCGTCGGCGCATCAGGCGCAATCCTGGTGGCCGGCGAAGGCGGTCTCGAGGACGGCGCGCCGGAGTGGACCTATGAGTTCGCCGGCAAGCTCAACCCCAGAGGCGTCACGATCATTCGCGGCATGCTGGCCGACATCAAGGGCGGACCGGCCCGGCGAAGCTGCTCGATCTCGTTCTGACGGGCCACATTCGCAAATTCTCTCGTACGTCATTCCGGACGCGCGCGACCGTCCGGTCATTCCGGCCGAGCGTAGCGAGAGCCGGAATCCAGGGGCGGCAACAACGGCCCTGCCATGTGGCTCTGGATTCCGGGTCTCGTTCGCTTCGCTCACTCGCCCGGAATGACCGGGGAAAGTGCCATACATGCGGATTTATCCCCGTCCGCTCATCGGCCCTCACTGAAATCATTGGCGAATAAAAAATCTATCCCCGGGGGTCCGGAGCGC
>CAZGSW010000167.1:5349-9799 GCA_964528635.1 uncultured Rhodoplanes sp. | reverse complement strand
TGCGAGAGGATGGCGGCCTGATAGCCGGAGCCGGTCCCGATCTCGAGAGCGGCGCCGTCTGCGGGCACGGCCGCCAGTTCGGTCATCAGCGCCACGATGTAGGGCTGCGAGATGGTCGAGCGGTGCCCGATCGGCACCGGACGATCGGCGTAGCCCGTCGCGCAGGTCGCACCGGGAATGAAGCGATGCCGCGGCGTGCGTTCCATCGCCTCCAGCACGCGGTCCGACATGCCGGCAGGATCGAGCACCGAAGGATCGGTCCGGACGTGCTCGCGAATGGTGCCGACCATCGCGGCGCGTTCGGCGGTGCAATCCTGGGCAGCCACGGTCGATGGAACTGCAAGAAAGCTGAGCGCAAGCAGCGACAGGACCTTCATCGACCTATCTCCATGTCCGTCTCATCCTGACGAGCCCGCGCAGCGGGCGTCTCGAAGGATGGGCAACAGAGAGAACTACGGGCGCTGGCGACTATATCAGCAATTCAATCAGAAACGGCCCCTGGCGTTTGAACGATTCCGTCATCAGGTCGGCGCAACGCTCCAGCGTGTCGGCCTGCGCCGCCTCGACGCCGAGACTGCCCGCGAGCTTCACCCAGCCGATGTCCGGGTTGCCGAGGTCGAGCATGTTCATGGCGGTGGGCCCCGGATTGGCGCCGACCGCGAAATACTCGCCGATCAGGATCTGGTATTTGCGGTTGGACAGGATGACCGTGGTGACCGGCAATTTCTCGCGCGCCTGGGTCCACAGGCCCTGCACCGTGTACATCGCCGAGCCGTCGGCCTGCAGCGCCAGCACCCGGCGGTCGCTCACGCCCTGAGCCTTGAGGGCGATACCGGTTCCGACCGCGAGCGGAATGCCGGCGCCGATCGCGCCGCCCATGATCTGCAGCCAGTCGTGCGGCGCCGCCGCATGGGTGTTGCGGAAGAAGCCGCGGCCGTAGCTCACCGACTCGTCGACGATCACCGCGCCTTCCGGGAGCACCGCGGCGATGGTGGTGGCGAGATCCTCCGGCGTCGGCTTGCCCTTGACGATCTGCGGCTTCGGTCCGTTGCCGGGAATGTCCGCCTTCGGCGCGCCAAGCTCGTCCACCAGCGCCTGCAACGCAGCTTCCGCGCTCTGCTCGAAGCGGCTCAGCACGTGGATGCCGGCGTCTTCCCGGTATTGCCGGCTCGGCTTGCCCGGATAGGCGAAGAAGCCGACCGGCGGCGTGGCGTTCACCAGGATCACATGCTCGAACGGCGCCAGCGCCTTCACTGCGGCATCGCTCGGATAAGGCACGCGCTCCAGCGGCAGGCGGCCCTGGCCGCGTTCGGTGCGCGCGTTGGAAAGCTCCGCCATCAGCTTCGCGCCGGTCATCGATGCGATGCGCCAGGCGAGCCGCTGCGAGCGCTCCAGCACGGCATCGCCGCCGAGCAGCAGCAGCACGTTCTTCTTCTCGCGGAGCACCCGGGCGGCATGCTTCACCGCATGCGGGTCCGGCGGCTGAGCGATCGGGACCGGCAGCGGTTCGGCGATGACGCCGCCCTCGTCCCACGAGGAATCGCTCGGCAGGATCAGCGTGGCGATGCCGCCCGGCGGCGTACGCGCTGCCTGCACCGCGGACGCGGCCTCCTCGCCAACGCGATTGGACGACAGCGCGGTGCGCACGAAGGTCGAGACCGGCCGCGCCCAGCCCTCCGTGTCGGCGGTGAGCGGCGCATCGAGCGGGCGGTGGTAGGTCGCCTGATCGCCCACCACGTTGACGATGCCGGAGCGGGCACGCCGCGCGTTGTGCAGGTTGGCGAGGCCGTTGGCGAGCCCCGGGCCGCAGTGCAGCAGCGTCGCGGCCGGCTTGCCGGTGATGCGGTAATAGGCGTCGGCCGCGCCGGTGACGACGTTCTCCTGCAGGCACAGCACGCTCTTCATGCCGGCGATCCGGTCCAGCGCGGCGACGAAGTGCATCTCGCTGGTGCCGGGATTCACGAAGCAGGTGTCGACGCCGCACTTGAGCAGTGTGTGGACCAGGCTTTCGGCTCCGTTCATTTCTGGGCTTCCGGTGCTGGTGCGGACGGCCTGGCCGCCCGCGGTTGCAGGATGACACTCATCGCCGCGCCGAAGATCAAGCTGAATCCGAGCACGTCCATGGCGGTCGGAATCTCGCCCAGCACGAATGCGGAGGTCACGACGCCGACCACCGGTGATGCCAGCGATCCGAGAGCTGCGGTGGCCGCAGGGAGATGGCCGACGATGTGATACCAGATCAGGTACGACACCGCGGAGCCGACCACGCCGTTGTAGATCGCGGCGGCGAGCGCCTGCGGCGGCACCGGCCCGGGCGTCGGCACACCCTCGAAGATCAGCATGCAGATCAGGATGAACACCGCGGCGATGGCGATCTGCCATGCCGTGTTGGCCATGGCGTCGCCCGGGATCTTGAACAGCTTGAGGTAGATCGTGCCCATCGCCCAGGTGATGGCCGAGCCGAGCGCCAGCATGAGCCCGAGCAGTGCCATCGACCCGAGCACCGGATAGATCAGCACGAACAGGCCGCAGAAGCACAGGACCAGTCCGAACACGGCGTTGCGCGCCAGCCGGTCGCCCAGCACCAGCCACGCCAGCAGCGACGCCCACACCGGGAACGAATAGGCCACCATGGCGACGCGCCCGGTCGATGCGGTCAGCATGGCGAACGTGCTGAACACGCCGAACGCGATCACGTTGAGCAGGCTCGACATGAACAGGTGCACCCAGACGATGCCGCGCGGCACCTTCAGGCTGCGGCCGGTCAGCTTCACGACGGCCATCAGGGTCAGCGCGCCCACGGTGAAGCCGAGCAGACGGAACTGCCACGGCGTGAAGCCGCCGAGCGCGATCTTGATCGCGGGCCAGTTGGTGCCCCAGGTGATGCCGAGCACCGCCAGCAGCAGGCGGGCGCGGGTCGCGTCGTCGGGACCGGTGCTGTCGTTCAAGCCGTCACCTGAGCCGTCACTTGCGCCCGGTGGCGTAAGCCCGGGGTTGCAGCAGCACGCAGGCCGCGGCCGAGAAGATCAGCGCAAAGCCGATCATGTCGGAAGCCGACAGGCGTTCGCCCAGCAGGATCATGGAACCGATCACTCCGATCACCGGATTGGCCAGCGTGCCGAGCGAGGCCGTCGCGGTCGAGACCTTGCCGATGATGTTGTACCAGATGAAGTACGCGAACGCGGTGCCGAAGAATCCGGAATAGGCGACGCCGAGCCACGTTCTTAACTGCAGCGACTCGAACACCGGCGGGCCGCGGAAGATCAGGAAGCAGATGCCGAACACCACCACGCCGACCAGCACCTGCCACATGGTGATGGCGAGCAGGTCGCCCTCGATCCGCATCGCCTTCATGTAGACGGTGCCGGCCGCCCAGCTCAGTGCGCACAGAAACGCCAGGATCAGGCCGGTCGGCTCCTGCACGGATGCCGCCGCGACCGGATAGACCAGCACCGTGAGCCCGGTGATGCAGAGCGCAAGCCCGGCCACGACCCAGCGGGTCGGACGCTCATGCAGGATTGCCCAGGCCATCAGGCTGGCCCAGATCGGCATCGAATAGTTGATGATGATGACGCGCGAGGTCGCGGTGCCGAGCTGTGCGAAGGTGCCGAACAGGCCGAACGCCACCACGTTCAGCATCCCGGCGATGAAGATGTGGGTCCAGTTGCGATATCCCGCACCGGACGGCACGCCGATGCTGCGGCCCTGCAGCTTCACCAGCGCGAACAGCGTGGCCGATCCGATGCAGTAGCCGAACAGGCGCGTCGACCACGGCGTCAGTTCGTCGAGCGCGATGCGCAGCGCCGGCCAGCTCAGGCCCCAGAAGAACGCGAGCAGCACAAGCAGCAGCTTGCCCTTGGTGGCTTCGTCCATTCGCGACGTTGGCAACACTTCGTCTCGCTCCGGCTGTCATGCCCGCGAAAGCGGGCATCCAGTGCTCACGGGTCTGTCGGGGATGACTGGATCGCCCGCTTTCGCGGGCGATGACACCGGTGGTGTTGATGGACCGGGCATGGACGTGTGGCCACCCGCGCGCTCACATGACTGTCATGCGGTGTCATGTCACAAGCTTCAACCCGACGATACCCGCGACGATGAGCCCGATCGACGCCAGCCGCGCCACGGTCGCCGGTTCGCCGAACAGGTAGATGCCGAGTGCCGCGGTTCCGACCGCGCCGATCCCCGTCCACACCGCATACGCGGTTCCGACCGGCAGCGTCTTCAGCGCCAGCCCGAGCAGCGCGAGGCTGACGATCATCGACGCCACGGTCAGGATGGTCGGAACCGGTCGCGTGAAGCCCTCGGTGTACTTCAGACCGATCGCCCAGCCGATCTCCAGCAGGCCGGCAAAAAACAGATAGATCCAGGCCATCGCGGCCTCCTTTTCGATACGATGCGTGCGGTCAGTGCGCCCGGCTCTGCCGCGTGAGCCAGACTCCCAGCACGGTCA
>CAZGSW010000167.1:0-5249 GCA_964528635.1 uncultured Rhodoplanes sp. | reverse complement strand
GCGTGCGGTCAGTGCGCCCGGCTCTGCCGCGTGAGCCAGACTCCCAGCACGGTCAATGTGAGGGCACAGGCGAAGACGGGCAAGAACACCGTCCACGGCACGCCGGTCAGGTCCCAGACCGCGCCGCAGATCACCGGCACGATCACCGCGATGGTGTAGCTGATGGCGAACATGCCGCCCGCCATGCGGTGCACGTCGTGCTCTGGCGCCAGCGCCGGCGGCAGCGCAAACGTCAGCACGAATGTCACGGCGAGCGAGAAGCCCGTCACGCTCGCCGCCAGCACGATCCAGATTCCGTCGAGCAGCAGGATGCCGAGCACGCCGAATGCCGGCATCAGGCCGAACACCAGATAGGAGGCCGCACGGCCGTGCAGCCGCTGCGCGATCGCCAGCAGCACGAACGATGCGATGAACTGCGACACGTTCATCCAGGCGAGCGCGGGGCCGATCCAGCCCTCGCGGCCGGCGCTGGTGAGGTAGTCCGGCAGGAACGCGTTGACCGCGTAGTAGAACGCGTTGTTGCTGCCGAACGTCAGCCCAAGCAGCCAGATCAGCGGGTTCTTCCAGTCCGGCCACCACAGCCTCACGGCCGGATCGCCGGTTTCGGTGCGAGGCCGCCGGCGCGGCACCACGGCGAGGAACACAAGCGCGGTGAGCAGTCCCGGCACCGACCAGAATATGAAATCGTGCCGCCAGCTGTTGCCGACCAGCGGCAGCACCACCGGAATGGTCAGCGCAGGCGCCGCCGCCACGCCGACCAGGAGGCCGTTGCTCGTCACCGCGGTGCCGAGCGCCACGCGGTCGGGCAGCCACTGCTTGACCAGGGTCGGCAGCGCCGGCTGCATGATGGCGACGCCGAAGCCCATCAGCGCGGTCATGGCGTAGAGCGTCCAGATGTCGAACGCGCCGGCGCGTCCGGCGGCCGCCAGCGATGTGATGAACAGTCCGGCGACGGCGATGGTGCCCGCGCCGGCGCGCGCGATCAGCAGCGATCCGGGGATCGCGGCGGCGGCGAACATCAGAAGCGGCAGCCCGATCAGGAAGCCGACCTGCGTCTCGGTCATGTGCAGGTCGTCGTGAATGAGCCGGATCACCGGCGGGACCGCGAGCAGTGGCAACCGCATCGACATGCCGGCGAACCACAGCAGCGCGAGCGCGGCGATCGTGCCCGGCACGGATAATGCGATGGATGTTGCCGGTTGTTTCAACGCGGCACGACGCAGGGAATGGCTTGCCGTCCGTGCCGGCGATAGATGCGGAAGTCGGAATCGGTTGTGAGAACGACCGGGTCGCCAAGCTTCTCGGTCATGCGGACCAGACATGCATCTGCGAAACCGATCGGAACATCGGCATATTTGTCGAGGAGCTTCAGGACCGCGTCGGTGTCGTCGGCAAACCGGAAGGCGCAGACCAGAGCGCCCCGGCGGATCAACGCTGCGAGGCTGTCAGCGCCGCGGGAGCCGAGCAGATGAAAGGCCTCCGACAGGACCGCCTCGCATGTGAGCCACGGCGGCGTATGGCGCGGGGCTTCCGCGACCGCCCACCGATGATTGGCATCGCGGTGGCTTAGCAGCGCGACCACGAAGCCGGTATCAACGATCACGCTTGAGGCCATAGCCCGTCGACCTGAGATGCTTCTTCGTGTCGACGCTGAGGTCGGCCGGCAGTCCGTCGACGGAACCGATCAGGTCGGAAATAGCATCGAGCGACGCGAGCCCGTCGTCGCTCGACCGGGTCGTTCGGCTCAGCCGCTCGCGGACGACGTCCGACTTGGAAAGTTTGCGGCGCCGCGATTCGGTTTCGATCTGTGCGACCAGCGCGTCCGGCAATCGGACGGTCAGTGTTTTCATGCGCCCGAATGTATGACGTTATTGCCACACGCGCAATACGAGGTTCGTGACGATTGGCTCTTGTCCGCCTTTGTTTTGGCCGCGACAATTGCCCGCCAACAGGGAGACTGCCGTGAGCCAGGGACAATCCACCGCCGGCCGCATGCTGCCGACCGACCGCATCGACTATTCCGCCATCGTCGACCGGCCGCCGATGAAGCTGCCGGGCGGCGCGCGCATGGCGGTGTGGGTGATCGTCAACGTCGAGGAGTGGGATCCGAAGGACACCATGCCGCGCACGGTGCTCACTCCGCCGGCCGGCGGCGCGCCGACGCCCGACATTCCGAACTGGTGCTGGCACGAGTACGGCAACCGGGTCGGGTTCTGGCGGTTCGTGAAGGTGTTCGACGAGTTCAAGATCCCCGGCGTGCTGGCGATCAACGGCTGCGCCATCGAGGCGTTTCCGCCGATCGTGAAGGCGGCGCTCGACCGCAAGTGGGAGTTCATCGGCCACGGCTTCACGCAGCGCAACATGCAGAAGGTGCCGGACGAGAAGGCCGACATCCAGATGACGACGGCCGCGATCACAAAGGCGACCGGCAAGAAGCCGCGCGGCTGGCTCGGGCCCGGCCTCACCGAAACATGGGAGACGCCGGACCTGCTCAAGGAGGATGGCTACGACTACGTCGCAGACTGGGTGATGGACGACCAGCCGGTGTGGCTGAAGACCCGGACCAGGCCGATCGTCAACATTCCCTACACGCAGGAGTGCAACGACGTGGCGATGATGCTGATCCAGCATCACAAGGCGTCGGAATACTACGATCGCGCCGTGGACCAGTTCGAGCAGATCTATGCCGACGCGGAGGATTCCGCGCGCGTGATGGCGATCGTGGTGCACCCCTACATCATGGGTGCGCCGCACCGGCTCAAGTATTTCCGCAACGCCATCGCCCATATCCGCAAGAAGTCCGACGTGGCGTTCATGACCGGGGGGCAGATCTTCGACTGGTACGTCGCCAACGGCCCCAAGGCCCCGTAACGGCTGTCGGCCGGAGACGGAGGGTACCGCGGGGGTTTGTTGAGAATCGGGTAACATTTCGGCAACGTGCGAAGGCCTATGGTCCGGGACGCCAGCCGGAGCGACATCGTGGCCGTGCCCGTGTTCACCCAGTCCTGCCGACCGCCGTCCGCGGAGGATCGCGAGATGATCCGCGCCACGGCGGTGCTCGGTGTGCTATTTGCCGTGGCTGTGTGCGGTGCCTATGTCGCAACCGCATCGTGGGGACACGTCATCCCGCGCGACGGCACCACACTCGTGGTCGGCCGCGACTTCCTGAATTTCTGGATGTACGGACGCGCGGCGTGGATCGCGGAGCCGGCCGTCTATTACGACGCTGCGGTCTATAACGCTGCGCTGGGCGCTTTGCTGGGCGAGGGCTATCCGGGACAGTCGTGGTCCTATCCGCCGAGCATCATGCTGATGGCGTGGCCGTTCGGCCTGCTCGGCTATCTGCAGGCATTGCTGATCTGGAGCGTGCTCAGCCTTGCCGTGTTCGCAGCCGCGGCGCGGCAGATGCTCAGCCGGCCTGCGTCGCTCGTTGCGCTGCTGGTTTCTCCCGCCGTGGTGATGTGCCTGATCTCGGGCCAGCACTCGCTGCTGATCGCCGCGGCGATCGTCGTCATCTTCCTCTGTCTCGACAGCCGTCCGCTGCTGGCCGGCGTGCTGATCGGTCTGCTGACGCTCAAGCCGCAGGTCGGCCTCCTGTTTCCGGTGCTGCTGATCGCGTCCGGCCGGTGGCGCACATTCATTGCCGCGTCCGTCACCGCGCTGGCTGCCGCGGCGGTGACAGCGGCGGTGTTCGGGCCGCAGGTCTGGGTGGACTTCGTGCTCAAGGGCCTGCCGGTGCAGAATTTCGTCATGTCCGATCCCGGCCGGATCGCGACCCCGTTCTATCCGACCGTGTTCATGAACCTGCGCGGACTGAACCTTGGCTATTCAACCGCCATGGCGGTGCAGTCGGTGTTCTCGATTGCCGCGGCCGGCACCGTGTTCTGGGCTTTCCGGTTCCGCCGCGACGCCGATCCGGCCGTGCTGATGGCGCTGTTCGTCGCCTGCTCGGTGGCGGCGGTGCCGTACCTGCTGTCCTATGACACGCTGCCGCTGACCCTGGCCGCCCTCGTGCTGCTCGGCACCGGCCGGCTCGACGGCGTGGGCCGGCGCCTGGCGCAACTGGTGTACTGGCTTCCGCTCCTGCAGATCGCGCTGGGCACCTGGCACATTCCGGGGCCGTCGCTGATCGCGCCCGCGTTTGCGGCCTGGCTGGCGGTCCACCTGTACCGGTCTCGGGCGGAAGCCCAGTCCGGTCCGGAACCGGAACTCGGGATCGCCCGCCAACCCGCATAGCACCTGCGTTTTGCCGCCGCCCGAAGACCGTGCGCGATGTTGCGCCGCACGGACCGATATGTTACGGAACCGCGCGATTTCGGGCCATTTCGCCGTCACTGTACGGCGGTTTGGCTGATCGAAGAATCCCCTTGAAATCCAAGGGTTTGCGCCGGCTTTTGGCCGGTCCGGGCCGGTGGATTGATCTCACAACAAGAGCGCGCGCGACGTGGCAGGCGAAGCATCCATCGTATCCGGCATGGCGGGTCGCTATGCGACGGCACTGTTCGAACTCGCGCGCGACGAAAAATCTGTCGATGCGGTCAAGACCGACATCGATCGCTTCGCGGATCTGCTGGCCGGCAGCGAAGACCTGCGCCGGCTGGTGCGCAGCCCCGTGTTCGGTGCCGACGAGCAGCTCAAGGCGCTCACCGCGGTGCTCGACAAGGCCGGTATCGGCGGGCTGACGGCAAACTTCCTGAAGCTGGTCACGGCCAACCGCCGCCTGTTCGGGGTCGACGCCATGATCCGCGGCTTCCGCGCGCTGGTGGCCCGGCATCGCGGCGAGGTCAACGCCGAGGTCACCGTTGCCGAGGCGCTGTCCGACAAGCATCTCGAAGCGCTCAAGGATGCGCTGAAATCCGTAACCGGCGGCAAGGCGGTCGATCTCAACGTGAAGGTCGATCCGGCGATCATCGGCGGGCTCACCGTGAAGCTCGGCTCCCGCATGGTCGACTCCTCGCTCCGCACCAAACTCAATTCGATCAAGCTCGCGATGAAAGAGGCACGCTGATGGACATCCGCGCTGCGGAAATTTCCGCAATCCTCAAGGACCAGATCAAGAATTTCGGCCAGGAGGCCGAGGTCACCGAGGTCGGCCAGGTGCTGTCGGTCGGTGACGGCATCGCCCGCGTGTACGGTCTCGACAACGTGCAGGCCGGTGAGATGGTCGAGTTCGAGAACGGTACCCGCGGCATGGCGCTGAACCTCGAGGTCGACAACGTCGGCGTCGTGATCTTCGGCTCCGACCGCGA
>CAZGSW010000166.1:594-9885 GCA_964528635.1 uncultured Rhodoplanes sp. | reverse complement strand
CTGGCGAAAGAACTCCTGCAGGAGCTGCCATTCGTCCGGCTGGGAGGAATCCGCGCTCACGGCCGCCTTCAGCGCCGGCGTGCTTTGGATTTGGCTTTTGGCTTGCGCGAGCGCTCGACGATCCGCGTCGTGCTGTAGCCGGCCACCAGATCGACCAGCACCACCTCGCCGCCCTGCGCCTCCACCAGATCGCCGCCCACCACCTGGCCGCGCTTGTAGTCGCCGCCCTTGACCAGCACGTTCGGCCTCACCCGCCGGATCAGTTCGAGCGGCGTGTCCTGTCCGAACACCACCACCAGGTCGACCGCCTCGAGCCCCGCCAGCACCTCCGCACGCGCCCGCTCGTCCTGGATCGGCCGGTCCTTGCCCTTGAGCCGCCTGACCGAGGCGTCGCTGTTGAGGCCGACCACCAGCCGGTCGCATCGGGCGCGCGCCTGCGCCAGCACCTTGATGTGTCCCGGGTGCAGCAGGTCGAACACGCCGTTGGTGAAGCCGATCCGCTGATCGTCCTTGCGCCACGCGTCGAGCCGGGGCTCGATCGCGCTCCAGTCGAGCACGATCTTCTCCTCGGGCGCGAGCGCCGCCGACGGCAGGATGCGCGCGCGCAGCTCGGCGAGCGTGACCGTCGCGGTGCCGCGCTTGCCGACCACCACCGAGGCCGCCGCGTTGGCGGCGCGCACCGCCGCCTCGAAATCGGCGCCCATCGCCAGCATGACGGAGAGCGCGGCGACCACCGTGTCGCCCGCGCCCGACACGTCGCGCACCGCGACCGGATGGGCCGGCACATGAACGGCGGGAGCGCCGCGCGCATGCAGCAGCATGCCCTGCTCGCTCAGGGTCACCAGCACCGCCTTGCTGCCGACGGCACGGCACAGCGCGTCGGCCGCTCGCGCCGCGCCGGCATGATCCGACACATCCACATGCGTCGCGTCGGCCAGCTCCTTGCGGTTCGGCGTGATGATCGTGGCGCCGCGGTAGATCGAGAAGTCGCGGCCCTTGGGATCGACCACCACCGGCTTGCCGAGCTGTTTCGCCCGCCTGATGACGGCCGCAATGAGACGCGGCGTCAGCACGCCCTTGGCGTAGTCGGAGATCACCACCGCGTCGGCCTTCGGCAAAGCGGCCATGGCCTTTGCGATCAGCGCGCGCTCGGTTGTGGCATCGACCGGCTTCGCCAGCTCCCAGTCGGCGCGCAGGAGGTGCGTCGAGTGATGCTCGGAGACGAACCGCAGCTTGCGGGTGGTCGGCCGCGACGGGTCGGTGACCAGGCTGGCCCTGACGTTGCCGCCCTTCGCCGCCAGTTTCGCCTTGAGGAGAGTACCGGCGGCATCCTTGCCGATCACGCCGACAAAGATGCAGCGCGCGCCGAGGCTTGCGATGTTGCGCGCCACATTGCCGGCGCCGCCGACGATGACGTCCTCGCGGCCGACCGCGATCACCGGAGCCGGCGCCTCTGGCGAGATGCGCGCCACATCGCCGTAGATATACGTGTCGAGCATCAGGTCGCCGATGCACATCACGGTCTGTTTGCCGACCGCCGAAAGCTGCTTCTCGAAGTCGAACATCGGGCGTCTCAGCGGTAACGGTCTTCGGCGTTGAGGTACTTCGTGACGTAGTCCTTCACCGCATCCTCGAGCGGGGTGAAGCCCCCGTTATAGCCCGCGCGGCGGATGTTCTCGACCTCCGCTTCCGTGAAATACTGGTACTGGTTGCGGATCGAGTCCGGCATGTCGACGTATTCGATGTCCGGCTCGCGGCCTACGGCGCGGAACAGCGCCGAGATCAGGTCGCGGAAGCTGCGCGCCTTGCCGGTGCCGACGTTGAAGATGCCCGAGACCTGCGGGCTCGCCAGCAGCCACATCACCACGGCCACCGCGTCGTCCACATAGATGAAGTCGCGGCGCTGGTCGCCGTCCTCGATGCCGGGGCGGTGCGATTTGAACAGCCGCACGGTGCGGCCCTGTTTCACGTCGTCGAACCGCTTGGCGGCGAGGCTCATCATCTCGCCCTTGTGGTACTCGTTGGGTCCGAACACGTTGAAGAACTTCAACCCGCACCATTGCGGCGGCAGGTCCTGCCCCGCCGCGGCGCGGTCGGCGACCAGCCGGTCGAACAGGTGCTTGCTCCAGCCGTACAGGTTGAGCGGCGCGAGCGTCTTCAGCGCATCGGGCGACCAGTCGTCCGAAAAACCGGCGGCGCCGTCGCCGTAGGTGGCGGCCGACGAGGCATAGATGAACGGGGTGCGATTCCCGGTGCACCAGTCGAGCAGCCGCCGCGACAGGCGGAAGTTGTTCTCCAGCACGAGATCGGCGTCGGTCACGGTGGTGTCGGAGATCGCGCCCATGTGGATGACGGCATCGAGCCTGCGGCCGTCGAGCCAGCGGAACAGCTCGCCGGGCGGCACTGCGTCGGCAAACTGCCGCTTCGCCAGGTTGCGCCACTTGCCGTCGGAGCCGACCAGATCGTTGACGGCGATATCGGTCCGGCCGGCCTCGTTGAGGGCCGCCACAATGTTCGAGCCGATAAACCCGGCCGCGCCGGTGACCAGCAGCATCCCGCTTCCATTCCGAAAAATCGGCCTAACCTTTGCCCCAGCCGCGTCAGGGGCGCAACTTGCGCCCTGAACAAGCCAACTTGACCCGCGCAACTTGGGCTTGACCGGCGCTCACAGGGACTGCCCGGTTTCCATCTGCCATGGAAACGCTGGACAGGCCGGGCCGGGGCGGGTTACCGCCCTGCCCCAAGGCCAACCCATGATCCCGACTTCGAGCCAACAGGACGGCTCGCCGATCCTGCTCATCCCCTACATGTGGATCGGCGATTTCGTGCGCTGCCATTCGGTGGTGCGCGTGCTGCGCGAGCGATTCCCGAACCGGCCGGTCGACGTGCTGACCACGACGCTGTGCAAGCCGCTGCTCGACTACATGCCCGGCGTGCGCAAGGGCATCGAATGGAATCTGCCGCGCAAGCGGCTGCCGCTCGGCGAGCACCGCGCACTCGCCGGCGTGCTGCGCGCCGGGAGCTACGGCAGCGCGCTGGTCATGCCGCGCACCTGGAAGTCGGCGCTGGCGCCCTTCCTCGCCGGCATCCCGGAGCGCACCGGCTTCTTCGGCGAGGGCCGGCTCGTGCTGCTCAACGACATCCGCCCGGGCGAGAAGGCGCTGCCGCGCATGATCGACCGCTGCGGCATGCTGGCGCTGCCGAAGGGCGCCGCCATGCCGCCGGATTGGCCGGAGCCTCAGATCCGGGTGCCGGAGGCGGAGGCCGCGCAATGGCGCGCCTCCCGTGGTCTGCCCGACGACGGCAGGCGCGTGGTGGCGCTGGCGCCGGGCGCGGTCGGCCCGAGCAAGCGCTGGCCGGTGGAGTATTTCGCGGAGCTGGCGCGCGCGCTGACCGATAGCGGCGTCAACGTCTGGGTGCTGGGCAGTCCGGCCGAGCAGCCGTTCGCCGAGGCGATCGTTCGCAAGGCCGGAGCCGGCGCGCACGATCTCACCTCCGACGACCTGCGCAACGCCATCCTCGCGCTGAAGCTCGCGAGTGCCGTCGCCTCCAACGATTCCGGGCTGGTGCATGTGGCGGCCGCGATCGGCACGCCGACCATCGGCATCTTCGGACCGACCAGCCCGTGGCACTGGGCGCCGCTCAATCCGCTCGCCGCGGTGATCGAGACGCAGACCGAGGTGTCGTGCCGTCCCTGCCACAAGCCGCAGTGCGCGATGATCCACCACCGCTGCATGCGCGACATCCCGCCGTCGCGATTGATCGAGGTGGTGCAGCGGACCCTTGCCGAAGCTCCCGGGCGGGTGTGAGATGGCAGCCCCGGTCGTCCGCAAGCCCGCCGCCTTCCTCGATCGCGACGGCGTCATCAACCACGACGACGGCTATGTCGGCACCCGCGAGCGCTTCCGCTGGATGCCCGGCGCCGCCGCCGCGATCCGGCGCCTCAACGAGGCGGGGCATTTCGTCTTCATCGCGTCGAACCAGTCCGGCATCGGGCGCGGCTACTACAGCGAGGACGACCTGATCGCGCTGCACGCCTGGATGTGCGACGAGCTTGCCGCGCAGGGCGCGCGGATCGACGACGCGCGCTACTGCCCGTTCCATCCGGAGGCGAAGCTCGCCGGCTATCGCTGGGATTCAAGTCTGCGCAAACCCGCGCCCGGCATGATCCTCGATCTGATCGGCGCGTGGCCGGTGGAATCGCGCCGGAGCTTCCTGATCGGCGACAAGGACACCGACATGGAGGCGGCGCGCGCCGCCGGCATCGCCGGCTATCTGTTTTGCGGCGGCGACCTCGACGCCTTCGTTGCGCAAATCCTCGCAGCAAGGCCGGACCGGTGATGCTGAAGCCCCCTTCCGCGGGCGGAACGCGCGACTTATCTTGAATCCGTTGTGCCTCGGAATGTCGGCTGGCTGCAGTATTTACGTGGAGGATGACGATGAGCACCCCCGTCAAGACGATTGCAGCGGTTCAGGGCGCGTCGAGTGCCGCGGCGCAGGACATCTTTCGCGCGCTCGCTGCCCGCCTGCAACCGTCGGTGCGCATCGCAGGCCTGCTCGAAGAAGGACACGGCCAGGACGATCAGGTTTGCGGCGCCGGTTACTTGCGGTGCATCGGAAGCGGCGCCCGCTATCCGATGTTTCAGGATCTGGAGCACGGGTCCAAGGCCTGCCGGATCGATCCGGCGGGAGTCCTTGTCGCCGGCGAAGCGGTACGGCGGGATATTGCGGCAGGCTGCGACCTCGTCCTGCTGAGCAGGTTTGCGAAGCTCGAAGCCGCGCACGAGGGTCTGATGCCGGCCTTCGCCACGGCGCTGCAAGCCGGGGTGCCGTTGCTGACCTCCGTGTCGCCTGCCTTTCGGGACGCATGGGAGCGGTTTGCATCGCCGCTGTTTGTCGTGCTGCCGGCGGAGCCCGAGGCAGTCGACGATTGGTGGCACGCGGTCCGGTCGAACACGCTCCAAACGGCCCGTTTGGCTTGAGACGGAACCGGCGACGGAGGGCCCCGGGTCAGCGGGTCACCAGTACGCGGCCCACCGCCGCGATCGTCTCCTGAACGTCCGGCGCCGCGCCCTTCGCTCCCAGAATTTCGATCGGGCCCGCACCGGCCGGACCGGTGAGCCGCGGCTCGCTGCCGGTGAAGATCGCAACCAGCGGCACGCCGAGCGCCGCCGCCAGATGCAGAAGCCCGGTGTCGACGCCGACCACGAACGACGCTCCCGCGATCAATCGCGCCACCTCGTCGAGCGGCCGCAGGTCGGGCACCTGCGCGCCGGCAATGCCATCCGCGATCTGCTCCGCCCTCGCCCGCTCGTCCGCATTGCCCCACGGCAGCACCGCTGCGTGATGCACCGCCAGTTCCGAGGCGAGCGCACGCCAGTTCTCCACCGGCCACAGCTTGCGCGGCTCGGCGGTGCCGTGCAGCAGCACCGCATAGGGCGGAGCTTCGCCCGGTGCGGCGAGACGCCCGCGATCCAGTCCGTAATCCGGCGCGCCCTCTGGCGCATAGCCGAGCGCCAGTCCGGTCAGCAGGCGATTGCGCTCGACCGCGTGGCGGCTGCGCTCGACCCGGTGGCGAATGTCGTAGAGCCGCGCCGCCAGCGGCTCGCGGATGCTCTGCGCGTCGTAGCCGTGCCGCACGCCGTCCGCCATGCGCGCGATCAGCGCCGACTTGAGCAGCCCCTGCGTATCCACGATCGCGTCGTAACGCCGCGCCCGCAGCGTCCGCCGCAGCGCGCCGATCCCGCTCCACGCCGCAGGCTTTAGCAGCGCCGCGCCGCGCCAGCGCCGGAGCCCCACCGGAACCACCTCATCCACCGCCGGATGCAGCCGCACCAGCGGCGCGAACGGCGCCTCGACCGCCCAGACGAAGCGGTCGCCGGGCCGGTGGGCCTTCGCCTCCGTGACCGCCGGCATGTGGTGGATCACGTCGCCGAGCGAGGAGGTCTTGATGAAAAGAACGTCTGCCATGACGGGACCGCGGGCCATCGTATACCGGCGGTTAATCATTCCCGCCACTTGACCCGCCCCCTATCCCCTTCAATAACCGGTCCGATAGGACGCGCCGTTACTGAATGCGGCCTCGATCACGGGGAAATGCGGCAATGACGGTCCTGGTTAGCGGTGGCGCCGGCTATATCGGCAGCCACACCGTTCACGAGCTGGTCGACGCCGGCGAAAGCGTCGTCGTGCTCGACAACCTGTCGACCGGGTTCCGCTCCGCGCTGCCGAAACCGATGCTGCCCATCGTCGGCGACATCGGCGATCAGGCGCTGGTGGCCTCCATCATCGACACCCATCAGGTCGACGCCGTCATCCATTTCGCCGGCTCGATCGTGGTGCCGGATTCGGTGCGCGATCCGCTCGGCTACTACCGCAACAACACCGTCAACTCGCGCAGCCTGATGGAAACCGCCGTCAAACACGGCGTGAAGCACTTCATCTTCTCGTCCACCGCCGCGGTGTACGGCGATCCGGCGAAGGTTCCGGTCGCGGAGGACGCGCAGCTCAATCCGGTCTCGCCTTACGGCTGGTCGAAGCTGATGACCGAGGTGATGCTGCGCGACGTGGCCGCCGCGCACGGCATGGGCCACGTCATCCTGCGCTATTTCAACGTCGCCGGCGCCGATCCGAAGATGCGCACCGGCCAGTCGACGCCAGCGGCGACCCATCTCATCAAGGTCGCGGTGCAGGCCGCGCTCGGCATGCGCGCCGGCCTCGACGTGTTCGGCACCGACTATCCCACGCCGGACGGAACCTGCGTGCGCGACTATATCCACGTCACCGATCTCGCCCGCGCGCACCGCGCCGCGCTGATTCATCTTCGCTCCGGCGGCGTCAACGCGACGCTCAACTGCGGCTACGGACGCGGCTACTCGGTGCTCGAGGTGATCGACGCGGTCCGACGCGGCATCGGCCACGACTTCCCGGTCCGCATGGCGCCGCGCCGTCCCGGCGATCCGATGTCGATCGTGGCGGCCGCAGGCCGCATCCGCGACATGTTGAGGTGGACGCCCGAACTCGACGACCTCGACACGATCGTGGCGCATGCGATCGAATGGGAGCGCCGTCTCGCCGACGGCAACGCGAGTCCGGTCCGCGAGGCGGTTTCGGGTTGACGAATTGCGGCGGGTCTGCCGTTCTTTGGACTTGAAAAGCACCGAACCGACGGGCAAGGAAACCGACTTGCCGCCGGAGCGGGCCGGTGCGCGCCAGTCGTGTGAGCGGATGTTCCGGCTAAAGCTCAAGGAGAGGTTCCAGGATCCCAACAGCGCCGTTCTGCTGATCCGGCGGCTGTTGACCGAGCACGCCTGGGGCCTGCGCAGGAGCTACGCGATCGCGTTCGTCTACATGGGCATCACCGCCGCCGCCACCGCGGGCGCGGCCTACATGTTCGGCCATCTCATCAATCAGGCCTACGTCGACAAGAACATCGCGGGCATCGTCGGCTTCGGCGTCGCCATCGCGGTGATCTTCATCGTCAAGGGTTTCGCGACCTACGGTCAGGCGCTGATGATGGCGAAGATCTCGAACCGGATCGTCGCCGACAGCCAGCGCCGCCTCTACCAGGCGCTGACGCACCAGAACGTCGCCTACTTCGCCGATCGCCACTCGTCCGAGTTCCTGGCGCGGATGGGCTTCGGTGCCGCATCGGCGGCAAGCGTTCTCAACATGGTCGCGGGCGCGATCGGCCGCGATAGCATGTCGCTGCTGGCGCTCATCGCGGTGATGGTGAGTCAGGATCCCATCATGTCGCTGGTGACGCTGATCATCGCGCCGCCGGCGCTGCTGCTGCTGCGCAAGCTGATCCGCCGCATCCATGTCATTGCGCACAACCAGTTCCTGGGCGGTGCACGGCTGCTCGAGACGTTGCAGGAGACGGTGCAGGGCATCCGGCTGATCAAGGCATTCAACCTCGAAGACACGATGCGCAGCCGCCTCGAGGCCAACGTGGCCGAGGTGGAATACCTTGCCAACCGGTCGGCGCGGGTTTCCAACCGCGCCAGCCCGCTGATGGAATCGCTCGGCGGTTTCGCGGTGGCGCTGGCGATGATCTACGGCGGCTATCGCGTGGTCGTCACCGGCGCGGCGCCGGGCGAGTTCTTCTCGTTTCTCGCCGCATTCCTGCTGGCCTACGAGCCGGCCAAGCGGCTGGCGCGCCTGAACCTCGAACTCACCAATTCGCTGGTCGGCGTCCGCATCCTGTTCGAGATCATCGATCTGCCGGCCACGGAGCCGCAGGATGCCGGCAAGCCCGCGCTGGAGCTGAAGACGGCGCGGATCGAGTTCAGGGACGTGTGGTTTTCGTACCGCGCCGGCGAGCCCGTGCTGCGCGGCATGAGCTTCGTGGCGGAGCCGGGGCTCACCACCGCGCTGGTCGGGCCGTCCGGCGGCGGCAAATCGACCGTGCTCAACCTCGTGCTCGGCTTCTACAGCCCGGAGCGTGGCGCAGTCGCAATCGACGGGCAGGATATCGCAGGTGTCACCCGGAAATCGCTGCGCGACCAGATCGCCTATGTCGGACAGGATGTGTTCCTGTTCCACGGCACGATCCACGACAACATCGCGATCGGAAAGCCGGGCGCGACCGACGAGGAGATCGTCGCGGCGGCCAAGGCCGCCCATGCGCACGAGTTTATCAGCCGCTTCCCTGACGAATACGGCACGCTGGTGGGCGAGCGCGGCACCAATCTGTCGGGAGGCGAGCGGCAGCGCATCGCCATCGCCCGCGCGCTGATCCGCAACGCCCAGATCATCCTGCTCGACGAAGCCACCGCGTCGCTGGATTCCGAATCCGAGCGTCTGGTGCAGGATGCCATGGCGGAGCTGTGCCGGGGCCGCACCACGGTGGCGATCGCGCACCGGCTCAACACCATCGTCCACGCCGACCGCATTCTGGTGGTGGAGGGCGGCACAATCGCGGAATCCGGCCGTCACGAGGAACTCATTCGCAAGGGCGGCCGCTATGCCGCCTATTACCGGCTCCAGGTGCGGGAGCAGGGAGCCTCCGAGCCGATCCCGATCGCCTCCAACGCATAGGCGCCGGAAGCTGCGTTGACCGCAAGACTCCATGTGCTATCTGACGGATGTGCTGTCTGACGGCACGGTGCCTTCGCGCCGATTTCATCGCATTCACTCCACATCCGGTTGCAAGAAAAAAGCCCGAGCATGAGCAACAACAAGTACGTCATCACCCCGCCGCCGCAGGCCGCGCTGGCGATCCAGGGATCCACGGATCTGTTTCCGGTGCGCCGGATCTGGTGCGTCGGCCGCAACTATCTCGAACACATC
>CAZGSW010000166.1:0-584 GCA_964528635.1 uncultured Rhodoplanes sp. | reverse complement strand
TCAAGGAAATGGGGCAGGACGAGCGCGAGCCGCCGTTCTTCTTCGCCAAGCCGGCGGACGCGCTGGTGCCGGACAACGGCACCGTTCCGTATCCGTCCCTGACCAAGGACATGCATCACGAGGTCGAGCTGGTGATCGCGCTCAAGAGCGGCGGCCGCAACATCCCGGTCGACAAGGCGCTCGACTGCGTGTGGGGCTACGGCGTCGGCATCGACCTGACGCGCCGCGACCTGCAGATCGCCTCGCGCGAACTCAAGCGTCCGTGGGAGATCGGCAAGGGGTTCGACGCCTCCGCGCCGTGCGGTCCGCTGATTTCGGCCACCAGGATCGGCCATCCGCTCAAGGGCCGCATCGCCCTCAAGTGCAACGGCAAGATCCGCCAGGACGGCGACCTCGAGCAGATGATCTGGAACAATCCCGAGATCATCAGCAAGCTGTCCGAGATGGTGGCGCTCGAACCCGGCGACATCATCATGACCGGCACGCCTTCGGGTGTCGCGGCCTGCGTGCCCGGCGACAAGCTCGAGTGCGAGGTCGCGGGCGTCGGCAAGTGCACGGTGACGATCGGTCAGCCGCTGAAATAA
>CAZGSW010000165.1:0-10204 GCA_964528635.1 uncultured Rhodoplanes sp. | reverse complement strand
CACGCCCATCTTGTTGGCGAGCAGCGTGATCTCGATCAGGTTCTCGATCACCACGCCGAGCATGACGTTGTGCGCGATCTTGCAGACGCGGGCGAGCTCGCCCTCGCCGACGTAGGACACGCCCTTCGGCGCGAACACCTTGATGAGCTGTTCAGCCTGCTTGAAGGCGGCTTCCGGGCCCGAGCAGACCGACGACAGCTTGCCGGCCTTGATCACCTTCGCGTTCCCGGAAACCGGCGCGCAGATGTACTCGGCGCCGCGCTCCTTGAGGCGCTTGCGGATGTCGGCCGATTCCTCGACCGAGATGGTCGAGCAGTCGACGAACACCGCCGGGGTCTTGTTGCCGGACAGCACGCCGTCCTTGCCGAAATACACCTGTTCGACGTCCTTGCCCTCGGCGACGATGGAAAACACGATGTCCATACCGGACAGGTCGGACAGCTTGTCGACGATCTTGCCGCCGGACTTGGCGAGCGGTTCGGCCTTGGACTTGGTCCTGTTCCAGATCGACACGTCGTGGCCGGCCTTGAGCAGCCGCTCTGCCATCGGATAGCCCATGCGGCCCATGCCGATCCATCCGATCCGTTGCGCGTTCTGAGCCATGCCCACTCCTCCCTGCGACTGAAAGCCAGCGCGCCTCTACCATGCCGCCCCTCAGGCTAGCAATGTGCCGGAACGGCGTGGCCGGGGCGCGATTCCGTGTGATATTGGTGGGCCATGCATCGCGGCGCCGTCCTGGGATTGATCTTGCTTGCCGCCGGCTGTGCGCCGGCCGCCGCGCAGACGCCGGAGGTGAACGAGGCCGCCAGGGCGTTTGCCGGCGTGTGGGAGTTCACCAACGCCGATCGCGACAAGGTCTGCACGGTGACCTTCCGCACCGATCAGGGAGGCTCGGGCCTTGCGCTGGAGTTCGATCCGGCCTGCGCGGCCAAGTTTCCGTTCGTGACGCAGGTTGTCGGATGGAGCCTTGCCGAGAACGATTTTCTCCGGCTGCTCGACGCAGGGAATTCGTCCTTGCTGGAGTTCTCCGAAGTGGAAAGCGGCGTGTACGAGGCGCCGATGCCCGGCGAGGGCATCCTGTTCATCCAGAAGGCGGATGCGGCCGATCCAGCGCCGCGCACGGCCACCGAACTCGCCGGCGAGTGGACCATCGTGCGAGGCGCCGGCAAGCCGGTCTGTACGCTCACGCTGACGGACACGGCGGCGGGCGAGAACTTCGCCGTCCGGGTCCGGCCGCCGTGCGATGCATTCGTCACGGGGTTCGGTCCGGTGAGCTGGCGGTTCGAGCGCGGCGAATTGCTGCTCAATGCGGCAAAGGGCAATCCCTGGCGCTTCGAGGAGCAGGACGCAGCCACATGGCGACGGGTGCCATCGACCGCCGATCCCGTCATCCTCATGCGCAAATAGTTCCGCGGAAGCACTTCGGCAATCCGCAAGAAATCCGCAAAGAAATTCCGGGAGTGGAACGGTGCTGATCGGCGGTGAGCAGAAACTGCAGCGCATGCGCGATGGCCGTGTGGTCTATGTCGGCGCCGAACGTGTCGACGACGTGACCGCGCATCCGGCGTTTCGCGAGGGTGCCCGCACCGTCGCCGCACTCTACGACATGAAGGCGGATCCGGCGAGGCAGGATCTGTTCTCGTTCGAGGAGGACGGCGACCGCTATTCGCTTTACTGGCTGCGTTGCCGCAACGGCGACGACCTGCGCCGCCGGATGCGTGCGATGAAGGCGATTGCCGACGCGACCTATGGCTTTGTCGGCCGTTCGCCCGACCAGGTGTCGGGGCTTGTCACCGGACTGGCGATGAATCCGGAGCAGCTCGAGCGGTTGCGCAAGGGGTTCGGTCAAAATCTGCTGAACTATTACGACTACGCACGAAAGAACGATCTGTACCTGAGCTTCGCGGTGACGCCGGCGAGCGGCCGCAAGAGCGCCGATTTGTTTCCCGGCCAGCAGCGCGACGATCCCAACCTTCAGGTCGTGGCCGAGGACGGCGAGGGTGTGGTCGTTTCCGGCATGAAGATGATGGCGACCAGCGCCATCTATTCCGACGAAATTCTGATCGGAAACCTCACGCCCATCGAGGATGCCTACAAGAGCGAGGCGATCACCGCGGCGCTGCCGCTCAACGCGCCCGGCGTCTCGTTGTGGTCGCGGCAGCCCTACGCGCTCAACGTGCGGCACGAGGCCGATTACCCGATGTCGTACCGGTTCGACGAGACCGACAGCGTGCTGGTTTGCGACCGCGTCAAGATTCCGTGGGAGCGCGTGTTCCTGCACAACGAGGGCGCGATGTCGCGCCGCATCTATATCGAGAGTCCGGCCAACTGCTACCAGAACCACCAGTCCAACATCCGGTTCTGGTCCAAGCTGGGGCTGATCGTCGGCGTCGCCAGCCGTATCTGCCAGGCCAACGGCACCGACAGGATACCGGCGGTGCGCGAGGTGCTGGGCCGTATGGCCTCATGGGAGGCGCTGATCGGCGGCCTGGTGCAGGGCCAGATCGAGGCCTGGGAGGCGTGGCCCGAGGGTTACGCCACGCCGAACCGCCGCATCATGTATGCCGGGCTCAACTGGTGCCAGGAACACCACACCGAGATCATCGACACCCTGCGCACGCTGCTCGGCGCCTATCCGATGGTGATGCCGGCCTCGATCGAGGTGCTGAAAGACGATGCGTTGCGCGGCCGGTTCGAAAGCTGGTGGAAGACCGCCTCGATCGAGGCGGCTGAGCGCCACAAGCTCTACAAGCTGGCATGGGATCTGGTCGGCTCGGAATTTGCCGGCCGCCACATGCTTTACGAGAAATTCTACGCCGGCAATTCGCTGATCGTGCGCAACCAGAGCGACCGCGAGGCGCCGTGGCAGCGCTTTCACGACACGGTGGACGGCCTGCTTGCGCGGATCGGGTTGCCCGGCCCCGCCAAGGGCTGAGTTGTCGTCCCGCATGCGTGGGCTGCCGCCCCTTGTGCGGGGGACGGTAGCGCCGCACTATCACCGTGAACGGGCCGTCGATGGGGCCTGCCGGATTGCAAGGGAGGATCGCGTGAGGAAAGCACTTCTGCCGCTTTTTGGTCTGCTTGCCGCCGTGACGGTGGCGCCGCTGCAGGCGCAAGAGATCAAGCTGACATTCGCGGACCAGAACTCTCCGCAGGCCTGGGGCCCGAGCCACGCGCTGCAGCCCTGGGTCAAGCAGGTCGAGCAGGCCACCAAGGGCCGCGTCAAGATCGAGGTGTTTCCCTCCCAGACGCTGGTGAAGGGGCCGGACATGTGGCGCGCGGTGCGCACCGGCATCGCCGACATCGGCTGGTGTTTCCACGGCTACTGGGCCGACCAGTCTCCGCTCGCCGACGTCATCACGCTGCCGTTTCTGCCTGTGAAGTCGGCCGAGCAGGCGAGCGAGGTGCTGTGGTCGCTGTACGAGAAATATCCCGCGATCAAGAAGGAGTTCTCCGACACCGAGCCGCTGCTGCTCTACACCACGTCGCCGTACTTCCTCCTCACGACGAAAAAGCCGGTCAGGACGATGGCGGACCTCAAGGGCATGAAGATCCGCATCCCGGGCGGGCCGCCGACCGAGATGGCGAAGGCGCTCGGCATGGTGCCGACGCCGATCCCGATGCCCGACGTGTATCAGGCGCTCGACAAGGGTGTGGTGGACGGCATGGGTGTGCCGTGGGAGGCGGTGCAGGGCTTCCGGCTCTATGAGGTCGGGAAGAATTACACCATGGTGCCGATGTTCACCGCCTACTTCTCCATCTGCGCCAACAAGCAGAAGTGGGCGAGCCTGCCTGCCGACGTGCGCAGCCAGATCATGAGCGTCAGCGGCATGGCAGGCGCGAAGTTCTGGGGCAAGAACTTCTTCGATACCGCTGAAACCGATGCACTCGCCAAGATCAAGGCCGGCAAGCACGAGATGAACCGCATCGATCCTCCGGCGGACGAGGTGGCGCGCTGGCAGAAGGTCGCCGGCGAGCCGCTCTGGGAGGCGTGGGTGAAGAAGATGGAAGCGCGCGGCCACAAGGAGGCGCGGCAAATCCTCAACGACGTGCTCGCCATGTTGAAGAAGTGACGTCATCCACCCTGTCATCGCCCGCGCAGGCGGGCGATCCGGTGCCGGGGTCTTTGCGTGAGTCCGTTGTGGCCCAAATAGCCGCCCTTTGACACTGGATGCCCCGCATTCGCGGGGCATGACACCCGGGAATGTGGCGTCGGCTGGGACAATGAACACGCTGGTCAAAATCCTCCTCCATCGCCTCGAACTCGCGCTGACCTGGCTCGCTGTCGCGGCCTGTGCCGGCATGATGCTGCTCACCAGCGCCGATGCGATGAGCCGTTACCTGTTCAACAGCCCGATCCTCGGCGCCTACGAGATCACTGAGAAATATCTGATGGTGTCGTCGATCTTCCTCGGCATGTCCTATGCCTATCGCGGCGGTGCGTTCATCCGGGTGACCTTTCTCGTGGATCGTCTGCCGCCCGCCGGGAGGATGGTGGCCGATCATTTCGCGCACTTCGTTTCGCTGGCCTGTTGCCTGATCTTCGTGGTGGCGACCGGTCAGCAGGCCTGGCGCGCGCTTGGCGACACCGCGACGCTGACCACGCTGCCGGTTCCGGTCGGGCCGTCGTACCTGTTCGTGCCCGCAGGCTTCCTTGCGATGGCCGTGCTGATGCTGATCGACCTGCCGCGCGTGCGCGAAGGGCGCGCACTGCTGTTCGCGCACGACACGCCGACCACGGCCAGCTAGCGTATTCACGGGGTGCCGTCATTGCGAGCGAAGCGAAGCAATCCAGGGGAGGCGCGCGAACGCAGGTCCGGATCGCTTCGTCGCTTTCGCTCCTCGCGATGACGCCCGTGTCACCGATCCATGATTCCGGGTACGAGAGTCCTTCGATTCCGAAGTTCGCTAACAAGGGTGCCGCACAATGACGCGAACTTCGGAATCGGGATACTAGCGCATGGCCAGCACCCTCCCGGTTCTGCTGCTCCTGTTCATGCTGCTGTTCGGCGTGCCGATCGCCGTGGCGCTCGCAAGCGCCGGCATGGTCGGGATCTGGCTCGTCACCGGCGACGTGACGCGCGTGCTCGGCATCCTCAGCCTCGCGCCCTACAGCTCGGTTGCCGATTACGCGCTCAGCACCATCCCGATGTTCATCCTGATGGCGTATCTCTCCGCGTCGAGCGGTCTGGCGCGGGACCTCTATGCCGCGGCGGCGGCGTGGCTGTCGCACATCCGCGGCGGCCTCGCGATCGCCACCGTGTTCGCCTGCGGCATCTTCGGCGCGATGTCCGGCGCGAGCGTCGCGGCGGCGTCGGTGATGTCGAAGATCGCGATGCCGGAAATGCGGCGCCACGGTTATTCCGAGGAGCTTGGCGCCGGCTCGATCGGCGTCGGCGCCACGCTCGACATTCTCATTCCGCCCAGCATCGCCATGGTGATCTACGGCATCGCCACGCAGACCTCGATCGGCAAGCTGCTGGTTGCGGGCGTGATGCCGGGCATTCTGGTCGGCGTTCTGCTCGCGGCGATGATCTACATCTGGGTGCGTCTCAGCCCGCATCACGCGCCCTCGACCTATCGGGTGCCCTCGCGCGAACGATGGGCGAGCCTCGCAAGGGTGTGGCCGAGTCTGCTGCTCATCCTGATCGTGCTGGTGCTGCTCTATACGGGGATCGCGACGCCGACCGAGGTGGGGGCGCTCGGCGCGCTGCTGGCCGCGATCATCGGCGCAGCGTTCGGGCGGCTTACGGTGCCGGAGGCGGCCGACGCGCTGAAGTCGACCATCCGAACGTCGGCGATGATCTTCCTCATCCTGATCGGCGCCACCGTGTTCGGCTACTACATGACGCTCAGCCGTATTCCGCAGAGCGTGGTCGCGCTGGTGACCGAGCTGGACCTCAATCGCTGGGTCGTCATTGTCGGTATCGTCGTGGTGTATTTCATCGTCAGCATGTTCATGGACGAGATTCCGCTGCTGCTGCTGACGCTGCAGTTGACCTTCCCCCTGATCACGGCGCTGGGCTTCGATCCGGTCTGGTTCGGTGTGGTGTCGATGCTCATGGTATCGATGGGGCTGGTCTTCCCGCCGGTGGGGCTGATCGCATTCGTGGTGAGTGCGACCGCGGGCGTCGACCTGATGAAGGTTTACAAGGGCACCAGCGTGCTGATGCTGGCGATTGTCCTGACAACGGCGCTGGTGATGGTCTTCCCGCAAATCGCGCTCTGGCTGCCGGCGACAATGCGGTGATCGGACGCAGCGGGCGCTGCAGCTTGCTGTCGGTGCGTTGGGATGCAGGTCCGTGGGGCGCTGTGAAGGCGTCGGGGTTTTATCCGGACATCAGGCGGTTCTTTGCATGAGTATAGTTCACGAGTGATGCGCCGGATTTCCGGCGGGCCGGATGGCGGCCTGCCGCTTCCTCATGCCGCGTGTGCCCGGCCATTGCTGCCGCGGTTCAGGGTTGCCCGCTTTCGTTGTCTGCCGCAAACTCCCGGCGAGCCCGGCAAACACAGCCGGAGCCTAAGGAGGAAAATGCCCATGCGTTTTTGCAAACTGGCAGCCGTGCTGCTGGCAGCCACTGTGCTGCCGTCGTTGCCTGCAGCCGCCCAGAAGTATCCTGACCGCCCCATTCGCGCCATCGCGTCGCAGGGGCCGGGCGGGTTGAGCGACATCTTCCTGCGTGCGCTTGCCGACCAACTGGGGCCGGAGCTTGGCGGCACGATCGTGGTGGAGAACCGCGTGGGAGCAAACGGGTCGATCGGTGCGCGAGCCTGCGCCGAGGCGGAGCCCGATGGCTACACCATCTGCGCGCTGAACAACGAATCGATGGTGATCAACCCGATCATCAACAAGGCCGCGAACTTCGATCCGAAGGACAAGCTGGAGCATGTTACCCGCCTCTGGTATCTCCAGCATGTCTTCGCGGTGAACGCTTCGCTCGGCGTGAAGAACTTCGACGAACTCGCCGCGCTCGCCAAGTCGAAACCGAAAACCATGAACTACCTCACGCCTTCGCTGTCGAAGGTGGCGTTCATGGAAGCGTTCAACAAGAAGCATGGCGTGGACTTCGTGCGCGTGCCCTTCAAGGGCGGCGGCGACGCGGTCAACAACATGATGAGCGGGGTGACGCCGGTGGCCATCTTCGGCATCGGCAACCTGATCAATCACATCCGCGGCGGCAAGATTCTCGGATTTGCCGTCGACGGCGACAAGCGCTCGCCGCTGGCGCCGGACATTCCGACCTTCAAGGAACTCGGCTATACCCTTCACACCTGGGCATCGTCGTACGGCATTCACATGCCGAAAGGCACTCCGAAGGAGATCGTCGACAAGATGAACAAGGCGATCGTCAAGATCGCGTCGGATCCGGAGTTCCAGAAGAGGCACATCATCGCGCGCGGTCTGTCGCCCGTGCTCAACAGCCCCGAGGAGTTCAGGAAGATGGTGTTCGACGAGGCCGCGCTTGGCCGCGACGTCATTATCGCGTCCGGGCTCTATCCGGACATCAAGTGACGTGATTGCCGTTGCCAACGGGGGCTGTCCGCACGGCGCAGCCCCCGTTCGGCCCGCGGCTCAGGCCTTTGCCGCATAGCGCGGTCGCCGCAGCCGCAACACTGCCAGCATCTCGTCCCGAAGGGGGTCTCGTGAACCGCGCAGCCATGCGGCGGCGAGCGGCAGAATATTGAGCTGCTCCGGTTGAGGTGCGACCAGCGGCACGAAGCGTACACCCGCGACCGTCATGCGTGCCGCCCATCGCGGAACGATCGCGAGCCCGAGCTTCGCAGCCACCAGATTGACGATCGTCTGCTTCTCCTCTGCGACCTGAGAGATCGTCGGACGCGCACCTGCCTGCTCGAAGAGCTTGATGGTCAGGTCGTGGCTGTGCGGCCGCGAGCTCCGGTCGGGAACGATCAGCGGCTGTCCGACCAGCGTGTCGATGGCGAGACGGCTGCGCCGCGCCAGCCTGTGCCGGGACGGCACCGCCACGACTGGCGTTTCATGTAAAAGCATCATGAACTCGATCCGTCTGTCTGGATTCTCGGGAGGGCGCACGAATGCGAAATCGAGTCGACCGGATAGGATCCTCGGCAGCAGCCGAACCGTCTTGTCCTCGACGAGCTGGATGGTGACATCGGGACGGTGCTTGCGGAAATCCCGAAGCAGTTCCGGGATCAGGCCCGCGGCCGCGGTGTCGATGGCTCCTACAGTCAGGACGCGAGATCGCTCGCGTTCGCCTTCGCGAAATTGCCGGCCGAGTTCATCCGCTCTTGCGAGCAGCGTGCGCGCGTTGTCGAAGAACGCCGCGCCGTCGGGTGACAGCGTTACGTTCCGTGTGGTCCGCAGCAGCAAGCGGGTGCCGAGCGATTGTTCCAGCAGCCGGATGTGGCGGCCGAGCGCCGACGGGAGCATGTCCAGACGACGTGCGGCCCTGCCGAAATGCAGTTCTTCGGCGACGGCGACGAAGCAGCGGAGTTGACGCAGTTCCATGATGCCGGTTTTCGCGGATGCGACGGCGACATTGTATCAGAATTTTGTATAATCGGATGACGTTGTGGCGGGCATCCGCGTGCCGTAGAACAGCCGGAGCGCCCGAAGAACGAGGCGCATACAACGTGGATAAAGGGAGCGGCCCCATGGATTTCATCCGTCACGCGCTCATAGCGGGAGCCGTTACGCTCGCACCTGCGGCCATGTCTCAGATCGCGGCAGCGCAAACGGCATTCCCGACCAAGCCAATCAATCTGCTGGTTCCGGCGGCGGCGGGCGGTCCGACCGACACGGTGTCCCGTCTGGTCGCGGAATCGATGACGCGGACGCTCGGGCAGACCGTGGTGGTCGAGAACGCCGGCGGGGCCGGCGGGACGATCGGGATGGGGCGCGTCGCCAAGGCGGCGCCGGACGGTTACTCCATCGCCATCTGGCATATCGCACAGGCAACGGCTCCGCGCTCTACCAGAACCTCCGGTACAACGTTGTGAACGACTTCGATCATATCGGCCGCATCACCGACGTGCCGATGACGGTGGTGTCGAAGACTGGCGTGAAAGCCAAGGACGTGAAGGAATTGTTCAACTGGATCAAGGCCGAGAAGGGGAAGGTGAGCTATGGCCATGCCGGCGTCGGCTCGGCCTCGCACCTGTGCGCGCTGATCCTGATGAAGGAGGCGGGTCTGCAGATGGCCGGTGTCGGCTATCGCGGCACGGGGCCTGCCATGAACGATCTGCTCGGTGGCCAGTTCGACGTGATGTGCGACCAGACAACGAACACTACCAACCAGATCAAGGACGGCAAGATCAAGGGCTACGCTGTCACCACAAAGACCAAAGTCTCGTCGCTCCCCGAACTGCCGACGCTCGACAGCGGCGCCTTGCCCGGCTTCGAGGTGTCGGCGTGGCACGCCATGTGGGCGCCCAAGGGGTTGCCCAAGGATGTCAGCGACAAGCTCGTAAGTGCTTTGCAGGCCGCTCTCAAGGACGCCAAGGTGATCGAACGTTTTGCCAGCCTGGGCACGGCGCCTGTGGCTCCGGAACAGGCGAGACCCGATGCTCTCAAGTCGCACCTCGCTGCCGAAGTGAAGCGATGGGATGCGGCCATCAAGGCGGCTGGCGTCAAGCCAAACTAGCCCGTGTGCCGACGGCTTGCGGCGCGATACTCCCGGACAGGACATGAAAACGTATTCGATTGCGGCGATTCCGGGCGACGGCATCGGCACCGAGGTGGTCGCCGCCGGCGTCGAGGCGCTGACAGCGCTGGCCAAACGGGACGGCGGCTTCGCCGTCAAGTTCGATCATTTCGACTGGGGTGGCGAACACTACAAGAAGCACGGCCGCATGATGCCGGAGAACGGCCGCGATCAGATCAGGAATCACGATGCGATCCTGTTCGGTTCCGCCGGCCATCCGGACATTCCGGATCACATCACGCTGTGGGGGCTGCGGCTTGCGATCTGCCAGCCGTTCGACCAGTACGCCAACGTGAGGCCGACCCGTATTCTTCCGGGCATCACCTCGCCGCTGCGCAATGTGAGCGGTCCGGAACTCGACTGGGTGATCGTGCGGGAAAATTCCGAGGGCGAGTACGCCGGCGTCGGCGGCCGCGTCCATCAGGGCTCGCCGCTGGAGGCGGCCACCGATGTGGCGATGTTCACTCGCGCCGGCGTCGAGCGGATCATCCGGTTCGCGTTCCGTCTTGCGCAGTCGCGGC
>CAZGSW010000164.1:9076-10373 GCA_964528635.1 uncultured Rhodoplanes sp. | reverse complement strand
TGGAGATCGCGGAGTTCTTTCATCCCCGCGTGCAGGAGATCGCCGACACGCTGCCTGCCGGACTCGGCCGCCGACTCCTCAACAGCGGCTGGCCGCGGAGGCTGATCGAGCGGTTCACGCGCAAGGGCAAGGTGCTCCGGACATCCAGCATCCGCGGCTTCCTCGCGCTCTACTTCGTCGCCTCGCTGAAGCCGACGCGGCGCCGCTCCCTGCGGTTCGCCGGCGAGCAGGCCTTCCTCGACGGCTGGCTGCGCACCATCCTCGATCTTGCGCCGGCGAACTACCCGCTCGCCGTGGAGGTCGCGCTCACACGCACGCTGGTCAAGGGCTATAGCGACACCCACGAGCGCGGCCGCGAACGCTACGACACCATCATGCAGGCGCTGCCGCGCATTGCCGAACTGCCGGACGCGGCCGCGACCGTGGCGAAGCTGCGCAAGGCGGCGCAGGCCGACGACACCGGCGTGGCGCTCGCCGCCGCCATGAAGGACATCCGGGCGCTGGCGCAGGCGGCGGAATAAGGTGGCAGGCCATCTGCGAACTTGGGCAACCGCGAAGACGCGCGACGTTCATGCGCTCTATCTCGCCGGCCGCGATCCGCGGGTGCCGTGGCACGCCAGGGCGGTGGCAGCGTGCATCGCAGCCTATGCGCTGTCGCCGATCGGCCTCATACCGGACTTCATCCCGGTGCTCGGCCAGGTCGACGATCTCCTGATCGTTCCGGCGGGGATTGTCCTTGCGGTCGCCCTTGTGCCACCCGCCATCATGGCGGAACTGCGCGCGAGGGCCGCGTCGTCACGTGAGAAGCCGCACAGCCTGAACGGCGCGGTCGCCATCATCGCCGTGTGGGCGGGTTTGTGCGTGCTGTTCAGTTGGCTGGCGTACCGCAGCCTGGGCGCGTAGCGGCTAAGGCACCACCGCGGTGGCCTCGATCTCCAGCCGCGCCTCCGGCTCGACCAGGCGGCGCACCTCGACCAGCGCCATCGCCGGGAAATGCGTGCCCATCACCTCGCGATAGGGCCCGGCAAGCTCCTTGCGGACCGCGAGATACTCGTCCATGTCGCGCACGTACCAGGTCATGCGGGTGACGTGCTCGGGCTTCGCGCCCCCCTCTGCCAGCACCTCCGCGATGTTCTGCAGCGCCTGCCGCGCCTGCGCGACGAAGCCTTGCGGAAATTTCTCGTTGGCGTCCCAGCCCACCATGCCGCCGACGAAGACGAACTCGCCGCTGGCCTTGATGCCGTTGGAATATCCCCTCGGCTTGGGCCAGCCTGGCGGATGAAGGTACCGGTTCACG
>CAZGSW010000164.1:6647-8976 GCA_964528635.1 uncultured Rhodoplanes sp. | reverse complement strand
ACGAAGTTCTGGCGGCCTGCGCCGCCTTGTTGCGAAGCTCGAAGCGCTGCAATTTTCCGGTCTGCGTCTTCGGCAGCTCGGTCACGTATTCGATGGCGCGCGGATACTTGTACGGCGCAACGACCGACTTGACGTGGTCCTGCAATTCCTTCGTCAGGGCAGCGCCTGCCTGCACGCCCGGACGCAGCACCACGTAGGCCTTGACGATCTGGCCGCGCTCCTCGTCCGGCGCGCCGACCACGCCGCACTCGGCGACACAGGCGTGCGTCAGCAGCGCAGATTCCACCTCGGGCCCGGCGATGTTGTAGCCGGAGGAGATGATCATGTCGTCGGAGCGCGCCTGGTACCAGAAGTAGCGGTCGCGATCCATCACGTAGGTGTCGCCGGTCACGTTCCAGCCGGACTGCACGTAGTTGAACTGGCGGCTGTCGGACAGATAGCGGCAGCCGGTCGGACCGCGCACCGCCAGCCGCCCGGCGATGCCCGGCGGCATCTCCCTGCCCTCGTCATCGATCACGATCGCCTCGTAGCCGGGCACGACGCGGCCGGTCGAACCGGCGCGAACATCGTCCTCGGGCGAACCGATGAAGATGTGCAGCATCTCGGTCGCGCCGATGCCGTCGAGAATCCTGATGCCGGTCGCCCTGTGCCACGCCTCGAACGTGACCTTCGGCAGCGCCTCGCCGGCAGACACGCACTTGCGCAGCGATTTGATGTCGTAGTCAGCGAGCTTGGCGATCATCGCGCGGTACGCGGTCGGCGCCGTGAAACAGACGGTGGCGCGGTGCTGCTGGATCGCGCCCAGCATATCGTCCGGCGTGGTGCGTTCGAGCAAAACAGTCGACGCGCCGATCCGCATCGGAAACAGCACAAGGCCGCCGAGCCCGAACGTGAAGGCGAGCGGCGGCGAGCCGATGAAGCGGTCCGACGGCTCCGCGCGCAGCACGTGTTTGGCGTAGGAATCGCAGACCGCGAGCATGTCGCGATGGAAATGCATGGTGCCCTTGGGCTCGCCGGTCGTCCCCGACGTGAAGCCGATCAGGCAGACGTCGTCGGCCGCCGTGTCGCAGGCGCTGAAGTGCTCGTAGCCCGGCTGCTGCATCAGGGCCTCGAGGCCGTCGTTGCGGCCGCCGCCCCAGTACACGATCTGCTTCAGGTCGGGCGAGACCTGCTTCGCCTTCTCCATCTCGTCGGCAAGACGGATGTCGCAAAGCGCCAGCGCGATCTTCCCCTTGGCGATCGGATAGCCAAGCTCCTTGGCGCGCAACAGCGGCATGGTCGCGACCACGACGGCGCCGGCCTTGAGCGCGGCAAGGTAGGCCGCAACCATCATGGGATTGTTGGCCGAGCGCAGCAGCACGCGGTTGCCCGGGACCAGCCCGAGGTCGCGGGTCAGCACATTGGCGATACGGTTGACCCGTTCGGACAGCTCCGCATAACTCAGCGTCTCGGCCGGCGAAATCAGGCACGGGCGGGAGCCCTCGCCCGCAGCAATCCAGCGGTCCAGCAGCTTGGTGACGCAATTGAGCCGGTCGCCGTAGCGCAATTCCGGCAGATCGAAGCGGAACTCGGGCCACTGCGCCTGCGGCGGCAGGTTGTCCCGCGCGAATGTGTCGACGTGTCCGCTCGCCGCCATGTCAGCCTCGTCTCACCATCATTCCGCCGCCAGATCTGTCTTCTGCGCCCTGCCCTTGAGCGCCTCGCGCGCGATCACGATCTTCTGCACCTCGGTCGCGCCCTCGTAGATGCGCAGCGCCCTGATCTCGCGATAAAGCTCCTCGACCTTGACGCCCTTCGTCACCCCGAGCCCGCCGTGAAGCTGGACCGCGCGATCGATCACGCGCTGCGCCGCCTCGGTCGCATACATCTTGGCCATCGCGGCCTCGCCGGTGACCCGCGCGGCGCCCCGATCCTTGATCCAGGCGGCGCGATAGATCAGCAGTGCCGCGGCATCGACCTCGGTGGCGCTGTCGGCGATGGCGGCCTGCGTCATCTGCAGATCGCCGAGCGGGGCACCGAACAGCTTTCGCGTCGCCGCGTGCTCGACCGTCTCGTGCAGGGCGCGGCGGGCGAAGCCCAGCGCCGCGGCGCCGACGGTGGAACGGAAGATATCCAGCGTCGCCATCGCCACCTTGAAGCCTTCTCCGGCAGCGCCGAGCCGGTTCGCGGCCGGAACGCGCGCACCATCGAACTTGAGCCGCGCCAGCGGATGCGGCGCGATGACGTCGATGCGTTCGGCCACCGAGAGGCCCGGCGTGTCTGCGTCGACCACAAACGCAGAAAGTCCCCTCGCCCCCGGCGCCTCTCCGGTGCGGGCAAACACGATGTA
>CAZGSW010000164.1:4379-6547 GCA_964528635.1 uncultured Rhodoplanes sp. | reverse complement strand
GCGAAGGCGAAATCGGCCAGCCCGTCGCGGAACGCCAGCACCTCGCGCGCGATGCACAGCGTCCTCACGTCGAGCTTCGCATGAAGCCCGCCGAATTCGGCCGGCACCACCGCCTTGAGCAGCCCGGCCTCGCCCAGCGCCGCGACCCGCGCCCGGCAAGCCTCATCGACGTCGTCGTGGGGCAGCGCCGGCAACCGCGCATCCGCCCACCGCGCCAGCGCCTCGGCAAACCGGCGGTGGTCGTCGTTGAAGAACGGCAGCGCGAGAGTGGCGGCGAGTGTTGTCATCGCCGCTCTCCGATTTGAACTTTACCCTTTTCGCGGTCGCCCCTGCGAAGGCGGGGACCCATAGCCACGGCTTCACCGGTGGGGCACGGCGCATGGGTCCCCGCCTTCGCGGGGACGACAGCCGCAAGGAATGTGCCCGACCGCACCATCTCAATTTCCCTCGAACACCGGCTTCTGTTTGGCGGCAAAAGCACGATACGCGCGGGCGAAATCCTCCGTCTTCATGCAGAGCGCCTGCGCCACCGCCTCGGCCTCGACGGCCGCCTCGATCGACATGGCCCACTCCATGTCGAGCATGCGCTTGGTCATGGCGTTCGCGAAGGTCGGCCCCGACGCCAGATCCCGCGCCAGCTTCGTCGCCTCGGCCAGCACCGCATCCGACGCGACCAGTCGGTTGAAGAACCCCCAGCGCTCGGCCTCCTCGCCGCTCATCGAGCGCCCGGTGAACAGCAGCTCCGATGCGCGGCCCTGACCGATAATCCGTGGCAGGATCGCGCATGCGCCCATGTCGCAGCCGGCAAGTCCGACCCGGTTGAACAGGAAGGCCACTTTCGTAGCCGCGGTGCCGATCCGCAGGTCCGACGCCATGGCGATGATCGCGCCGGCCCCGGCACAGACGCCATCGATGGCTGCAACGACCGGATGCGGGCAGGCCCGCATCGCCTTCACCACCTCGCCCGTCATCCTGGTGAAGTCCAGAAGCTCGGTCGTGCCCATTTTGGTGAGCGGCTCGATGATCTCGAACACGTCGCCGCCCGAGCAGAAATTGCCCCCCGCCCCGGTCACCACGATGGCCTTGATCTGCCTGTCCTTCGCCGCCGCGCGGAACAGGTCGACGATCTCGGCGTAGCTCTCGAACGTCAGCGGATTCTTCTTGTCGGGGCGGTCGAGGGTCAGCGTTGCGACCTTGCCGTCGACCGCAAAGTGGACGTGCTGCGCACGATAGGCCGAGAGCGGCAGCGTCACCGGATTTGCCACAGCCATCACGCGGCTCCGCGGCCAATGGCCTTGCGCGCCGACGTCTTGGTCCTGGCCAGCGCATCCATCAGCGTGTCGATATCTCCGGGAGACAGATCGGCGAAGATCTGGCCGATCCATTCGGCATTCTCCCGCGCCATGGCACGGAAGAAGCGCCGTCCTTCCGGCGTCAGGGTGACGATCTGCACCCTCCGGTCGGTCGGCGACGGCCGCCGCAGGATCAGCCGCTGCGCCGCCAGCCGGTCCACCAGGCCGGTGATGTTGCCGTTCGACACCATCATGCGCTGCGACAGCTCCCCCAACGTCATGCCATTTGGCGCGCGGTCGAGCTGCGCCAGCAGGTCGAACCGCGGCAGCGTGATGTCGAAATTGTCACGCAGGCGCCGCCGCACCTCGTTCTCGATCAGCGTGGTGCAGGTCAGAAGCCGAAGCCACAGCCGCAGCTCGGTTTTGTGGTCGTGCGGCCGCTCGGCAACCTTGGTCTCGGCATCGAGGGGAATTGTCGTTCTGTCGTCCATCATATCTCTCCACCGGCCACCACCAGCGTGGAACCGGTCACGGAAGCGGCGTCCGCCGAACACAGATAGAGCACGGCGGCGGCAACCTCCTGCGGTTTGACAAGCCTCCCCAACGGATTGTTTTTCATCATGGCGGCCTCGGCCTCGGCGTGCGTGCGGCCGGTCTTCTCGACGATGCGGGAAACGCTTTCGCGAACCAGTTCGGTGTCGGTGTAACCCGGGCAAACCGCATTGACCGTGACGCCGGTGCGCGCGGTCTCGATCGCCAGCGAGCGCACCAGCCCGACCACCGCGTGCTTGGACGCGCTGTACGCTGATACGTAGCCATAGCCCTTCAGGCCCGCGGTCGACGCGATGGCGACGATGCGGCCGAACCTGCGCTCGA
>CAZGSW010000164.1:0-4279 GCA_964528635.1 uncultured Rhodoplanes sp. | reverse complement strand
GATCTCGTGGTCGCCGCCGACGGCATCAATTCGCGCACCCGCGACGCGCTGAAGGACAGGTTCAACCCGGCGATCGAGATGCGGCCCAACCACTTCGTCTGGATGGGATCGACCAAGCCGCTCGATGCGTTCAACTTCTTCTTCCGCGAGACCGGACACGGCATCTTCATCGCGCACTGCTACCAGTACCAGCCCGGGCGCTCGACCTGGATTTTCGAGACCGACCCGGAGACCTTCAGCAAGGCGGGACTCGCCGCACTCGACGAGGCGGGCTCCGCGGCATTCATGGAGAACGTGTTCGCGAAAGAACTTGGCGGCCACAGACTGATCACCAACCGCTCGATCTGGCGCAACTTCCCCACCATCCGCTGCGAGCGCTGGACCCACGACAACACCGTGCTGATCGGCGACGCCAAGGCCACCGCACACTTCTCGATCGGCTCGGGCACCAAGCTCGCGATGGAAGACGCCATCGCGCTCTTCGAGGCCTTCCGCGCCACCGGCGGCCGCGACGTGAAGGCGGCGCTGGCGCATTTCGAGGCGCAGCGCCGCAACGAGGTCGAGCGCACCCAGCATTCCGCCGACGTGTCGCTGGTGTGGTTCGAGCACGTCAAGCGCTTCTGGGACATGAACCCGACGCGGTTCGTGTTCGGCCTGATGACGCGATCGCGCGCCATCACCTACGACAACCTGGCGCTGCGCGCGCCGGAGTTCATCGGCGAGGCCGACAGGATGGTCGCCGGCGAGGTGAAGGCGCTGGGCCTGCCCGCCGACACGGACGCTCCGGTTGCGCCGATGTTCCAGCCGTTCAGGCTGCGCGGCATGACGCTGGCCAATCGCGTGGTGGTCTCGCCGATGTGCCAGTACTCCGCCACCGACGGCCTGCCGAGCGACTGGCACATGGTGCACTACGGCTCGCGGGCGATCGGCGGCGCCGGCCTGCTGTTCACCGAAATGACCGACGTGTCCGCGGAGGCGCGCATCACCTACGGCTGCACCGGCATGTACAACGATGCCCAGCAGGCGGCCTGGAAGCGCATCGTCGATTTCGTTCACGCCAACTCCGCGGCGAAGATCTGCCTGCAGCTCGGTCACGCCGGCCGCAAGGGCTCGACCAAACTGATGTGGGAGGGCATCGACCAGCCGCTGCCCGAGGGAAATCCGGACGAGCCGCCATGGCCGGTCGTTGCGGCGTCGCCGCTGCCCTATTTCCTGCACAGCCAGGTGCCGCGCGAACTGACGAAGACGGACATGGATGCGATCGCCGCCGACTACGTGCAGGCGGCAAAACGCGCCGATCGCGCCGGCTTCGACATGATCGAACTGCATGCCGCGCACGGCTATCTGCTGGCGAGCTTCATCTCGCCATTGACCAACAAGCGCACCGACGAATTTGGCGGCCCGCTGGAAAACCGCATGCGCTTCCCGCTTGCGGTGTTCCAGGCGCTGCGCGCGGCGTGGCCCGATGAAAAGCCGATGTCGGTGCGCATCTCGGCCACCGACTGGCAGGACGGCGGGCTCAGCGGCGACGATGCCGTGCAGATCGCACGCATGTTCGCCGAGGCCGGCTGCGACCTGATCGACGTGTCGACCGGCCAGACCACGCCCGATGCCCGGCCGGTGTACGGGCGCATGTTCCAGACCCCGTTCTCGGACCAGATCCGCAACGAGGCCGGCATCGCCACCATGTGCGTCGGCAACATCACGACCGCGGATCAGGTCAATACCATCGTCACCGCGGGACGCGCCGATCTGGTCGCGCTGGCGCGGCCGCATCTCGCCGATCCGTCGTTCACCCTGAAGGCCGCGGCCTGGTATGGCGCCCCGGTCGCCTGCCCGCCGCAGTATCAGGCCGGGCACGAGCAGCTTTTCCGCAACAGCGTGCGCGAACGCGCCGAACTGACCGAGCTGAAATTGAAGGCCAAGCCCAAAGCGCACGCCACCACCTGGAAACAGGCCGCAGAATAGGTCGCGCCCGACCGCCCCCCGCTCAGCCGGCAGAGAGCGGGCACATAGAGCGGCACATACGGCACAAAAAAACCTACGGCGAAAAACCGGCCGCGCGGAGCGAGAGCCCCGCGCGGCAGGATCGGTTCATCGGTCTGGCATTACCTCGTGCCGGACGGATCGCTCGACATCGAACCACCCGACGGATTTGACGGCGTCATGCCCGTGGACGGCTGGCTCGGCGTTCCGGAAGGCTTGCCCGGAGCCATGGCCCCCGAACCGGTGGTCTGGGTGTTGCGCACGCAGGTTGAATTCGTGGCCTGGCCTTTCTTGGCGGCGTTACACTGCGCCATGGTCTTGAAGCCGCAGTTGCGGGATCCGTCGGTCCCCTGCAGACAGTACGCGGCGTTCTGCCCCTGCGGCTGCCCCTGGGCGCCCATCGGCGCCTGCTGGGCGAGTGCGCCGCCTGCGGTGAGGCCGATAATGGCGATCGCGGCGGCAAAAGTCTGAGGTCGCATGCTGGTTCCTCCGTGGCTGGATCTCCCCTTGCGGAGGTCAAGACTGCGAAGCCCCGCAATGTTCCGGGAACCCGGATGGAACTTGGCGGGCGGCAACAATGACGCTATATCGAGGGCGAACTCGCCGGCGGGACACGCGGTCCAGCCTGTTGGGGGATGGTGAAATGGTATCACAGCAGACTCTGACTCTGTTTTTCTAGGTTCGAATCCTAGTCCCCCAGCCAAACAATATAGTTATTATATTTCAGATACTTAAGTAGGTTCAAGGTCAACTGATATCACACGTTGATATTACACGCCAGCAGTATGGCTTGGGGTCGCTTCAACGCCTTTTGGTTTATCTTCCGCGATCCTGTTGCCGCTTGCGTTGTTTGACGCCTCACGGTTGCGGAGTTGCTGCACCATTCTCTGATCGTGTCCTTGAGCCGCGCTTATTGCTTGCGGCTGTAGCCGCGCGCTCAACACGAATGCGCTCCAAAAGAACGCTTGCCGGTTCGTCGCTCGGGTCCTGCGGCACAAGTTCACCCTGAAACGCCTTGGCGAGGATGGCTTGGTCCAGACGATCTATCAGCTTGCGGGCGTTGGTCGCTTCGGAGGCAAGTCGGTCGATCCAAGAAAGCGCAGCATCGACACGCCGGACGATTTCTTGCTGTTCGTGAGGGCAACACAAGGGGATTGGCAAATCCCGGCAGATTTCCAAGGTGAGATTGCTCTGGCCGGCAGTTGCCTTCGCTTTAGATAAAGCCCACCGCAGCAAAGTTTCCGAGAGCAGCCACAGACTGAGAAATCGCGCGTCAAGCGAGTGTATTGGTCTGAACACGGCAATCGCTTGGTTGATATTCCACTCTGGCCATTGATCGGGGACAATGCTGACCTTCCCTAGAGGAGGACCTACGATATTCATTAACACATCACCAGGCTTTGCGATTGACCGGCGCAAGTCTCCTTGGTGTATCGTTCGCGATACAAAGGTCGGATTGATGGTGAAATCCAGACTTCCATCAAACGTCAGATTATAGACCTTAATGTCCGGGACCTCGCCGGCTCCCGAACTCATGTGCTCGGATGCAGGCGTTGTTCCTTTAGTGATAAAGCCGTTCACCGCCTCCGCCCTTACCCAGAACCAACTGTCAGGCAAATTGAAAGGCAAATGCACATCACTGATTTGGGTCGGCATGACCCGAGAGCCGAACAGCGCATTGCGCTCGACTGCAAGCTGATCATGGTCGGGGGGCCTAGCTGAGGGATGGTTATCTCTCCATTTTTGCGTTAAGTCGCCTCGAAATGCTGCTGCCAAGATCGCTTGCTTGTACTTCTCGACCAGTCGCGAGATATGATCGCGTTGATTGCTGACCCGCTTGGATTTGGCGGAGAGGCTGTCGATCTTCGCAACGATACGCCGCTGCTCGGAAAGTGGGGGAAGCGGCAATGGGATTTCTGCGAGTGTTTTGGACGACAAATGCTTGACGGTAATCGAGTGGGTCTCATCGTTGATCAGTTGGAGATAGCCTGGAAGAACAATCGCAAGAAACGACTTAAGATATATATTTTCGATTGGCGCAATCCGACAAACCCGCTGATTTAATAATGCCCGGCCCGCCGTCCAGATGCGGGAGTTAAAGTCGCCGTCCATTCCAACAAGCAGATCGCCGTCATCAATCCAATATCCATCCTCTAGTGGTCCAGCATACCGTGTCGCTGTGGTCCCTGACGTAACGTCCCTGATGCGGATAATTGGGACGCCCCGTTGATCATTAAAATGGGTGGATTGCCAAGGCGCACCATTCAGTATTTGGGCGACGTGGCCCAAATAC
>CAZGSW010000163.1:0-10389 GCA_964528635.1 uncultured Rhodoplanes sp. | reverse complement strand
CGTTGCGGAAGATCGAATGGCCGCGGGCGTGGCCGTACTGCACGTAGAACACCGGGTTGTCGCGCGAGTGCTCGATCACCTTGGCGAGATCGAAGTCGAGCGGCGCGTCGTTCTTGCGGTAGAGCATCATGAACCGCACGGCATCGCGGCCGACCTCGTCCACCACCTCGCGGAGCGTGACGAACTCGCCGGAGCGCTTCGACATCTTCACCTCGACGCCGGCGCGGGTCAGCTTGACGAGCTGCACGACCTTGACGTCGAGTTCCGCCTTGCCGTCGCTCACCGCGTTGACCGCAGCCTTCATGCGCCGGATGTAGCCGCCGTGGTCGGCGCCCCAGACGTCGATCATGTCGCGGAAGCCGCGGTCGAACTTCGACTTGTGATAGGCGATGTCGGAGGCGAAGTAGGTGTAGCTGCCGTCGGATTTCTTCAGCGGCCGGTCGACGTCGTCACCGAAGTCGGTGGCGCGGAACAGGGTCTGCTCGCGGTCCTCCCAGTCCTCGGCCGGCGCGCCTTTCGGTTTCTCCAGACGGCCTTCGTAGACCTTGCCCTCCTCGCGCAGCGCCGCGATGACGGCGCCGACCCGGTCGCCGCCCTCGATCAGCGAGCGCTCGGAGAAGAACACGTCGTGGCGGACATTGAGCGCCGCGAGATCGGCGCGGATCATGTCCATCATCATCGCGATGGCTTTCGCACGCACCACCGGCAGCCATTCGGCCTCCGGCTTGTGACGCAAGCTCTCGCCGAACTCCTTCGCCAGCGCCTGCCCCACCGGCACGAGGTAGTCGCCCGGATAAAGGCCATCGGGTATCGCACCGATGGTTTCGCCGAGCGCCTCGCGGTAGCGCAGGAACGCCGAGCGCGCGAGTGCATCGACCTGCGCACCGGCGTCGTTGATGTAGTACTCGCGGGTCACGTCGAGCCCGGCGAACGCCAGCAGGTTGGCGAGCGCGTCGCCGAACACCGCACCGCGGCAATGGCCGACGTGCATCGGCCCGGTCGGATTGGCGGAGACGTATTCGACGTTGACCTTGTGCGCGTTGCGCGGCGCGCCGCGGCCATAGTCCGTTCCCTGCCGGATCGCATCGGCAAGCGCGTCGTGCCACACGCCCGGAGCAAGCGTGAGGTTGATGAAGCCGGGACCGGCAATCTCCACCTTCACGATCTCCGGCCGCTTGCGCAGCTCGGTTGCGATCTTCTCGGCGAGGTCGCGCGGCTTCTGGCCGACCTCTTTCGCCAGCACCATCGCGGCGTTGGTGGCGAGATCGCCGTGGCTCGCCTCGCGCGGCGGCTCGACCACCACGCGGGAGCAGTCCGGTATGGCGTTGAGCGCGCCGGCCGAAACCAGCGCGGCGACGGCGTCGCGGACGTGGGAGGTGTAGCGGTCGAACACGTTCATGGTGGGCGGCTTGTAGCAAAATCGGCGCTGATGGGAACCCGGTTGTTTGCGACCTCCCGGCTCACGTCGTTCGCCGGCCTTCCCCCGCAAGCGGGGGGAGGCGAACGGAGCACGCCGCACCGATGCGACCGACCAAATCGTCTACCGCAGCTCCGGCGTGCCGCCGATCAGCCGCGCGTGCTCGACCATGGCGTAGCGGTCGGTCATGCCGGCGATGAAGTCGGCGATGCGGAGCGCCCTGCCCGCCTCGTCGTCGGCCCCCGCACTCCATTCCGGCGGCATGTCGGACGGCTGCGAGAGGTAATGCGCGAACAGCTGTTCGACGATCCGCTCGGCATCGCCCATGATCCGCATGATGCGCGGATGGCGGTACAGCTCCGGGTAAAGGAAATTCTTGATCGCCTTTTCGGCTTCGGCCATGGCGGGCGAGAACGACACCAGCGGACCGCCCGCCATCCGCACGTCCTCCGCCGAGCCGACACCAAGCTCCGCCGCGCGCGTTTTCGTCTGCGCGATCACGTCCTCGATCATCCGCGTGATGAGGCGGCGGCGCAGCTCGTGGATGCGGCGGCCCGGCTCCATGCGGGGATGCTCCACGGCAGCCTCGTGCAGCAGCGTCGCGATCAGCGGCACCGTTGCGACGTCGTCGAGCGTGAACATCTCGGCGCGCAGTCCGTCGTCGATGTCGTGGGCGTTGTAGGCGATGTCATCGGAGATCGCGCCGACCTGCGCCTCCGCACTCGGATAGCTCCAGAGATCGAGGTCCTGCACCTGCGAATACTCCGCGATGGCGCGCGGCAAACCGCGACCGGCGTGGCGGCCGCCGGGCCTGCCCTCCCGATCGGTCAGCGGCCCGTTGTGCTTGACCAGGCCCTCCAGCGTTTCCCACGACAGGTTGAGGCCGTCGAAATCCGGATACGGCCGTTCCAGCGTCGTGACCACGCGCAGCGTCTGGGCGTTGTGGTCGAAGCCGCCGAACGCCTCCAGACAGCGGTCGAGCGCACGCTCGCCGGCGTGGCCGAACGGCGGATGGCCGAAATCGTGACCGAGCGCGCAACCCTCCGCCAGGTCCTCCTCGAGCCGCAGCGCACGCGCCAGCGAGCGCGCAATCTGGGTCACTTCCAGAGTGTGGGTGAGCCGGGTGCGGAAGTGGTCGCCCTCGTGGAAGACGAACACCTGGGTCTTGTGCGCCAGCCTGCGGAACGCGGCGGCATGGATCAGCCGGTCGCAATCGCGGCGGAACGCGCTTCTGGTGGGGCTCGGCGGCTCCGGATGCAGCCGTCCGCGGGTCTGCCGCGCCTCCGAGGCGAAAACCGCGCGCTGCGGCGCCTGCGGCTGCAAATCCCGGCCTGCCGGACCTTCCGCCATGATGGGACCGCCCGCCCGCTGGATCGAATTGACGTTCTGGGTGCCGGCACCTAACTATCACAGGGACGTTGCGCCTTGCAGCCCGGCTGTCTGGCGCCCGGACACGCGAAATCCCGGGAAAAGCGACACATGACAGAGAACGTCACGGTCACGGAACGCGCGGCACGGCGAATCGGCGAGATCCTCAAGGCCGAGCCGGCCGGCAGCATGCTGCGCGTCAGTGTGCAGGGCGGCGGCTGCTCGGGCTTCCAGTACAGGTTCGACGTCGAGCGCAGCAAGGCGGACGACGACATCGTGGTGGCGCGCGACGGCGCCACCGTTCTGATCGATGCCATCTCGCTGCAGTACATCGCGGGATCGGAGATCGACTTCGTCGACGACCTGATCGGCGCGGCGTTCAAGATCAACAACCCGCAGGCCAAGGCGTCCTGCGGCTGCGGCACCAGCTTCACGCTGTAGGCCCGCGTCCAGCGATTGCGGAAATGGCAAAGGCCGGGCAATCGCCCGGCCTTTGGAATGTTCGGACCTATGCCGCGACCCGCCCTACTCCGCGGCCACCGCCGGCTTGAGCGGCTCGGGCACCTCTTCGAGCTGCGGCTCGAGCCTGCGGCGGATCCGGCGGTCGATGCGATCCAGATACAGATACACGACCGGCGTGATGTAGAGTGTGAGAAGCTGCGACAGGATCAGCCCGCCGACCACCGCCACGCCGAGCGGCTGTCGCAGTTCCGCGCCGGCGCCGGAACCGATCGCGATCGGCAGCGCGCCGAAGATCGCGGCGAAGGTCGTCATCATGATCGGGCGGAACCGCAGCAGCGCGGCTTCGCGGATCGCGGCTTCTGCGCCAAGCCCCACCCTGCGGCGGTCCAGCGCGAAGTCGATCATCATGATCGCGTTCTTCTTCACGATGCCGACCAGCATCACGATGCCGATCATCGCGATCACCGACAGGTCCATCTTGAACAGCATCAGCGTCAGCAACGCGCCGATGCCGGCGGACGGCAGGCCGGAGATGATGGTGATGGGGTGGATGAAGCTCTCGTACAGGATGCCCAGCACCACATAGGCGGCGAAGATCGCGGCCAGCACCAGGATGCCCTGCCCCTTCAGCGACTCCTGGAACACCTGCGCGGAGCCCTGGAAGCCGGTGGTGATCGAGGCCGGGATGCCCGCCTCGCGCTCGATCTGCTGGATCTGGTCCACCGCGTAGCCCAGCGAATAGCCGGGCGCGAGGTTGAACGAGATGGTGACCGACGGCTGCTGGCCCTGATGGTTGACCTGGAGCGGTCCGACCGTCGGCACCAGCCGCGTCACGGCGGACAGCGGGATCGACGGGCCGGTCAGCACGCCCGAGCCGCTGGCGCCGGCGCCGGCGGCCGTGTTCGCCGCGCTTTCGGCGCGGGTCTTGAGGAATATCTTGGACAGCGCCGCCGGGTCCGCCTGGAACTCCGGCAGGCTCTGCATGATGATCTGGTAGTCGTTCGACGGCGTGTAGATCGTGCCGATCTGCCGCGAGCCGAACGCGTTGAACAGCTCCTGCCGGATCTGGTCGACCGTGATGCCGTAGACCGCGGCCTTCTCGCGGTCTACCTCGACGATCATCTCCGGATTCTTGATGTAGAGGTCGGTGGTGACGTCGCGCAGCCCGTCGACCTTCTGGATGCGGGCCTCGAGGTCCGGTGCGGCGCGGTACAGCGTCTCGGTGTCGCCCGATTGCAGGGTGTACTGGAACTCGCTCTTGGACATGCGGGCGACGACCCGGATGTTCTGAATGTTCTGGAAGAACACCGCGACGCCGGGCACCGTGTTGGCGGTGCGGCGCAGCCGCTGGATCACGGCCGTCGAGTTCTCCCTGCGCTCCGCCATCGGCTTGAGCCCGATCAGCATGCGGCCGTAGTTCGCGGTCGGGTTCGGCCCGCCCGTGCCGACCGTCGAGTTGAGGTATTCGACCGCGGGATCCTTGCGGATGATGTCGGCGACCTTGCGCTGCAGTTCGGACATCGCCTTGAAGCCGATGTCGCTCGGCCCCTGCGTGGTGACCGAGATGTAGCCGGTGTCCTCCGCCGGGAAGAAGCCCTTGGGAACGATCATGTAGAGATAGACCGAGCCGGCCAGCGTCAGGAACGTCACGAACAGCATGACGGCCTTGAAGCGGATCACCCAGTCGAGGCTCCACTCGTAGGCGCGCAGCCACGCGTTGAACATCGCCTCGAAGCCGCGCAGGATGAAGTTCTGCTTCTCGTTCTCGTGATGGACGCGCAGCACGCGCGCGCACAGCATGGGCGTCAGCGTCAGCGAGACGAAGCCCGACACCACGATGGCAACCGAGATGGTGACGGCGAATTCGCGGAACACGCGCCCCACCATGCCGCCCATCAGGAGCACCGGGATGAACACCGCGATCAGCGAGAACGTGATCGAGACGATGGTGAAGCCGATCTCGCGCGAACCTTTCAGCGCGGCCTCGTAGGGCCGCATGCCGCCCTCGATGTGGCGGGCGATATTCTCGAGCATGACGATGGCGTCGTCGACCACGAAGCCGACCGAAAGCGCCAGCGCCAGCAGCGTCATGTTGTTGATGGAGAAGCCGAAAGCATACATCGCCGCGAACGTGCCGATCAGCGACACCGGCACCGCGAGCGACGGGATGATGGTGGCCGATGCCTTCCGCAGGAACAGGAAGATGACCATCACCACCAGCATGATCGAGATGCTCAGATGGAACTGCACTTCGGAGACCGAGTCGCGGATCGACAGCGATCGGTCGAGCAGGAACTGCATCTCGATACCCGCGGGCACCTGGGCGCGGAACGCCGGCAGCTTCTCGCGGACGGCGTCGACCACCGCCACCGTGTTGGCGTCGGGCTGGCGCTGGATCGCCAGCACGATGGCGCGATCGTCGTTGAACCAGCTCGCAACCCTGTCGTTCTCGACGCTGTCGATCACCCGGGCCACTTCGGACAGCCTGACCGACACGCCATTGCGGTAGGCAACGGTGATCTTCTGGTAGTCGGCAGCCTTCATCAGGGCGCCGGACGCCTGCAGGGTGACGTTCTGGTCCGAGCCCAGCAGCGTGCCGACCGGAACATTCGAGTTCGCCCGGCTGACGGCGGTGCGGATCTCCTCGAGCGACACGTTGCGCGCGGCAGCCGCCACCGGATCCACCTGCACGCGGATCGCGAACCGCTGCGCGCCGTAGATCAGCACCTGGGCGACGCCCTGGATCTGCGAAATCTGCTGCGCCAGCACCGTCTCGGCGTATTCGTTGACGACATGCAGCGGCAACGTCGACGAGCGCGTGCTGATGTAGAGGATCGGGAAGTCGCCCGGATTGACCTTGCGGAACTGCGGCGGCGTGGTCATTTCCGGCGGCAGGCGGCGGGCCGCAGTCGAGAGCGCGGTCTGCACGTCGAGCGCGGCGCTGTCGATATTCCGGTTCAACTCGAACTGGATGATGATCGAGGTCGACCCTTGCGTCGACGACGACGTGATCGCGCTGATGCCGGAAATGGTGGAGAGCTGCCGCTCGATCGGCGAAGCGATCGACGCGGCCATGGTCTCGGCGCTCGCGCCGGGCAACTGCGCCGAAATCTGGATGGTCGGAAAGTCGACCCTCGGCAGCGCCGCGACCGGCAGCAGCCGGTACGCGAAGACGCCGAAAACGATAAACGACGCTGTGATCAGCGTCGTCAGGACCGGCCGGCGAATGCAAAGCTCGGAGAGGTTCATCTGTCAGGATCCTGCCGCGGCGGCGCCGCGCGGCGCGACTCGCGCTCCGTCGGTTAGACGGAGCTGACCGTCGGTCACCACGACCTCTCCGCCCGAGAGACCGCTTTCCAGGACCGTGACGTTGTTCTGTGTTCGCGACACCTTGACCGGACGCACGCTGGCGACGTTGTCCTTGACCACGAAAACGAAGGTGCCGCTCTGGCTGGTTTGCACGGCAGTCGGCGGCACCACGATCGCATCTTCCTCGCGGAAGGTGAGTTGCACGCGCACCAGCGTGCCCGGCCACAGCAGTCCGTCGGCGTTCGGCATGGTGGCGCGCACCGTGACGGTGCCGGTCGCCGCATCGATGGTGTTCTCGATCATGGTGACGTGGCCGCTGGCGCGGCGCGTGTCGCCCGGAATGACCGCCTCGACCGTCGCGGTCTCCGCCGCCAGCGCCTCGCGCAACGCGGGCAGATTGTTCTGCGGCAGCGCGAACGCCACATAGACCGGCGCGATCTGGATGATGGTGGCGAGCGGGGTGACGTCGGCGGGCCGCACAAAATTGCCGGCCTTGACCGCGGCCATGCTGGCGCGGCCGTCAATCGGCGCGCGGATGGTGCAGTACGACAGTTGCACCCTCAGATGCTCGATCTTGGCCGAGGTCGAACTGGAGGTTGCGCGCCAGACGTTGACCTGGGTCCGGGCGTTGTTGAGCTGAACCTGCGTTGCGGCGTTCTTCGCCACCAGTTCGGTGTAACGGGCGAGATCGCGCTCGTTCTGCTCGAGCTGCGCGCGCGCGCTGGTCAGCACGGATTCGAGATCCTTGATCTGCGCCTGGATCGCGCGGCCGTCCAGCGTGAACAGGAGGTCGCCCTTCCTGACCATGGCGCCGTCGGCGAAATGCACGCTCTCCACCATCGTGTCGAGCCGCGACTTGATGGCAACGCTGGCGATCGGCGTGACGGTGCCGAGGATCTCGACCTGCAGCGGAACCTTCATCTGCTGGGCGGTCGCGGTCAGGACCGGCACTCCGCGCGGACCGGCGGGACGCGCCGGCGCCTGCGCCACCGCGCCCTGCGGGTTCCAGAGGTCCCGCGTGGCCACGGCGGCTCCGGCCAGGGCGAGGATCAGCACCACCCCCACAAGGACCGCGCGCTTCTTCATGCTCTCAAAATCCGATCTCGGCCCACCCGCCCCCAAGGCGCGGTCGAAGCAACAATTGCGCCCCTCTCGGTAGCAAGTTTTCTACCACATGAGCCCCCCGGACGCATCAACAGCTCATTTGGGGGAAAACCCCGCACCCCCCATGTAGCTTCATCGGTTTTCCACTGGCGGAACATAACAATTGTCGGTTAATCCGGCATCGGTCTCCTCAACCTGCCGTTTCCCATGCGTATTGCCACCTGGAACGTCAATTCGATCCGGCAGCGTCTCGACCACCTGGTGACGTGGTTGCGGGAGCGGCAGCCGGACATCGCCTGCCTGCAGGAGATCAAGTGCGTCGACGACGCCTTCCCGCGAGAGCCGATCGAGGCGCTCGGCTACAACCTCGCCGTGCACGGCCAGAAGACCTTCAACGGCGTGGCCATCCTGTCGAAGGCAAAGTTCGACGAAGTGGTGCCCGGCCTGCCGGGCGACGACGGCGACGATCACGCCCGTTTCATCGAGGCCACCGTATCGACGGCGTCCGGCGTGGTGCGGGTCGCCTCCATCTATCTGCCCAACGGCAACCCTCCGAGCACCGACAAATACTCATACAAGCTCAAATGGATGGACCGTCTTTCTCACTATGCGCGCGAGCGACTTCAACTGGAAGAACCGCTCATCCTTGCCGGGGATTACAACGTGATCCCGGCTCCACAGGACGTGCACGATCCCGCCGCCTGGGCGAACGACGCGCTGTTCCTGCCGCCGACCCGCGAAAAGTTCAGGTCGCTGACGAACCTCGGCCTGACCGACGCGATCCGGGCGGTCAGCGACGATGCCGGGCTCTACACGTTCTGGGATTATCAGGCCGGCGCCTGGCAGAAGAACTGGGGCATCCGGATCGACCACATGCTGCTGTCGCCGCAGGCGGCGGACCGCCTCACCGGCGCGGGCATCGACAAGCACGTGCGCACCTGGGAGAAGCCCTCAGACCACGTGCCGGTGTATATCGACCTCGCGATCGAGCCGCGGTGAGGGTCCCAGCCCGCCGGATTTCCTAAAGCGGGATGACCTGGCTACCGGATGCCGCGGCGGCCCTCGACCCAGCGCTCGAGCAGGACCAGGGCGGTGGCGCGCTGACGGTCATTGGCCTGCCTGAAGGCGCGCTCGCGCAGGTCGGCAATCCAGGGCACCGCCCCGCCGGGACCGTCGCAGGCCACCGTCAGCCACATCAGCCCGGACGCCGGCTGGCGCGCGCCGTGCTCGCCGTGGAACAGGATGCGGCCCAGAACGGCCTGCGACTTGTAGTGGCCCTTGTTGGCCGCGAGCACGAGCCATGGCACGGCGCGCTTGGCGTCGCGGCCGACACCGTGACCGTCGACGTACAGCAGGGCGAGCTGATACTGCGCCTCCGGATCGCCGAAATACGACGCCGCGTGATAGAACATCCGGCGCGCCCGCTCCGGGCTCGCCTTGATCGGCGAATCGGGGATGCCCTCAAGGTAATACTGGCCGAGCGCCACGAAGGCGTTGGCGACGAACCGCGAGCGCGGCGCCGAGGGATAGTCGTCGGCGTGGCTGTCGGCGAACTTGCGGAAGTATTCGAACGCCCGCTGGTCGTTGCGGGCCACGCCGTTGCCTTCGGCATACATCCGGCCGAGCTGCCACAGCGCAACGCCATGACCGCGCTCGGCGGCGTATTGCAGCGAGTTCAGCGCATCCTTGCGCTCGCCGACCTTGAGCGCCTCGGTGGCGCGACGGAATGCATCGACGGGCGAGATGTTGACGTCCGCATTGGCCGGCGCGAGCGCCGCCTTCGGCGTCGTAATCCCGCTCTCGGGCACGGATGCCGAGGCAGCCGCCGGAAGCGCAGCGCCGGCATTCGGCGACGGCGTGCCGTCCAACGACAGCGACGGCGAGGGATCGAGCCAGATGGCGAGCCCCGCGACGACAGCCAGCCCTATGAGGTTAGATATCCGCATAGGTCGTCTTCTCGAACTTTCCGCCCGGGTGGGTGACCGCGCCGTTGAGCGCGGAGCCGACCTGCTGGGCGTACTTCCACAGATATCCGGACGTGGCGTCGCTCTCGCGCGGCTTCCACGCAGTCTTTCGCTTCGCCAGTTCGTCGGCACTCAGATCGACCGACAGTGTGCCCTTCTCGGCATCGAGCGTGATGATGTCGCCGTCGCGCAGCAGCCCGATCGGGCCGCCGACCGCGGCCTCCGGGCCGACATGGCCGACGCAGAACCCGCGGGTCGCGCCGGAGAACCGGCCGTCGGTGATGAGCGCAACCTTGCCGCCCATGCCCTGGCCGTACAGCGCGGCGGTGGTCGAGAGCATTTCCCGCATACCCGGGCCGCCCCTGGGGCCCTCGTAGCGGATCACCAGCACGTCGCCTTCCTTGTATTTCTTGCTCCGCACCGCCTCGAACGCGGCCTCCTCGCCGTCGAAGCAACGCGCCGGACCGGTGAACTTGATGTTGTCCATGCCGGCAATCTTCACGATCGCGCCTTCGGGCGCGAGATTGCCCTTCAAGCCGACCACGCCGCCGGTCGGCGACAGCGGCTTGTCAGCCGAAAGCACGACGTCCTGGTTCGGGTTCCACTTCACCTTGGCAAGATTCTCCGCGATGGTGCGCCCGGTGACGGTGAGGCACTCGCCATGCAGATGGCCGTGGTCGAGGAGTGTCTTCATCAGCAGCGGGATGCCACCAACCTCGAACATGTCCTTGGCGACATAACGGCCGCCCGGTTTCAAATCTGCGA
>CAZGSW010000162.1:0-10415 GCA_964528635.1 uncultured Rhodoplanes sp. | reverse complement strand
CGGTGTCCGCGTCGTGCTTCGCCGGGACGGTGAAGCGGCCGTGTTGACCGAGGGAGTGACGAATTCGGACGGGCGGATGGACCGCCCGCTGCTCGAAGGCGCCGACTTCAGGCCCGGCCGCTACGAACTCACGTTCCACGTCGGCGATCATTTCCGGAAGCAGGGCGCCGGCTCGCTCGCGGACCCGCCGTTTCTCGATGTTGTCCCGCTGCGCTTCGCCATTTCGGAGGACGCGCACTATCACGTGCCGCTGCTGGTCTCGCCCTACGGCTATTCGACTTACCGGGGTAGCTGACGATGGAGGTGTTCCTCGGCGAGTGGCTCAACCTGCTGCTGCGCTGGGCCCACATGGTGGTGGGCATCGGCTGGATCGGCACGTCGTTCTATTTCATGGCGCTCGATTACACGCTGATGAAGCGGGAGAAGATGAACCCGGGCGTGTATGGTACGTCCTGGCAGGTACACGGCGGCGGTTTCTACCACGTCGAGAAGTACACCGTGGCTCCGCCGATGCTTCCCGACGTGCTGCACTGGTTCAAGTGGGAGGCCTATCTCACCTTCGTCACAGGATTTGGCCTGCTGATCGTGCAGTACTATGTGCACGCGGAGTCCTACCTGATCGATCCTGCCGTGATGCCGCTCACCAAGTGGCAGGCGATCGGAATTTCGGTCGCCTCGCTCACCGCAGGCTGGTTCATCTATGACGGGCTGTGCCGCACCAGGATCGGTGATCATGTGGTGCTGCTCGCCGTCTCGGTGTTCGCCCTGATCCTGCTTGCTTCGGTGCTGTTCACCAGCGTGTTCTCCGGACGCGGCGCCTTCATTCACGTGGGTGCGCTGGTCGGCACCATCATGGCGGCGAACGTGTTCGCCATCATCATTCCGAACCAGAAGAAAATGATCGCGCAGATGATCGCGGGACAGAGTCCGGAGGCGCGGTTCGGGATCATCGGCAAGCAGCGGTCCACGCACAACAACTACCTGACGCTGCCGGTGCTGCTGATGATGGTGTCGCAGCACTATCCGTTCCTGTTCAGCCATCCGCACGCATGGCTGGTGGTGGCGCTGATCATCATCAGCGGTGCGCTGGTGCGGCATGTCCTGAACTGCATCGATGCGGGAACGAGCTGGGACGATTACCACTGGGCGGTGCCGGTTGCGGCCATCGCGCTGATTGCGGCGATCTTCGTGACCGCGCCACAGCCCCGCGACGCCGCGGGCGCGGGTGAGGCGGTCACCGACGCGCAGGCGCTTGCGATCTCGCAAAAGCACTGCACCATGTGTCACGCCAAAGCGCCGACCCATGTCGGTTTCCGGGAGCCGCCGAAAAACGTGATGCTCGACAGTCCAGCCGACATGAAGCGCTGGGCCAAGCTGGTCTATATGCAGACCGTGCAGAACCGCGCGATGCCTCTCGGCAACCAGACCGCCATGACGGACGACGAGCGAGCGGCGCTCGGCCGCTGGGTCAACGGCCTCAGATGAGCACCGCCGGACCGCAGGTACCGGAGGCAGAGGTGCTCGGCCGCCGCGTCGAGGCCATGCTCGCCGAGTTGGCAAAGATTTCCGCCGATCGGAAGCGGATCGTTCGGCTGTTTCTGTCGCCCGAGCACCGCCACGCCGCCGACCTTGTGGGGCAATGGATGCGAGAGGCGGGGCTTGCGGTCTCGGAGGACGCGCTCGGCACCGTGAAGGGCAGCCTCGGCAATGGACCGAAACTTCTGATCGGTTCTCACATCGATACGGTGATCGATGCCGGCATGTATGACGGGAACCTCGGCGTGGTTGCGGGCATTCTTGCCGCCGGACACCTTGCGAAGGCGGGGCGGACGTTGCCGTTCGGCCTCGACGTGCTGGCGTTCGGCGATGAGGAGGGCTCGCGCTTTCCGGCGACGCTGGCGGGCTCGTCCGCATGCGCCGGGGTGTTCGATATGCAGACGCTGACGCTGGCCGATGCCGGGGGCATCTCGCTCGCCGATGCGCTGAAGGCCTATGGCAAGGATCCCGCGAAGACCGGCGCCGCAGCATACAAGCCCGGAGAGGCGCTGGCCTTCGTCGAGGTGCACATCGAGCAGGGCCCGGTGCTGGAGGCGCAGAACCGGCCGCTCGGCGTCGTTACCGGCATCGTCGGCCAGCACCGCATCCGCGTCGTCGTGACCGGAGAGGCGGGTCACGCCGGCACCGTGCCGATGGGATTGCGTCACGACGCGCTGGCCGGCGCGGCTGAAATGGCGCTGGCGCTCGAAGCGATCGCCAGGGAGCATCCCGAGGACGGCATGGTCGGCACTGTGGGGCGTATCGAGGCGTCACCCGGCGCTGTCAACGTCATTCCGGGCAGCGTCGCTTTCACCATCGATCTTCGCTCGCTGACCGACGCATTGCGGCTCGCCGCGCTCGCCAGGTTCGAACTGGAGGCAAAGCGGATCGCCGGCAAGCGCGGCCTGTTCTTCTCGATGGAGACGTTCCACCAGATCGCCACTGCGCCTTGTTCGGCCGTCCTGCAGGACGGTCTGGCGGCTGCCATCGTCGCGACGGGCCATGAGCCGGTTCGCCTGCCGTCCGGCGCCGGTCATGACGCCCAGGTGATGACGCGGCTGTGTCCGTCGGCCATGCTGTTCGTGCGATGCCGCGGCGGCGTCAGCCACAATCCGGCTGAATATGCGTCGCCGCGCGACATGGGGCTCGCGGTTGCGGCCCTGATTAACTTCATCGAGCGGCTCGATCCGGCCCGGCTGGCCTGACGTCAGAGCAGGTCGGCGATCGTCTTGAACGCCGAAGGGTCGGGATTGCGCGTCAGCGCGACCATCGGCACCGGCTTGATGAAATGTGCCAGCGTGGCCGTGGTGTCGGCGAGCGCCACGGTCGAGCCGGGTGTCTCATTGACCACCACGCCCCTGACCGTCAGCCCCCGCCGCGCCAGCACATCGAGGCAGGTCAGCGTGTGGCTCATGGTGCCGAGATAGCTGCCGGCCACCACGAGCAGCGGGATGCCCAGCGCCGCCATCCAGTCCAGCGTGGTGCGGCGCTCGTCGAGCGGCACCATGATGCCGCCGACGCCCTCGATCAGAAGCCTGCCCTGGTTGGTGGTGATGGCGCGCTGGCAGAACGCGATCAGATCGTCGACCGGAACGGTGCGCTTCTCGCGTCGCGTCGCGATATCGGGCGAGAACGGCGCGGCATAACGCCAGGGGTTGATCCGCTCGATCTGCTCGATGGTGGCGGGTTTGCCCAGGGCGCGCAGCAGCACGCCGGCGTCGCTGCCTTCGGCTTCGGCCGGATCGAAGCCGGTGCTCAGCGGCTTGAGCACCTGAATGTCCGTGCCGGCCGCCAGGAACTGCCGCACCAGCCCGGCTGTGACGAACGTCTTGCCGATGTCCGTGCCGGTCGCCGTAACAAAAACTGCCGTCATCGCTCACCCAGAATGCGCTGTCGCACCACGGCGGCCAGCCGGCCGATCTCGGCATCGGGATGCAGGGCGCTGAACGCCAACCGCAGCCGAGCCGTACCGTCCGGGACCGTCGGGGGGCGGATCGCCACCACCAGGAACCCCTCGTCCTGGAGCATTCTTGACGCATCCAGAGCGCCTTGAGCACTGCCAATCACGATGGGCACGATTGCGCTCTGCGCGTCCGGCAGGCCGGCGGCGCGGGTGAAGGCCCGAGCCTTGGCGAGCGGCAGGGCCCAAAGCGCGGGATCGGCCGCAATCAGGTCGAGCGCGGCAATGGCGGCGGCCACGGTCGCGGGCGGCAACCCGGTCGTATAGATCAGGGTCCTTGCGCGGTTTTGCAGCAGATCGATGACCGGCCTCGACGCGGCCACGTAGCCGCCATAGGAGCCCAGCGCTTTCGACAGGGTGCCAATCCGGACCGGCGCCCCGGCGCGGGACGCGAAATCGAGGTCGTGGGCATCGTCGACCAGCAGCCACGCATCATGGCGGTCTGCAAGGCCGGCAAGTTCGGCGAGCGGAGCGCGGTCGCCGTCCATGGAGAACACGCTTTCGGTCACGATCAGGGCGCGGCCATGCCGGCCGCGCTGGTCCCGCAGCACCGCGGCGAGATGTTCGGCGTCGTTGTGACGGAACGACTCCACGTCGGCCCGGGACAGCCGCGCACCGGTCCACAGGCTGGAATGGGCCAGTTCGTCGATCAGGATCAGGTCGCCGCGCCCGGCCAGGCACGGCGCGATCCCTGCGTTGGCCAGGTAACCGGAGCCGAACACGCAAGCGGCGCCGGCGCCTTTCAGGCGCGCCAGCCGCGTTTCCAGTTCGGTATAGAGGGGATGGTTGCCAGTCACGAGGCGCGAAGCACCGGCGCCGGCGCCATGCTGTTCGATCGCCGCAATCGCCGCCGCCTTTACCGCCGGATGCCAGGTCAGGCCGAGATAGTCGTTGCAGGAGAAGGACAGCAGGCGGCGGCCGTCGCGGGTGACCCACACACCGTCGGTCCGTCCGCTTTCGATCATGGAGCGCCGCAACCGCTCGCCCTCGAGGGCGGCGAGCCTGCCGGCGGCGAACTCGTCGAGCGACGTCATGTTTGCCGTTTATAGTACCGTCCCATGGAAGGGAACATGCACGGCGACGAGCGGACGGGCCTGGAGCACATCTGGCTGCCCTATGCGCAGATGAAGACGGTGCGGCCGCCGCTGCCGGTCGTTCGCACGGACGGCTGCCGCATCGTGCTGGCCGACGGCAGGGAACTGATCGACGGCATCGCATCCTGGTGGACCGCCTGCCACGGCTACAACCATCCGCACATCCGGCAGGCCGTGGAGGCGCAGCTCGCCAGAATGCCGCACGTTATGTTCGGCGGCCTCATCCACGAGCCGGCGATGACGCTGGCGCGGCGGCTCGCCGCGCTCCTGCCGGGCGATCTCGATCGGGTGTTCTTCAGCGAGTCCGGCTCGGTCGCGGTCGAGATCGCGCTCAAGATGGCGCTGCAGTACTGGCGCAACCGCGGCGACCATACGCGGGCGAAGTTCGTGGCGTTCCGCGGCGCTTATCACGGCGACACCATCGGCGCGATGGCGGTGAGCGACATGGATGCCGGCATGCACGAGGCATTCCGCGGCGCGCTGCCGGAGCATTTCGTGATGGACCTGCCGGCAGCAAAATCCGGCGAGGCGGCGCTGTCCGCATTCCTGCAGATCCGCGGCGAGGAGGTCGCCGGCATCATCGTCGAGCCGCTGGTGCAGGGGGCGGGCGGCATGAAGTTCCATGATGCCGCGACGCTGACGCGGTTGCGGGCGCTGGCCGACCGTCACGGTGTGCTGCTGATCTTCGACGAGGTGTTCACCGGGTTCGGCCGCACCGGCGCCATGTTCGCCTGCGAGGCGGCCGGCGTCGTGCCGGACATCATCGCGCTGTCGAAAGCGCTTACCGGCGGCACGCTGCCGCTGGCGGCGACGGTGGCGCGCAAGCACGTTTTCGAGGCGTTCTGGTCGGACGATCCTGGGAAGGCGCTGATGCACGGCCCGACCTTCATGGCGAATGCACTGGCGTGCGCTGCCGCCAATGCCTCGCTCGACCTGTTCGAGCGGGAGCCGCGGCTCGATCAGGTCCGGGCGATCGCAGAGCAGATGGAACGCGAACTTGCCCCGTGTCGCGGATTGCGTGGTGTAAAGGACGTGCGCGTCCTGGGTGCGATCGGCGCGGTCGAACTGGAGCGAATGACGGACGTGGGCGCGCTGCGGGTGCGGTTCGTGGACGAGGGTGTCTTCATCCGACCGTTCGGTAACACGGTGTACCTGACGCCGGCTTTTACGATTTCGCCGGATGAACTGTCGAAGCTGACGGGGGCGATTGTCAAGGTTGTGGGTACCTAGCAGTCCGGGGTCCTATCCACGTCATGCCCGGCCTTGTGCCGGGCATCCACGCCTTTCTTCGTGGCCAAGACGTGGATGGCCGGGACAAGCCCGGCCATGACGTCGATGGTTTTGATGCAAGCCGCAGGTCAGCCCACCACGCTGCCGTGCAGATCGTACTCGTCCGACTTCTCCACCTTCACAGTGACAAAGTCGCCCGGTTTCAGCGGCTTCCTGCTCTTCACATAGACCAGTCCGTCGATCTCCGGTGCGTCTCCTTTGGAGCGGGCCTTGGCGACGGTCGGCCCGGCTTCGTCGACGATCACCTCGATGCGCTTGCCGACCTTGCGCTTCAGCCGCCGCCTGGAAATCGCCTGCTGGTGCGCCATGAAACGGTGCCAACGTTCTTCGGTCACGTCTTTCGCCACGGGTTCGCCCAGTTCGTTGGCGGTGGCGCCTTCGACGGGTTCGTACTTGAAGCAGCCGACCCGGTCGAGTTCGGCCTCGTCCAGCCACTCCAGCAGCATATCGAAATCGCGGTCGGTCTCGCCGGGAAACCCGACAATGAAGGTCGAGCGCAGCGTGAGGTCGGGGCAATCCGTCCGCCAGCGCTTGATGCGATCGAGCGTCTTCGCCTGCGCGGCGGGCCGCTTCATGCGCTTCAACACGTCGGGTGAGGCGTGCTGGAACGGGATGTCGAGATAGGGCAGCACCTTACCCTCGGCCATCAATCCGATGACGTCGTCGACGTGCGGATAGGGATAAACATAGTGCAGCCGCACCCAGACATCCTTGTCGGGCCGGCCGAGTTCGCCAAGCTCACGCGTCAGGTCGAGGAACTTCGCCCGCACGGTGCGGTCCTTCCATTTGCTCTCGGCATACCTGATATCGAGGCCATAGGCGGACGTGTCCTGCGAGATGACCAGCAGTTCCTTCACGCCCGCCGCCACCAGCCGCTCCGCCTCGCGCAGCACGTCGGCGGCAGGCCGTGACACCAGATCGCCGCGCAGCTTCGGGATGATGCAGAACGTGCAGCGGTTGCTGCAGCCTTCGGAAATCTTCAGATAGGCGTAGTGACGGGGCGTCAGCTTGATGCCCTGCGGCGGCACAAGGTCCACGAACGGATCGTGCGTCGGCGGGGCGGCGCGGTGTACCGCCTCGACCACGCTCTCGTACTGCTGCGGGCCGGTGACGGCGAGCACCCTCGGATAGCGATCGGTGATCTTCTCGGGCTCGGCACCCATGCAGCCGGTGACGATAACCTTGCCGTTTTCCTTCAGCGCGTCGCCGATTGCCTCGAGCGACTCCGCCTGCGCGCTGTCGAGGAAGCCGCAGGTGTTGACGATGACGAGATCGGCGCCTTTATGCTCGCGCGTGAGCGCGTAGCCCTCGGCGCGCAGCCGCGTGATGATGCGCTCGGAATCGACCAGTGCCTTCGGGCAGCCGAGCGAGACGAAGCTGACGACCGGGGCGGTCCGGTCTGCGGATTGTTTGGCGGTTTTCGGCACGGGGCAGGGGCTACAGGCGAACCGTTGCAAGATCAAGCGCCGCCGTGGAGGATCAGCGGTCGGCCCGGCTCACCACCTCCATCAATTCCGCGACCTTGCGGCGTTGCTCGGCCTGGTCGCCGCTCTCGATGGCCTGATGGACGCAATGCGCCACGTGATCGCGCAGAACCTCTTCCTCCAACTTGCGGAGCGCGGCGCGCACCGCCGAGATCTGGGTGACGAGATCGATGCAGTAGCGGTCGTCGTCGACCATGCGGGCGAGCCCGCGAACCTGGCCTTCGATGCGGTTGAGTCGCTTGCGTGCGGCCGCCTTGACTTCGGAACGCATGTCGCACATATACCCCCTAGGGGTATTTACGTCAAGGATACCGGCCGGTCATGCCCGAACACGACGCCCACGATCATGGGGCGCACCATCACGCCCCCTCGCCAGAGGCCAGCACCGGCGTAATAGACCCGGTCTGCGGAATGACGGTCGATCCGCATACGACACCGCATCGGCACACCCATCAGGGGCACCCCTACTACTTCTGTTCGGCCGGCTGTCGCAGCAAGTTTGCCGGTGATCCCGACAGGTATCTCAGCGGCAGAACGGCCGACGCCGAGCCCGTGCCGGAGGGCACCACCTACACCTGTCCGATGCATCCGGAGGTTCGCCAGATCGGCCCCGGAAGCTGCCCGATTTGCGGCATGGCGCTGGAGCCCGAACTCGTCACCGCGGATACCGGACCCAACCCCGAACTCGCCGACATGACGCGGCGGTTCCGGATTGCGCTCGCACTGACCGCGCCTGTGTTCGTGATGGAGATGGGGCAACACCTGTTCGGGCTGCATCTCGTCAGTCAGAGCGTCTCGAACTGGATCCAGCTTGTGCTGGCGACGCCTGTGGTGCTGTGGGCCGGCTGGCCGTTCTTCGTGCGCGGCGCGCAGTCGGTGATCTCGCGCAACCTCAACATGTTCACGCTGATCGCCATGGGGACGGGCGTTGCGTGGACGTACAGCGTGGTCGCGACGGTGCGGCCCGACCTGTTTCCGGGGGCGTTCCGCGACCATCACGGGGCAGTTGCGGTGTATTTCGAGGCGGCTGCCGTCATCACAGTGCTGGTGCTGCTCGGCCAGGTGCTTGAACTGCGCGCCCGCGAACGCACCTCCGGCGCGATCCGCGCGCTGCTCGATCTGGCGCCGAAGACGGCGCACCTGGTGCTGCCGGGCGGCTACGAGCGGGACGTCGCGGTTGACGCCATTGCGGTCGGCGACCGGCTGCGGGTCAAGCCCGGCGAGAAGGTGCCGGTCGACGGCCTGCTGGAGGAGGGCCGCTCTTCGCTCGATGAGTCCATGGTCACGGGCGAGTCGATGCCGGTCACCAGGGAGGAGGGCGCAAAGGTGATTGCCGGCTCGTTGAACCAGACCGGCAGCTTCGTGATGCGTGCCGAACGGGTGGGGCGCGACACCATGCTGTCGCAGATCGTGCAGATGGTGGCGCAGGCGCAGCGCTCGCGCGCGCCGATCCAGCGGCTGGCCGACCGGGTGTCGGGCTGGTTCGTGCCGGCGGTCATTCTGGTTGCGATGCTCGCCTTTGCGGCGTGGGCGACGTTCGGCCCCGAGCCGCGCTATGCGTTCGGACTGGTGGCTGCGGTATCGGTGCTGATCATCGCGTGCCCCTGTGCGCTCGGCCTCGCCACTCCGATGTCGATCATGGTCGGTGTGGGGCGCGGCGCCCGCGCCGGCGTCCTGATCAAGAACGCCGAGGCGCTGGAACGCATGGAGGCGGTTGACACACTGGTCATCGACAAGACCGGAACCCTGACCGAGGGCAAACCGAAGGTCGTTGCGGTCGTTCCCATCCACGGGTTCGACGAGCCGGACGTGTTGCGGTTCGCCTCCGCGGTGGAGCGGCCGAGCGAGCATCCGCTGGCCAGGGCGATCGTCGACGCGGCGGCCGAACGCGGGATCGAAGTGCCTGAAGTGCGCGGCTTCAATTCACCCGTCGGCAAGGGCGTGGTCGGCATGGTGGAGCGCCGCCGGGTTGCTCTCGGCAATGCGCGTTTCCTGACCGAGCTTGGCGTGCGCACGGAGGATTTCGAGGAGCGCGCCGAACGGATGCGCAAGGACGGCGCGACCGCGATCTTCCTTGCCATCGACGGCAAGCCGTCAGGCATCATCGGAATTGCCGACCCGGTCCGCCAGACCACGCCGCATGCACTGTCTGCGATTGCCGCGGAGGATATCCGCATCGTCATGCTGACCGGCGACAACCGCACCACGGCGGAGGCGGTGGCGCGCCAACTCGGGATCACCCAGGTCGAGGCCGAGGTGCTGCCGGAGCAGAAGGCGGAGATCGTCAGGCGGCTGCGCGAAGAGGGCCGCGTGGTGGCGATGGCCGGCGACGGCGTCAACGACGCTCCCGCACTGGCGGCAGCCGATGTCGGCATCGCCATGGGCAGCGGCACCGACGTGGCGATGGAAAGCGCCGGCATCACGCTCCTGAAAAGCGATCTCAACGGCATCATGCGGGCGCGGCACCTGTCGCAGGCGGTGATGCGCAACATCCGACAGAACCTGATGTTCGCATTTGTCTACAACGGTGCCGGCGTCCCGGTTGCCGCGGGCGTGCTCTATCCGGTGCTGGGCGTGCTGCTGTCGCCAATGATCGCGGCGGCGGCGATGGCGCTGTCCTCGGTGAGCGTGGTGGCAAACGCGCTTCGTTTGAGCCGGGCGAAGCTGTAGCCGCCTTCACGTCGCCTGCGGCCGCGGATCGAGCGGCGCGGTCCAGGCGTCGTAGCCGTACACCCAGTCCGGATCGGTGCGCTCGCTCATCCAGGTGTTCTTCTGCGAGGTGCCCTGGATCTGCGCGGTGCGTTCGCGCCGGACCGTCTCGTAGCGTCGGAATGCGGACGGCAGGTCCTGCGGTTCGGCCTCGAGGCAGCGGGCCAGCAGAACGGCATCCTCCATCGAGGTTGCGGCGCCCTGCGCCATGTACTGCGTCATGGGATGGCCGGCGTCGCCGAGCAGCACCATCGGACCCTCGCCCCAGCGTGGCAGCGGATCGCGGTCGACGATCGCCCACTTGTGTACGGTCGGGCAGGCTTCGACCACACGGCGGACCTG
>CAZGSW010000161.1:0-10420 GCA_964528635.1 uncultured Rhodoplanes sp. | reverse complement strand
CTAGCCCAATTCTGCCGCCCGCCGCAGCGTCGCGATCATCGAGACCTTGAGCAGGTAGTCGTAGGTCCGCTTCGGATCGGCCTTGATCTCGTCGAGGCTCTGTTTGAAAGGCTCCGGGTTCTCCAGGTTTTTCTTGTTCTGGATGGTCTGGGTCTGGATCGTCTCCAGCGTGACCAGCCGCCGTTGCGTATCGTAGCGGTCGAGCTCCGCATCCCCGGCCTTGCCCTGCCAGACCGCGGCAAGCCGGTCGGTCAGGTTGACGGCGTCATGGATGCCGCCGTTCATGCCCATGCCGCCGAGCGGATTGTTGATGTGGGCGGCGTCGCCGGCGAGAAACACACGGCCCTTGCGGAATGTCTTCGCGACCCGCTGATGCACCTTGTAGAGCGTGGTGTGCGCGATCTCGTAGTTCGAGATGCCGGGGATGATGCCCGCCATCAGCGACTGGGCGAATTCGTGGGTGACGATGCGCTCGTCGGTGACGTCCTCCTTGATCAGGAACATCACCCGCCACAGCCCCGGAATCTGCAGCAGGAAATACCAGCGCTCCGCGTCAGCCACGTAGTTCACCGACGTAAGCCCGGCGAGCACCGCGTGGAAGTCGAACGGCGTCGAGACCACCAGCAGCCGGTCCGGCCAGGTGAAGCCATCGAACTCGATGCCGAGCGCCCGGCGCACGCTGCTGCTGGCGCCGTCGGCGCCGACCAGCCAGCGGCCGGTATGGGTCTCGGCCGCGCCGTTGCGCTCGACCGTCAGCGTGACCGACGAGGCGTCCTGGCTGACATCCCTGACCCGGCTGTCGAATGCAATGTCGAACAGCGGTTCGCTGCGCAGGCTGTCGAGCAGGATGCGCGTCAGCTTGGATTGCTCCGCCTGCACCCGGTAGGGGTGGGCGGTGGCATCGTCGATGATGTCGAAGTCGAAGTGGGCGACGAGCCCGTCCTTCTTGGTGCGGTACTGGAACGCCGGCGCCACCAGCCCCTGCGCGATCAGCGGCTTCGTGGCGCCGAGCGAATCCAGCATGTCCAGCGTCGGCGGATGAAACGTCGAGGCCCGCGATTCCGTGCTCAGTCCGGAACCTGCCTCGAACACGGTCACCGGCACGCCGGCGCGCACCAGCTTCGCCGCCGTCACGAGCCCGACGGGGCCCGCGCCGGCGACGAACACTCTGTCCTGTGCACTCACTATGGCAGCAACCCGGTTACGATCCGATCTTCGGAATGCCCGCCTTGGTGATGATGTCGCGGTACTTCTCGACCTCTGCGGCGTGGAACTTCTTGGCCTCGTCGAGGGTCATGGCGGATGGCACGGCGCCGGCCTTCTCGAAGCCCTGACGCACTTTCGGATCGGCGATTGCTTCCGCCAGCGCCTTGTTCAGCCTTTCAAGAACCGGCCTTGGCGTGGCTGCCGGAGCGGCGAGCGCGAACCAGCCGTCGACCTTGTACTGCGGCATCCCGGCCTGGGTCGTGGTCGGCGTGTCGGGCAGCGCGCCGAGGCGCTCGTCACCCGCGACGGCGAGGGCGGTCGCGCCCTTGGCGTTGATCGGGCCCGCTACGTTCGGAAACCACTGGAAGCCGGTCTGCACCTGGCCGGAAATCAGGTCGGGACCGAACTGCGCGATGTTCTTGTAGGGTACGTGCGTGATCTTCACGCCGGCCACCTGGTTGAAGTACTCGCAGGCGAGGTGCTGCGACGAGCCGATGCCGACCGAACCGCAGTTCAGGGCGCCCGGCTCCTTCTTGGCGCGTGCGACCAACTCCTGGATGGACTTGACGCCGAGCTTGTTGCTCACCGTCACCACGATGGTGAAGCGGGCAAACGGCGAGATCACCGCCAGCTCCTTCACAGGGTCGTAGCCCAGGTTCTTGTACAGCGAGACGTTGGCCGCGATCGGGCCCGAGCCCGCGCCAACCAGGGTGTAGCCGTCCGGATTGGCTTTCGCGGCAAGCTGGGTGCCGGAGTTGCCGCCGGCGCCAGGCTTGTTCTCGACGATGATCGGCTGGCCCAGCGACTTCGACATGCGGTCGAACATGATGCGGCTGACCACGTCGCTGGCGCTGCCGCCGGCAAACGGGATGATCACGGTGACGGGGCGCGTCGGGTAGTTCTGGGCGTGTGCCGGTACGGTAGCCAGCATCACGGCTGCCGCGGCCGCTCCGGTCAGGAGCCGCTTGTTGATGGTCATGTTTTGTCCCTTCCTCTCAGGTGCCTTTGAATTTCGCCGGGCGCTTAGCATGAAATGCCTCGACGCCCTCCCGGAAGTCGTCGGATTGCCGCAGACGGCTGTAGCAATGTCCTTCCAGCTCGATGGCGGTGGTCAGCATAGCATCCTCGGTGTCGTTGAGGAGCTTCTTTGCTGTGCGCTGGGCGAGCGGCGAGAAGGCCCGCAGCTCGTCCACCAGCGCGTCCGTCGCGGCCTCCAGCCGGGCGTCCGGCACGCAGTCGGTGACGATCCCCCAGTCCAGGGCCTGCTTTGCCGGGATGCGCCGGGAGCGCATCACGATGTCCTTGGTGCGGGTGATGCCGACGATCTTCTGCAGCCGGGCCGAGCCGCCGGAGCCCGGAATCTGGCCCAGCCGCTGTTCGGGCAGGGCGTACTGGGCGGTCTCCGAAGCGAGCCGGAAATCGCAGGCGAGCGAAATCTCGAAGCCGACGCCGAAGCAGTAGCCGCGGTTGGCCGCGATCACCGGCTTGGAGCAGCGCGCCGGCGCCGCGATATTCCAGGCCAGTTTGGATACGGTTTCGGGCGAGGCTTCGAGGAAGCCCGCGATGTTGCCACCCGAGGAGAAGTGCTCGCCCATGGCGCGAAGCACGATGACCCGGACCCGCTCGTCCTCGTCCAGCGCCTCGAACGTCAGGCGGAGCTGGTCGCGCTCGGGCATCGAGATCACGTTGAGCGGCGGCCGTTCCAGCACGATGTCGGCCCGCTCCTTGTCCGCATCGATTTCGACACGGAAACCGTCGAGCCTGGCGAGGCGGGGATCGGTGAAGGTCGCTGCTGTCATGGCTGGCCTCGATTGGGCAACGTCACGGCGGGCTTGTTCCGGTCATCCACCGGCTTGTTGCGATAAAGTCAAGGCACTGTACGCGACCCGCCCTCATCCTGAGGAGCGCGCACTTGCGCGCGTCTCGAAGGATGGGCGGCCCATAGCCGCTTGAAGACGGCGTCGCTTCGCTCGCCTATGGGGCAGCCTCGCCCTTCGAGACGCATGGCTTCGCCATGCTCCTCAGGGTGAGGCTGGTTGAGATTGGTATTCATGTCGAGATGACGTTCACGGCGAGGGCGGCGCCGCACGCTCCGCCTCGTACTCCCCCGCCACCAGCAGGCGGCGCAGCAGCTTGCCGACCGGCGACTTCGGGATCGCCTCGACGAACACATAGCGGCGCGGCCGCTTGAAGTTGGCGAGCCCCGAGGTCCGGCAATACTGATCGAGTTGGTCCGGTGTCACCGCGGTCTTTCGCTTGACGAACGCCGTGACGATCCTGCCCCAGCGCTCGTCAGGCAGGCCGACAACCGCCACCTCCGACACCGCCTCGTGCAGCGACAGGCAGCTTTCGATCTCGACCGGAGACACGTTCTCGCCGCCGGTGATGATCATGTCGTCGGCGCGGCCGGTGACGAACAGGTCGCCGTCGCCGTCGAAGAAGCCGGTATCGCCGGTGAAATACCAGCCCTCGCGGATCGCCCTGGCGTCGGCTTCGGGGCGCCGCCAGTAGCCCTCGAACGACTCGTCGCCCTTCAGCAGCGCGACGATCTCGCCTTCCTCGTTGGCCCGGGCGACCTCCGAAGGAGAGGACGCGCCCAGGCGCACCACGCGAACCATCTGGTTGATTCCCGCGCGGCCGGCCGAGCCGGGCTTGGCCGGTGCGTTCTGGTCGATCGTGAACGTGTAGATCTCCGACGAGCCGTAGTGGTTGACGAACAGCTCCGGCCGGAACGCCTCGCTGAGCATCCTGAGCAGGCCGTCGGTCATCGACGCACCCGCGAAGCCGAGCTTGCGCACCGACGACACGTCGGTGTTCCGGAACGCAGGGTGGTGCACCAGATCGTGATACAGCGTCGGCACCAGATAGAGGTTCGAGATTTTCTCGCGTTCGATCAGCGACAGCGCCTGCGCCACGTCGAACCGCGGCAGGCATACGAACGCACCACCGATCAGCGACATGGCGAGCAGCGAGCGCACCCCCATGGTGTGATAGAGCGGCATGACGCCGAGCGTGCGCTCGCCGTTGCGATAGAGGTTCTGCGCGACGTGGGCCAGTGCGGCGGCGCGCTCGGCGCGCTGGCGGCGCGGCACGCCTTTCGGCTTGGCGGTGGTGCCGGAGGTGTAGAGCATCACCGACCACGCCTCGGCGTCGGCGCGCGGCTCGATGCCGGACGTTGCGGTGGCCGCCAGTTCGTCGAACGGCAGGTCGCCGGGCAGGCCGACCGCGATGCGCGGTTGCCGCTGCGCCTCCTTCGATGAGCGGACCGCCTGTGCCGAGACCTCCTCGTACACCACGGCACGGGCCTCCGCGTCGCCCATCACGTAGTCCAGTTCTTCCGCGGTCGCCCGCCAGTTGATCGGCGTGACGATCAGGCCCGCGAGCTGGCAGGCCCAGTGCACGGTCGCGGCCTCCCAGCGGTTCTGCAGCAATGTAACGACGTGATCGCCGGCCTTCAGCCCGAGCCCGTCGAAAGCGGCGACCAGCGATGCAATTCGCAGGTGCCATTCCCGATAAGTGAGGCGGACGTCGCCGTCGACGACGGCGAGCGCGTCCGGGTCGCGCGCCACACTGGCGGAAAAGCTGGTGCCGAGATCAAGCATCGGTGCAAGTGTCCCGCAGTCTCTGCGCGGCGTCGAGCGCCGCGGCCACGATCGGAACGTAGCCGGTGCAGCGGCACAGGTGGCCGCCGAGGAATTCGCGCAGCTCCTGCTCGCTGGGCGAGGGTGTGTCGCGGAGGTAGAGGTCGAGCGACATCAGGATGCCCGGCGTGCAGAATCCGCATTGTAGCGCGTGATGGCGGCGGAACGCGGCCTGCAGCACGGACAGGCGGCCCGGCTCCGGTTCGAGCCCCTCCACGGTGCGGATCGCGGCCCCGTCGGCCTGCACCGCCAGCGTCAGGCAGGCGCGGGCCGGCGCGCCGTCGATATCGACGGTGCAGGCGCCGCATACGCCGTGCTCGCAGCCGACGTGGGTGCCGGTCGCGCCCAGCACCTGGCGCAGGAAGTCGGTGAGCAGCATGCGCGGCTCGGCGTCGCCCTCGACCTTGCGGCCGTTGAGCGTGAGCCGGACGGTGTGGCGGCGCTCGCCGTTCAGTCGCGGCATCGGCGCGCCTCCTCGATGGTGGCGCGTCCGAGCTTGCGCACCAGATCGCGGCGCTGGCCGGCGGTGGCGTGGAGGTCGTCGCGGGCTTCGAGCTCCAGCGCGAACTCCTGAAGCGCAAGGTCGAGATCGGTGCCGTCCAGTGCGCCGAACTGCTGCGCCGTCGGCCGGTCGGCCACGCCGCCGACCGCAAGCCGCGTGCCGCCCGCTTTGGCGACCGCGGCGCAGGCGACGATGGCGAAATCGCCATGGCGCCGCGCGAATTCGCGGAACGCGTGACCCTCACCCGGCGCGGAGCAGGGGAAGCGCACCGCCTCGATCAGTTCGTCGTCGTCGCGCGACGTCGACATCAGCCCCGTGAAGAAGTCGTCTGCCGTGACGCTGCGGCGGCCCTTTGCCGACGACAGCTCGATCTCGCCCTCGAGCGCGACCAGCGTCAGCGGAATTTCGGCGCTCGGATCGGCCAGCGCCACGGAGCCGCACACGGTGCCGCGGGAGCGGGTCTGGGCGTGCCCGACCCAGGGCAGCGCCAGCGCGAGCAGCGGCTGGTGCTTTGCAAGCGCCGGCCAGCCGAGCAGGGCGGCCTGACGTATGGCGGCGCCGACCCGGATCGCGCCGTCCTCGATCGCGATCCCGGCGAGCTCCTCGACGTGCATGATGTCGACCAGGAGCTTCGGCCGCGCCATCCGCATCGAGAGCAGCGGTACCAGCGTCTGGCCGCCGGCGATCACGCTGGCGTCGAAGCCCTCGGCGGCGAGCGCCTCGTGGGCCTCGGCAATCGAGCCGGCGCGCAGGTAGTCGAAGCGGGCCGGCTTCACGGCGCGATCTCCGCGATCAGCGGCGCGAGCCGCTTCGGCGTCAGCGGCAAGTCGATGGTGTCGACGCCGAGCGCGTCGGCCACCGCGTTGGCAAGGCACACCGGCGTCGACATGCAGTTGCCTTCGCCGACGCCCTTGGTGCCGAGCGGCGTGAACGGCGAGGGCGTCTCCATGTGCAGGATCACCGGCTCCGGCACCTCGGTGGCGGTCGGCACCAGATAGTCGGCGAAGGTGCCCGACAGGAATGCGCCGTCCGGCGAGTAGGCGAACTCCTCGTAGATCGCCGCTCCCACCGCGTGAGCGAAGCCGCCGGTGATCTGGCCCGCCACCATGCCCGGATGCAGCACGGTGCCGCAGTCGTGTGTCGTCACATACTTGTCGATCCGGACGGCACCCGTGATGCGGTCCACCTCGACGCCACAGAAATCGAAGATGAAGCCATGGCAGAGCGACGAGTTGGTCTCGTCGCCTTCGCCCGGCGCTTCGAGCTGCGGCGGAGTCCAGAATGCGGTCTCGCGCAGCGCCTGCGCGCCATCCGGAACGGTGCCCGGCGCCCAGTGGCTGGCCGAGGCGACGCGCGCGAACGGCAGCGCGTTGTCGGGGTTGCCACTGGCGCCGATCCTGCCGCCTGCGAACACCACCTGACCGGGCTGCACGTTGAGCTGCGCCGCGGCGTTTCGAGCCAGCTTGTCCCGGAGCTGCGTGGCGGCCAGATGCGCCGCGCCGGCGGAGGCGGCTGCGAACCGGCTCGAATAATTGCCCGAGGCGATCGACCAGGCGTCGCGCGCGGTGTCCATGTCGCCATGGACCCGGATGTCCTTCGGTTCGAGCCCGAGCACGTCGGCCACCACCTGTGACACCACCGTCCGGTGGCCCTGGCCCTGCGGCACGGAGTCGATGGTGACCGACACCGCGCCGGACGGGTCGACGCCGACCGTTGCGGTTGCCTGCGCGCCGTTCTTCGGTCCGGCCCTGCGGCGCTCCTCCGGCGTGAGCACCGCGGTGATGTAGCCCATGTTGGAGACGCTCGGCTCCACTGCGGCGGTCAGTCCGATGCCGTAGAGCCGGCCTTCGGCGCGCGCCCGCTCGCGGCGGACTTTCAGTTCGTCGAGCCCGCCTTCGGCCACCGCCTTTGCGACCGTAGCGGGATAGTCGCCGGAATCGAGCAGGCCGCCGGTTGCCGTACGGTGCGGGAAGCTGCCGGAAGGCACGAGGTTGCGGCGGATCACGTCGAGCGGATCGAGCTTCAGCTCGATCGCGATGCGCTGCATCAGCCGCTCAAGCGCGTAGTAGACCTGCGGGCCGCCGAAGCCGCGGTTCAAGCCGGTCGGCGTCTTGTTGGTCAGCACCACGCGGTTGCGCACCGCGACGTTCCCGATCGCGTAGGCGCCGGTGAGGTTGCCCTGCATCCGGTAGAGCGTCGCGGGCTCGGGCGCCCGCACGTGCGCGCCGATGTCCTCGACCTGGTCGAAGGAGAGGGCGGTGACGCGGCCGTCGGCCTCGACTGCGGCTTCGAGCTTCGTCACCCGGTTGGTGGCGGACACCGACGCGGACAGGTGCTCCAGCCGGTCCTCGATCCACTTCACCGGCCGGCCGGTGACGCGCGCCGCCAGCGCCATCAGCACCACGTAGGGAAACACGCCCTGCTTGACGCCGAAGCTGCCGCCGGAATCCGGCGGCGTGCGAAGCCGGAATCGGTTGCCCGGCACCTTCAGCGCGCGCGCCATCACCGCATGCAGCGTGAACGGGCCCATGAAGTTCGCGAGCACGTCATAGGCATCCTCGCCGGGGTCGTATTCGGCAACCACGCCGTAGGTCTCGATCGGCGTGCAGGAGTTGCGCGGGTAGTTGATTGCGACCGCAACGTGATGCGCCGCCTTCGCAAATGCCGCCTCCGGATTGCCGTAACGGAAGGTGCGCTCGCTAGCGACGTTGGATTTCAGGCCTTCGTGCAGCACCACGCCGGATGTCAAAGACTCCACCGGATCGATCACGGCATCCAGTTGCTCGTAGTCGGCCTCGATCAGCTCCAGCGCGTCCTCGGCGACGTAACGGTCGGACGCCACCACCACGGCAACCGGCTCGCCGACGTAGCGCACCCGGTCCACCGCCAGCGGCCAGCTCTGGATCGGTGCGCGGATGCCCATGGCGAGCGGCGACGACAGTTTCGTCACGTCGGCGCCGGTCAGCACCGCGGCGACGCCCGGCAGGTCCAGCGCGGCTTTCGCATCGACCGACCTGAGCACGGCATGCGCATGCGGTGAGCGCAGGATCGCCGCATGCAGCGTGCCGGCGCGCACGGCGAGATCGTCGATGTAGCGGCCGCGCCCCGTCAGCAGCGCAGCATCCTCCACCCGCTCGATCGACTGACCGCACCAGCCGGCGTTCTTGTTGTCGTTTCTGGCGGCCGTTTCCGCGCTCATGTCTTCGGTGTTCCTCGGTCCGCAACAATGCTACATCTGCCGTTGATGACCAAGCACGACATGCCAAATCACGCGCGCGGCAGCAACGCCCCGCAACCGTTTCGCACATTGCGCGACTGGCTCGACCGGCTCGCGGCAAGCGAGCGGCTCGCGGTGGTGAAGCCGAACGCCAACCTGCGCTTCGAGGTCGCAGCCTACGCCAAGCGGCTCGACGGCTTGCGCGCCACCGTGTTCCCGCGGCCGGGCGGCCATCCGATGCCGGTGGTGTCGGGGATCGTATCGGATCGCGGCTGGATCGCCGAGGCCATGGGTGTGGAGCCGGCTGAGGTGCTGGCGCGTTTTCAGGACGCCGCGCTCAATCCGCTGCCCTGGGAGGAGACGAAGTCGGCGCCGGCCCAGGAGGTGGTGCACCGCGAGGTCGATCTGGTGCAGCAGTTGCCGCTGCCGACCCACAACGAGCACGACGGCGGCCCCTACATCAGCGCCGGCCTGATGATCGTGCGCAACCCGAAGACCGGCAAGCAGAACGTCTCGATCCACCGCTGCCAGCTCACCGGGCCGAACCGGCTCGGCGTGCTGCTGCTGCCGCGGCACACCTACATGTTCTTCGACATGGCGGAGCAGGCGGGGCAGCCGCTCGAAGCCGCCATCGTGATCGGCATCGATCCGCTGACGCTGCTCGCCTCGCAGGCGATCGCGCCGATGGACTTCGACGAGCTGGAGATCGCGGGAGCCCTGCAGGGCCGCCCGCTGCCGGTGGTGAAATGCGTCACCAACGAGGTGCGCGTGCCGGCCGACGCCGAGGTGGTGGTCGAGGGCCGCTTCCTGCCGAACGTGCGCGAGATGGAAGGCCCGTTCGGCGAGTTCCCGCAATACTACAGCGACCCGGCGAAGCGTCACGTCATGCAGGTCGACGCGGTGACGCACCGCAAGGACGCGATCTTCCACACCATCGTCGGCGGCGGGCTGGAGCACCAGATCCTCGGCGCGATCCCCAAGGAGGCGACGCTGATTGCCAACCTGCGCCGCAATTTTCCGAACGTGCTCGACGTGCACATGTCGCCGGGCGGCGTGATGCGTTTCCATGCCTTCGTGAAGATCAGGAAGCGTCAGGAGGGCGAGGCGAAAAACGTGATGATGGGCGCGTTCGCGGCCTCGTTCGATCTCAAGCAGGTCGTGGTGGTGGACGACGACGTCGACATCCACAACCCGACCGAGGTGGAGTGGGCGATCGCGACCCGTTTCCAGGCCGACCGCGACCTGCTGGTCGTGCCGAACAGCCAGAACTCCAAGCTCGATCCGACCACCGACGACGGCTGCGGTGCCAAGATGGGGATCGACGCCACCAAGCCGCTGTCGGCCGCCGAGATGACGTTCAAGCGCATCCGCGTGCCCGGCGAGGAGACCATCGACGTGGCCGACACCATCAGGCGGGCGGGGCCGGACTGGCGCGGCGTGCTGAAGGGCTGATGCCGGTATTCATGGCGCACGCTTTCTCGCCGTTCGTCCCCGCGAAAGCGGGAATCCAGAGTCATAAGTTCGATTGCCTGCGTTGCCTCTGGATGCCCGCCTCCGCGGGCACGAACGGATAGATCAGCGTTTTCGAAAAAGGTTAGGTCCATGATCAAGCCGGAAGACATCGACATTCCCGAGGTCGTCGCCGAGGTGCGAGCCGCATTCGACCGTTACGAGAAGGCGATCGTCGTCAACGACGTCGCCGTGCTCGACGACACCTTCCGGGTCGATCCGCGCACCATCCGCTACGGTGGCGCCGAAATCCTGTACGGCCACGATGAAATCGCGGCGTTCCGCGCGGCGCGCGCGCCGGTGGGCCTGATGCGCACCATCTCGCGCACCGTCATCACCACCTAC
>CAZGSW010000160.1:4502-10440 GCA_964528635.1 uncultured Rhodoplanes sp. | reverse complement strand
TGGGTGCATCAGACCGCAGGCGAGATTTTCGAACAATTCAACTTGACTGGCGGAGAGGGAGGGATTCGAACCCCCGATACGGTTGCCCGTATGCCGCATTTCGAGTGCGGTGCATTCAACCACTCTGCCACCTCTCCGGAATTGAAATGGCCGCTGCTGAAGCGCGCGCCCTGTCTAGCGAAGGCAGTCCGGCCACACAAGGCCGCGGACGGGCAGCAACCCGCTTGCGGCCCGGCCGGCGCTGCGGCGGCACGCCTTTGAGCCCGGCCCCGGGCCAGACCCACGGAGCATCACTTCGATCCTGCGATGCCGGCACCCTTCACCACCTTGCCCCAACGGTCGATCTCCGCCTTCACGAAGGTCTGCAATCCGTCGAGCGAATTCTCGGGCATGGGCACCATGCCGTTCTTGGCGATGGCCTCCTTCACATCGGGCATCGCCAGGATCGCCTTGAGTTCGGTGTGCAGCTTCTCGACCACGGGACGCGGCGTCTTTCCCGGGGCAACCAGCATCTGCCATGACGCCGCGTCGAACCCCTTCGCCCCGCCCTCGTGCAACGACGGCACATCCGGAAACGCGGCAAGGCGATTCATCGTGGAACTGCCGATGGCCCTCACCTTGCCGGCGGCGATCTGCGGGCCGGCCGGTCCGAGATCGCAGAACATCACCGGCACGTGGCCGGCCACCACGTCGGTGATCGCCGGCTGGCTGCCGCGATAGGGCACGTAGGTGGTCTCGATGCCGGTCATGCTCTTGAGCATTTCCGCGAACAGATGATGCGGCGTTCCCGGCCCGACGATCGCAAACGTCAGCGGCTTGCCCAGGGACCTGGCGTATTTGACGAGGTCGTCGAGCGACTTCACCGGCAGCGACGGGTTGACCACCAGCATGAACGGCGTTCCGGCGACCAGCGCGAGCGGCGTCAAATCCGTGACCGGATCGTACGGCAGGCTCTTCATCAGGCTCGGATTGACTGCAATCGGGCCGCTCGGCGACATCAGCAGCGTGTAGCCGTCATGCGCGCTCTTGGTGGCGGTCAGGACGCCGGTGATCCCGCCCGCGCCCGGCTTGTTCTCGACCAGGAAGGGCTTGCCCAGCCGCTGCTCCAGCCGCTGGTGGATGATACGGGTCAGGATGTCTCCGGCGCCGCCCGCGGCGAAGGGAACCACCGTGGTCACGGGCTTCGTCGGGAAGTCCTGGGCCTGCAGCGGAGTGGCGCCCATCGCCACCGCCCCGAGCACCGCCAATGCCAGATTGCGCAGCCGGAACATGCGTTTTCTCCCTGATTTGCTCTTTTGTCTTGTTGGTCCGCCAGCCTAACGGATCGCGCCGTGACGGGGGAAGCCGGGCCGCTGCCGCAGGCCGGGCCACCCGGGAAAGCGCCGGAATCCGGCATTTCTTGACAGGTCGCGCTGGCCCCGTCATAAGCATGGCCGTTGGCGCGGGCCCCGAGGCCTGCGTATTTCGTTGCGGCGCCAAGCGCCTGCAACCACAGCAGAAATCGAGCGAATTCAGCCGGCCCAAAGGCGATTGCGCCGGGACCGAGCGCGGGACGAAGACGATGTTCGCAGTGATCAAGACCGGCGGCAAACAATACCGGGTCGCCGAGGACCAGAAGCTGGAAATCGAAAAGATCGCCGGCGAACCCGGGCAGATCATCCAGATCGGCGATGTGCTGATGCTGGGCGGCGACAAGCCCCAGTTCGGCGAGCCGTCGATCCAGGGCGCCAGCGTCGCGGCCGAGGTTCTCGAGCAGGGCCGCGGCCCCAAGGTCATTGCGTTCAAGAAGCGCCGCCGCAAGAATTCGCGCCGCAAGCGGGGTCACCGCCAGGAGTTCACGCTGATCCGGATCACCGAGATCCTGACCGACGGCGCCTCCCCGACCAAGACGGCGAGGCCGAAGCCGGTGCGCAAGCCGAAGCCGGAAGCGGCCGAGGGCGCGGAAGCCGGCGGCTAGACCGAAGCGAAACGGGCTCGCAAGCCGGCGGCGAAGGCCAGGTCAAAGTCGAAGCCGAAAGCTGCCGCCAGGGGAAAGAAAAGGTAACGAAACATCGGCGAAGCCCCCGCAACCTTGCGGAAGCTTGCCAAGGCGCCGATATCAATTTTTGTGAGATGATTCCCGCGCGGAATCGCGATACAAGAACATCGACTTCAGGATTTCACCGATGGCACACAAGAAAGCAGGCGGTTCCTCCCGGAACGGACGCGACTCCCAGTCGAAGCGGCTGGGCGTGAAGCTGTTCGGCGGCCAGGAAGCCGCGGCCGGCAACATTATCGTGCGCCAGCGCGGCACGACCTGGCATCCGGGTCAGAACGTCGGCATGGGCACCGACCACACCCTGTTCGCTCTCACCAACGGCAAAGTCGAGTTCCGTACCAAAGCCAAAGGTCGCGTATTCGTGTCGGTCCTCCCGGCCATGGAGGCTGCGGCAGAGTAAGACGGTAGATCAATCTGGGTCTGCCGGCATCTTGTCAAACCGGCGGGCCCATTGGGGCTCTTTAAGGGGAGACGGGTGCCGTCTCCCCTTAAGCATTCAAAGGAGCCCGCGTCATGATACTCGAGATACCAACCGAGAGTTTTCGCGAAGCAAGTATCCCCGTCCTCGAGACCGAGCGGCTGCAATTGCGCGCGCCGCGCCTCGAGGACGCTAAAACGGTAGCCATGCTGGCGAACGATCGCCGCATCGCCGAGAACACCGCGCGCATTCCGCATCCGTACCGGCGCGCCGACGCCGAAGACTTCATCGCCACGGTCAACCGCTCCGGCGGCGAAACGGTGTTTCTCGTGACGCTGCGCGACGGACCCATCATCGGCGCATGCGGCTTGCTTGAACCGGACGGCCAAACGCCGGAGATCGGCTACTGGCTCGGCGCCAAACACTGGGGCAAGGGCTACGCCACCGAGGCCGCGCGCGCCGTGATCGACCATGCGTTCACAGAATTCGAATGCGAGGCCTTGCAGTCGGCCGCCCGCGTCACCAATCCGGCGTCGCGGCGCGTGCTCGAGAAGTGCGGATTCCAGTGGACCGGCGCGGGCCTGCTGCGGATTCGCGCGCTCAGCTCATCGGCGCCGATCGACCGCTTCCGCCTCGACCGCCGGCTGTGGTCGTCGCTCAAGAGCTGGGGCCGCGTGACGCGAATGGGTTAGCAATGCTGTCAGAAAAAGATGCGTGCGGACGCGACAAAATGTGATCGCAGGTTCCGCACGCATCGATTGACAGCGTGCGACGGCAGGACGATCTTTCTTTGGTGTCATGCGTGTCGCCGAGGCGACCGCCCAACGCAACACAGAGCGGAGGTCCAAATGACGCCACCGGGCCAGCCAGGCCGCGCAGTGCCAGGGTAACCGTTCGGACCCTGGTATAGCGGCGAGACCCACGACGGACCGCCGGGACGAGGCACCTCGGGCCATATCAGTCAGGCAAGGCCCAACCCGCCTCTCCCGGCGTCGTCATTTTTGCCCGGCGTCGTCATTTTTGCAGTCCTCGATTGAGCCGGACACAGAAGGACCGTCTGGCATCGCGCTTCAAGTTGCGCGAAAATATTCTCCTGACAGGCCTCCGGGAGGATCAAATGTCCTACAACCTCGACCAGTTCATTGCCGATTGCCGCTCCGCGCTCAAGCGCGATCCCGGTCCCGCCGGCCGCGAGCAGGTGCGTCTCAAGCTGGAGGAACTGCTCCGCAACAAGGAGTTCATCGACGAGTATTGCAGCGATGACGTGCCGCGCGGGCTCAAGACCCTTTACGAGGATCCCGAGCTGAAATTCCAGATCCTTGCGCACATCAACGACAAGGCGCGGGTCTCACCGCCGCACGACCACGGCGACTCCTGGGCCATTTACGGTCAGGCGACCAAGTACACCGAGATGACCGAATGGGAGCGCGAGGACGACGGCTCCGATCCCAAGCACGCCAAGCTGAAGCCGGCGAAGAAGTACCGTCTGATGCCGGGCCACGCCGGCATCTATCAGGACGGCATGATCCACTCGATCGACTATCCGGACTACGCACGCTTCGTTCGCGTGACCGGCACCAACCTCGACAACATCACCCGCATCCGCATCGACCTGAAGTCCGGCGAAGTCCACCAGATGACGCCGCAGCAGGCGACCTGATCGGCAATAGTCCCATCCCCGTCATGGCCGGGCTTGTCCCGGCCATCCACGCCTTTGCGACAAGGAAGGCGTGGGTGCCCGGCACAAGGCCGGGCATGACCGACTCGCGAGAGCGGCGTGACTCCTCAAGCAATCAAATCCGTCTCCCCCCAATCACTCCGCGCCATGCTCATGGACGGCGGCGAGATCGCACCGATCGATGTGCGCGAGGAACTCACGTTCTCGCAGCGTCATTTGCTGTGGGCGCGCAACGTGCCGCTCAGCCGGCTTGAGCTGCGCTTTGCCACGCTGGTGCCGCGGCATTCGACCCGCATCGTGCTGATGGACGACGGCGAAGATCTGGCGCAGCGAGCCGCCGAAGTCCTCGCCCGGGCGGGCTATACGGACGTCTCCATTCTCGAAGGCGGAGTGACCGGCTGGGAAAAGGCCGGGCTGGAGCTGTTCACCGGCGTCAATGTGCCCAGCAAGGCGTTCGGCGAGCACATCGAGCATGACAGCGGCACGCCGTCGATCTCCGCCGAAGCGCTCGACGCACTGATCCGCAGCAACACCGACATGGTGGTGGTCGACAGCCGCCCGTTCGACGAATTCCAGCGCGTCTCGATCCCGACCGCGACCAACGTGCCGGGCGCCGAGCTGGTGCTGCGCATCCACGACATCGCGCCGAAGCCGGAGACGCTCGTGGTGGTGAACTGCGCCGGCCGCACCCGCAGCATCATCGGCGCGCAATCGCTGATCAACGCCGGCATCCCCAACAAGGTGGTGGCGCTCCGCAACGGCACCATGGGCTACAACCTCGCAGGCTTTTCGACCGAGAGCGGCAAGGACCGGCGCGCGCTGACCTCTTCGACGGACGGCATCGCGCGCGCAAAGTCTCTTGCCGAGAGCGTGGCGCAACGTTTCAGGGTCAAGCGTATCAGTCTCGCCACCGTCGATTGCTGGCGTGCCCAGGAAAAGGACCGCACGCTCTATCTGTTCGACGTGCGCAACCCCGAGGAATACGCCGCCGGACATGTGCCAGGCGCGGTCTCCGCTCCGGGCGGCCAGCTCGTGCAGGCCACCGATCAATACGCCGGCACGCTTGGCGCCCGCGTCGTGCTGATCGACGAGCACGAGGTTCGCGCCGTCATGACGGCGTCGTGGCTCAAGCAGATGGGCTGGCAGGACGTGTTCGTGCTGGCGGCGAAGGGCGAGGAGAAAGGCGTTCCCGCGCCTTCCATTCTCGGCCACGCGGCCCCTCTGGAGCACACGATCGATGCGGCAGCACTGGCGCGCCTTCTCAAGGACGGCAAGGCGACCGTGATCGACCTTTCGCTCAGTTCGAACTACCGCAAGGGGCACATTCCCGGCGCGTGGTTCGCGATCCGCTCGCGGCTGAAGCGGGCGCTGCCGAACATTCCGATCGCCGGCGAACTGGTGCTGACGTCCGAGGACGGCATCCTCGCCGGCCTCGCCGTTCCCGAGACTCAGGCGCTGACCACGGCGTCCGTGTCTTCGCTGCACGGCGGCAATGCCGCATGGCGCGCGGCCGGCCATCCCTTGTCGACCGATCCGAACATGGCCGACGAACCGCTCGACGCCTGGCTCAAGCCCTACGAGCGGCCGAACAACACGCGCGATGCCATGAGCGAATACCTCGCGTGGGAAACAGATCTCCTGCCCCGCATCGCCCGCGACGGCACCACGCGATTTTCAAATTCCGGTACGCATTGACATTTGTATAGGCAAATGCCTACATAGACTGCAGCCGCAGGGCGACGATGACAGGCTTCGCCGGGTTCGACTGGGACGACGGCAACCGGGAGAAGTGCGCAAAGCACGG
>CAZGSW010000160.1:0-4402 GCA_964528635.1 uncultured Rhodoplanes sp. | reverse complement strand
TTCGAATTCCAGCCGAAGGACAAGTCGATCAACCTGCGCATCTCGGAGCACCTGCTGAAGCAGGTGCAGTCGCGCGCCAAGGATGAAGGAATTCCCTATCAGCGTTTTATCCGTCAGGCGCTGGAGCGCGCGATCGCCCAAAAGCGCTGACGCCGGCTCGCTGCGCATTACGGCGGCGGCTCGGCAAACGCACGGTCGCGCCGTGCCAGTTGCTGCTCGCGGACGAAAATGAACAGGCCTGCCGCGATGATGATGGCCGCACCGGCGAGCATGTACGCGTCCGGCACGTCGCCGAACACCAGATAGCCGAACAGAACCGCCCAGAGGATCGTGGTGTACTGGTAGGGCACCACGACGCTGGCCGGCGCCAGCACCAGCGAGCGGTTGACGCAGACGTGTGCGATCATCGCCACGATACCGAGCAGGCCGAGCAGCGCCAGATCTCCCCATCCCGGCACCACCCAGCCGAACGGCGCCGCCACAATGCCGAACGCAAGCGAGCCGACCATCTGTGTGGTGACCAGCACCGTGCCGCCGGTGCCGCGCAGGAAGCGCGTCGAAATCATCGACAGCGAAAACGTGAGGCTGCCGATCAGTGCGATCAGCGCGGGAAAGGTGAAGGCAGCGACACCCGGCCGCAGGCAGACCACGACGCCGATGAATCCTGCGACGACCGCGCTCCAGCGCCGCCACCCGACCGGCTCGCCCAGCATCGTGCCCGCGATGGCGGTGACGAAAATCGGCCCGGCGAGATAGAACGCCATCACATCGGCGAGCGGCAGCCAGGCCACCGCCCAGTAGAAGCAGGCCACCTCGATGGTCGCCAGCACCGCCCTGACCACCTGCAGGCCCCAGCGGGGCGCCGCGGCGAAGGCCGCCACATCGCGCCAGATGAAGGGCGCCAGCAGCAGCAGTGCGGCAAGGCTGCGGATCAGCAGGACCTGCCCAACCGTGTAGGTCGCCATCAGCCACTTGCCGAGCGCGTCGTTGACCGCGAACAGGAAGATGCCCGCGATCATCAGCAGGACGCCGGTCATGGCGGCGCCGCCGGCTTTACTATCGGGACTCATTTGCGCCACACCGGCCCGCCGAACCTTCCCAGTCCGGGAGACAGCTTATATATCAGCGTCATCGGCCGGATCGCCCGGAACGCCATCCAGGTTCGCCGCATCCAGGTTCGCCCATGAAATTTCTCGACGAAGCCAAGGTCTATGTCCGCTCCGGCGACGGCGGCAACGGCTGCGTGGCGTTCCGCAGGGAAAAGTTCATCGAATTCGGCGGGCCGAGCGGCGGCAACGGCGGGCGCGGCGGCGACGTGGTCGTCGAGGCGGTCGACGGCCTCAACACCCTGATCGACTACCGCTATCAGCAGCATTTCAAGGCACGGCCCGGCGTCCCCGGCCAGGGCAAGGACCGCCACGGCGCCGCGGGCGCCGACGTCGTGCTCAAGGTTCCGGTCGGCACCCAGATCTACGACGAGGACAAGGAAACGCTGATCGCCGACCTGACCCGGCTTGGCGAGCGTGTGATGCTGGCGCAGGGCGGCAACGGCGGGTTCGGCAACGCCCACTTCAAAACGTCGACCAACCGCGCGCCGCGCCATGCCAACCCGGGCCAGCCCGGCGAGGAGCGGTGGATCTGGCTGCGGCTCAAGCTGATCGCGGACGCCGGCATCGTCGGCCTCCCCAACGCGGGCAAATCCACCTTCCTCGCCGCCACCAGCGCGGCGCGACCGAAGATCGCCGACTATCCTTTCACCACGCTGCACGCGCAGCTCGGCGTGGTGGAAAGCGACGGCCGCGAGTTCGTGCTGGCCGACATTCCCGGTCTGATCGAGGGTGCACACGAAGGCACCGGGCTGGGCGACCGCTTCCTCGGCCATATCGAGCGCTGCCGCGTGCTGCTGCATCTGGTCGACGGCACCGGCGGCCACGCCGGCCAGGACTACAAGACCGTTCGCGCCGAACTCGATGCCTACGGCCAGGGGCTCGCCGAGAAGCCGGAGATCGTGGCACTGACCAAGATCGATTCCATGACGCCGGAGGAGATCAAGCAGCAGGCGGCACGGCTCAAGAGAGCATCGAAGAAGGCACCCCTGCTCATCTCGTCGCACTCTCGCAAGGGCGTGCCGGAGGCGTTGCGCGCGTTGCTTAAGGTCGTCGACGCCGCCGGCGGCAGCAGCATGGTCCGGTCGCGCGACCAGACGGCGGCGTGGCAGCCGTAGCCCTCCGCGCCAGCATTTGCACAGCGGCCGCCCGTCCCGCGCGATCTGGCGGACACAATCGCGGCAGCGCACCATGAGCCTGCTGGCGGCTCCCGACGCCTTCGCTGCTTCTGTAATATGCAGTTGCAGTGTTGCAGGCTTCTCGGTCAAAATGCCTGTGGGGCTGCGACTACCCAATACGGAAAAGCGATGACGGGACCGCACAGACGGCCAGGGCTTCTGTCTGCCTTGATTTTTACCCTCATCGCCATCGCTCCCTCACCGCTTTACGCGCTAGAAGCCTCCTCCCGGATCGACCTGACGCAACATCCCGTCGGGTATCTTGCGCTCGCGATCTTCTTCGTTGCCTACGGCTTCGTGGCCGTCGAGGAGGTCATCCAGCTCCGCAAGTCGAAGCCCGTCGTCATGGCGGCGGGTCTCATCTGGGCGCTTCTCGGCATTGTCTATACCGCAAATGGCCAGAGCGCCGTGCTCGAGGCCGCCGCCAAGCACGTGATCCTCGACTACGGCGAACTGATGCTGTTCCTTATCGTGGCCATCACGTACGTGAACACGATGCAGGAGCGGCGCGTGTTCGATGCCCTGCGGGTCAAGCTGGTCAACCTGGGGCTCACCTACCGGCAGCTTTTCTGGATGATCGGGGGGCTCGCCTTCTTCGGCTGTCCCGTGATCGACAACCTCACCACTGCGCTCGTCATGGGTGCCGTGGTGGTGGCCGTCGGAGTCGGAAACTACCGTTTCATCGTCATGGGCTGCATCATCATCGTGGTGGCAGCCAATGCCGGCGGCGTTTACTCGCCGTTCGGGGACATCACGTCCCTGATGGTCTGGCAGAAGGGCAAGCTCGAGTTCCTCGAGTTCTTCCACCTCTTCCTGCCGTCGCTCGTGAACTTCCTGGTCCCGGCTATGCTCATGCATTTCGGCGTGCCGAAAGGCAGGCCGGAGCCGTGGCGGTCCACGGTCACGCTCAAGCGCGGCGCGGGCGTGGTGGTCGGGCTGTTTCTCGCGACCATCGCCACAGCCATCTCCTTCAAGACCTTTCTCGACCTGCCGCCGGCGCTCGGGATGATGCTCGGTCTCGGATACCTGCAGATGTACAGCTACATCCTCCAGCGGATCGGGCGCCGCCGTGACGACCGTGACCTCGCGTTCGACTCCTTCCGGGAGATCGGGCGGATGGAGTGGGACACGCTGCTGTTCTTCTTCGGCATCATCTTTGCCGTCGCCGGACTTGGCGTCGCCGGCTATCTCACGCTGGTGTCGAACCATCTCTACGGTGGCCTGGGACCGACCTTCGCCAACATCGCGATCGGCATTCTCGGCGCGGCATTCGACAACATCCCGTTGATGTTCGCCGTGCTCACCATGAACCCCGAGATGTCGAGCGGCCAGTGGATGCTGGTGACGCTCAGCACCGGCGTCGGCGGCAGCCTGGTGTCGATCGGCACGGCGGCGGGTGTGGCGCTGATGGGGCTGGTTCGCAACCACTACACATTCTTCAACCACCTGCGCTGGGCCTGGGCGATCGCGCTCGGCTACATCGCGAGCATTGCGACCCACCTGTGGCTCAACGCCGCGCTGATGTAGCGCCCGGAACGAGTCCGTGTCGGCGTCATGCAAACCGCTTGCGCGGGGGCGCCGATACTCGCCTGAGACATCCGGAGTGTGCTAGGCCGCTAAAGCCCGGTCCTGAAAGGTGTCTGCCGGTTTCCGGAAAGGATCGCGCTCGAACCAAACGAGCCCGGACGCAATGACGATTCGACGATAAGCCATCGCGCCTTGGCCCAGTTGTCTGGAGAACACAGATGAAAACCCGCGCCGCCGTCGCCTGGAAGGCCGCCCAACCGCTCACCATCGAGACCATCGACATCGAGGGGCCGAAGGCCGGCGAGGTGCTGGTCGAAATCAAGGCGACCGGCGTCTGCCACACCGACGCCTACACGCTGTCGGGCGCGGACCCCGAGGGCATTTTTCCCGCGATCCTCGGGCATGAGGGCGCCGGCATCGTGCGCGAGGTCGGCGAAGGCGTCACCACGCTGAAGCCGGGCGATCACGTCATTCCGCTTTACACGCCGGAATGCCGGCAGTGTCCTTCGTGTCTCTCCCGCAAGACGAATCTCTGCACGGCGATCCGCGCTACCCAGGGCCAGGGAGTGATGCCGGACGGCACGTCCCGCT
>CAZGSW010000159.1:0-10518 GCA_964528635.1 uncultured Rhodoplanes sp. | reverse complement strand
CCGGTTCGATCAAGCCATCGAGGTGACCAGCCCGGAGCTGGTCAACCTCGTGAAGACCTTCCTGCATAGGAACCAGCTCTTCGAAGCAGGAGCACTGGTGCGCGCCGCCGTCGAGTCGCCGCCGGGCAGCACGAGCTGCTTCGAGAAGAAGCTGTAGGAGGAGCGCGGCATCGCTGCGGCAGCATGGCGGATGCAGGAGATTGGTGCCCAGGGGCGGATTGTCCCTGCGACTGCATCAGCTCAATGAAATCAAGGCTTTAGCGAGTAGTCAGATGGATCGTGTGTACCACCGTCGTCGCCCGCGGTCGACAATTTCTGACCGGTATTCGAGACTAGAATCTCCTTCGAGCAACGCATTGATCCATCGTCGATTTCTTCAAATAGATCGTTTCAATTATGAGAATTCAGTAAGCGATACTTTCCAAACCGTCGAAAACGGCGGTCGAGACCGGCCACTTCAATTGCCGGGTCAGGTTGATGGCCCAAAGCCTCCCAGATTCCACGACCAGGGGATCGCCGTGATAGCCACAGCTCAAGGAAGTCACGAGGGACGTCAACTGGTAGCCCGCCTGCCGCGGGTCATTCGTGAGATATCCGGCCCGAACAAGTGTGCGCAGGATACGGACCAGCGTCGGCTTTGGTAGGCCCGTCACATCGCGAAGGTAACCGACGGACGAAACGGGTTGTCGGTTCAACGCCTGCAAAACAGCCAGCATCCGCTCTATGGAGCGGACCGTGACGGTACAAGTCAAACGCTCTTTGGGCATTTCGGAGTCTAAACCACTATCAAGGCGAGTTTTCAATATAGCACTTACTGAAGACCCGACCGACATGCCTCCTCCAAAGGCCACTCCCTCACCATCACCGGAAATGCCGCACTGCCGCGCCAGCCTACTTGAACGAGCGGGACATGGGCAGGAACGAACTGCGTCTTGTAGCTTGCCGTCCTAATCCAAATTCAACCCTGTCTTATCGACAACCTTTTTCCATGCGTTAGATTCATTTTGCAGGCTCTGGGAAAATTCACCGGGCGACCAAAGCCTGGCCTGGATGAGGTTCGGCTCCAAGAACTTCTTCTTGAATTCCGGATTGCCTAGAACATCCCGGACATCCTTGTTGATTTTCGAAACGACGTCATCTGGCGTACCGGCGCGAGCAAACAACCCAAAGGAAGTCAACGCTTCAAACCCGGGCACGGAATCCGCGACAGGAGGAACTCCCTCCAGACCCGGAACGGGCTTGAGCGATCCGACCCCTATCATGCCCAGTTTTCCCGCACGGTACGAAGGAAGCGCAATGGTCGGACCGATCGCAAGGAGATTGATCTGGCCGCTCATCAAATCGGTCACGGCAGGTCCGATCCCGCGATAGTGAACCGCGGTAAGTTGAATTCCGGTCAGACTCTCCAGAAGCAGCATCGCCATATGGGGACTGGTGCCGGGTCCGGAAGCGCCGTAGGTGATCACGCGCGGCTTTTCCTTCGCGAGGGCGATCAACTCGTTGATGGATTTCGCGGGAAAGGTTGGACTGGTCAACAATGCCTGCGGAATGCCGCCAAGATCGGCGACTGGGACAAAGTCGTCCACTTCGTAAGTCAATTTTTTCTTCTTGTACAAATGGGGGGCAATGGTGATCAGCCCATTGCCTGCGGTGAAAAGCGTATAGCCATCCGACGGCGCCGAGAGCACAGACCGGGCGCCGACCTGATACCCGCCACCAGGGCGGTTTTCGACGATCACCGGCTGGCCCCACTTCTCTGAGAGTCGCTGGGCCACGGCGCGCGTCAAAACGTCAGTCAATCCCCCAGCCGCTACCGCGACGACCAACGATACCGGACGATCGGGATACGCTTGCGCCTCCGCATTGCCTGCCAAAAACGCCACGTTCATCGATACGAACAGAGCGAGTAAAGCGCGTCGACCGTTGCTAATCATCTGTCCTCCCGAACCTATCATTCACGGCGATTGTTGCTAAACGCGCAGGCCAACACGTCACGGAATCCGAATTTTTGCCTTTTCAATCACGGAGGCCGTGTCCTCAATGTCTTTCCGGAAATATTCGGAGAACTGTTTTTGTGTCATTGGCATGGGTGACAGGCCTAGCGAATCCAGGCGCTGCTTCACCTTGTCCTCCTGCATCGCCTTCTGTGCGGCAGCGTGCAGCTTAGCAACGACCGCTGCCGGCGTCTTTGCGGGCGCGAACAGGCCAATCCAAAGCTCAAAACCGCTATCCTGCAGGCCGGCCTCCCTGATCGTCGGGACATCTGGCAACTTGCTCGAGCGCTGTGCCGTGCTGACAGCGAGGGGGGTGAGTTTGCCGTCCTTGATCAGCGACAATGCGCTGCCCAGCGGTATGAAATAGAAATCGATTCTGCCCGTCACTGTCTCCGTCAAGGCTTCCGGCGGCCCGCGGAAGGACACGTTCTGAGCTTCAATCCCGGCACTAAGGCGAAACCGCTCGGCGGCGACGTGCGGTGCGCTTCCGACGCCCAGAGAGGCATAATTCATGCTGCCTGGCTTGGCCTTTGCCGCAGAAATCAAGTCTGCCACGGACTTCAGTCCCTTCGAAGGCGCGACGACGAGAACATAAGGCTGAACGCCGAACGCAACGATTGGGATAAAATCCTGAACGGTGTCATAGCTGCGGTTCTTGTATATCGAATGCGCGATCGTCAATGACGATGAATGCAGCAGCAAGGTGTAGCCATCGGGTGCCGCGCGCGCCGCGGCAGCCGCGCCCGTCGTGCTGCCTGCGCCGGGGCGATGCTCGATTACAATCGGTTGTCCGAGTTCGCGTGCCATCGGTTCGAACACTGGACGGGCAGCGGCTTCAAGCGACGTGCCTGGACCAAACGGCGATATGGCTGTGATCGGCCTGGTCGGCCAGTCCTGCGCCATGGCAGGCTGCATCGCCGAGAGCAGACCGCCCAATCCAAGGACGAAACTGTATCTTGCCAACATGACCTTCATGATTTTCTCCTCCCGTCACTTTGTTTATGTGTATCGCCGGGCGCTCAAACTGCCTGACGCCGAAAGCAGAGCATGTCTTGGATGCGTTTCCAGCGCTGGGTGTGAGGGGCGGTAATGCCCCATTGATCCATCCGGCCTGGCGGCCATTTCCAGTAATCCGGCCCGCGAGGAACGTAGCTGTCGTCCACCTGCAGGACATCGGAGGTGTATTCGAGCGGAATCTCTTCTGGCCCCGCAAAGTAGGCGAATACATTGTTCCCGGCGCCGTGGCGTCCGGGCCCCCATTCGATCGGATATCCGGCGTCTCGCATCCTCCCTGCTCCACGCATGACGGATTCGAGATCAGGCAATTCAAACGCAATGTGATTGATGGTGGCTTTCGACGCACCGCAGACGACAATCGAACTATGGTCGCTGTTGTCGCAATGAAGAAACGACAAGGGACCGGACTGGTCGATCAGGTTGAACCCGAGATTCGCCGTGAGAAAGGCGTTCGTGTTGCCGACATCGGTGGCATTGAGATTGACGTGTGCGATCTTGCGCGGTCGGTCCTTGACGTCACCTGCATCCGCGTGATCAGCCACGTCGCAGACGACGCCAAAGCAGCGTCCCTCTGCATCGACGAAGTCGAACCCGTAGCCGCCTCCGGCGGCGTCAAAGACGCCCGGCGCGCAGCACACCCTCACGCGCGAATTGATCTGCCGGTGCAATGCATCCACGGCCATGCGGTCGCTGGCATCGAAAACCACCCGGCGCACAGCCGTGCCCTCTTGCCCCCCATGCAGCGCGAGGATGTGGTGATACGACCCTGTACCGCGAAAATAGATAGCCCCGTGAGCTTTGGCCGACTCCATGAGGTTCCAGACCCCCGTGAAAAAGCTGACGGCGAGCGGCAGGTCCTTCATTTCGAGTTCGATGCTGCGGACGCCGCGAACTGCGCTTCTCATCTGTGGGACTTGTCCATCTGAACCCATGAACCTGACGAAAGCACGATCGCTAGGGCTTCCAAGACTCTTTCCAAGCCTTTGGGTGGGCGGCATCGATCAAGATAAAAGCGACGCGGCAGTTCGCGCCGCTGTTGTTGACCCATGCGTGATTCGTGCCTTGCTGAACGAGAGTGTCGCCGGCCTTGACGCGAATTTGCGTATCATCCAATAGCATGTCGATCTCGCCCTCGAGAACGATCGCATAGTCGATGCTTCTGGTGCGGTGAGTATTGGCGTGACGCATGTATCCCTGCGTCGCGGGATCGATCCCCATCGCAGTCAGAATTTTGTCGTGATCGACATGGCCTTCGGCCGGCTTTGTCGGGGGGAAGTCGACGATGCGGAAGATGGTGCCCCCGGCGGGCGGCGGTACGCCGGTAGCCTTGTCGCCGCGGTCGCCTGTGCCATCGACGTTGACCGGACACTCGTCGGTCACCCATAGCATTGAAACGGCGTTGCCGCCCGCGTTGCGCTGCTTCGGCGGCATCTCGTGGTCAAACAAGACCACGGCTTTGCCACTAGCGTCATGCCCTGTAACGATGCGTCTGGTTTTCCTGAATTCCATCGTGATCTTTCTCCAACCCCCTGCCCCATCGAACCAACAGGCTATCCACGGATAGCGTTACTCAATCTGGAGGTTCGTCTCGCGAATGAGTTTCGCCCATTTGTCCGAATCCGCTTTCATTGTGCGCGCGATGTCCTGCTGCGTGCCCAGCATCGGTTGCAATGCCTGCGGATCCAGAAACTGCTTCTGAAACGCCGGATCGCGCACGACCTCTTGCACGCTGGCGTTGATCTTGTTGACGATCGCCTGCGGTGTTCCAGCACGCATGAAGATCGAGAACGACACGCTCATTTCGAAGCCGGGTACGGCGTCAGCTATCGGCTGGACGCCTTCCAACTGCGGCATCGATTTCGTGCCGCCCACGCCCAGAATTCGGACGGAGCCGGCCTTGAATGCAGGCAGAGCGATAGTGGGGCCTATGAGTGCCAGCTGGATATGGCCGGCGATCAAGTCGTTCACCACCGGCGAAACGCCACGATAGTGAACGGGTGCGAGCTTCACCTGAGCCATCTGTTCGAAAAGCAGCATTCCCAGATGGGGTGCCGTGCCCGGGCCAGGCGTTCCGTAATTCAAGGTGCCTGGTTTCGTTTTCGCCAGCGCGACGAGATCCTTGATGGATTCCGCCTGGATTTTGGGATGCGCGACCATGGCGGTTGGGATGCTGGCCACGCCGCTCACGGGGATGAAGTCGGCCGGCACAGATGCCAGGCGTTTCGATAGATGGGGCTGGGTCGTGAAAAATCCTGACTCGCCCAACAAGACAGTGTAGCCGTCCGCAGCCGCATTAGACACCGCCGATGCGGCGATTGAGTATGCACCACCGGCCCGATTTTCCACGACCACCGGCTGCTGCCACTTGGTCGACAGTTGCTGGCCGATGCCGCGAGCGATCACATCTGGCAACGATCCCGGCGTGGTAGGCGCCACGATGGTCACGGCCCGGTTGGGAAATTGCTGGGCGACGACTTCGCCAAAAGACAACAAACAAAGAGCAGCGGTATATGCGGCAAGAACTCCGCTGGTTTGGGTGCGAGCCATCCCTTCCTCCCGGTTTTAACTTTTTTCAGCCGAAGCCCTTGTCCAGCTTCATGCTATATTACTGACCAAGCTCAAAGATGAGCAAGCTCATTTTTTGCGGCCGACTGTCGCTGCTCCGCATGAGACCGCGTTCCCCTGCAAGCTGAAAGGCCAATCGCCGATGAAAACCATTGCGCTGGAAGAGCACTTTGTCAGTCCCGGGTTCGTGGCAGGTCCGGGCAAAGAATTCCTGGCTCAGATCCGCGGCCGCGGGACCCGTGGCGCCGAGATATTCTCGCAATTGCAGGAGATTGGCAGCCGGCGCATCGCCGAGATGGATGCCTGCGGCATTGACGTGCAGGTGCTATCGCTCAATTCGCCTGGGGTCGAGCAGGCGTCACCGGCTGACCAGATCGCTTTGGCCGCGGAGTCCAACGACTTTGTCGCCGACGCGATGGGCAGGCATCCCGACCGCTTTTCCGCCTTCGCGGCGCTACCCACCTCGACGCCTGACAAGGCAGCTTTGGAACTGGAGCGCCGGGTCAAAAAGCAGAACTTCGCTGGCACTCTTGTCAACGGGCACGTCCAGGGGCGCTATCTGGACGATGCATTTTTTCGGCCGATCCTGGAATGCGCCGAGGCGATCGAAGCTCCGATCTATCTGCATCCCACTGTGCCGCCGAAGGCCGTTGTCGATGCATCATACGGGGGCTTTGCGGCTCCGGTGACCGCGCTCTTTGCAACGGCGGGCTGGGGCTGGCACATCGAGACGGCAACGCATCTTCTGCGCATGATTCTCGGCGGCGTTTTCGACCGGTACCCCAAGCTCCAGGTTGTTGTCGGCCATTTGGGCGAAGGCATTCCCTTCATGCTGCCGCGGCTGGACAAGAACTTGCCGAAGGAAACGACCAAACTTGAACGTTCGCTTGCCGAATATCTTCGTGGCAACGTGCATTACACATTCGGCGGTTTCAATTTTCCGGCGACATTCCAGAACCTGCTTCAGGAAGTCGGCGTCGAGCGCATCATGTTCTCGGTGGACTATCCATTCGGATCGATGGCGGAAGCTCGGACGTTTCTTCAACAACTCTCGCTGGGCGAGGAGGATCGTGACCGCATCGCTCACAGCAATGCCGAAAAGCTGTTTCGCTTGTAGCTCCGGACCGGCAGATTCGAGAACGGTTGCCAGCGGATCCCTACTGCGGGATGACCGGCAGGAGCAGGTGCGATGGGCGCTTGCGGTCGTGGTAGACCTTGTGAAGAACCGTCTTGCTTGAGCAGATATGGTAGGGCACGTACTCGGCATTCGTTGCGCCCGCAACTCCCGTTGGAATATCCATGCTTGTGATGTCCAGGCAGATGCGGTGTCCTTTGCGGAACAGATTTGCCGTCGCCATGACTTCGATTTGATACTCTTCGATCTGATCTGGCGTGACCGGCTTTTGCGCCTCACGTGTGAGCGGATGCCACGGCCACCACGGTTTCGAGCGCGATTTATCGATCGCACGGTGCGACGCCTTGAGCCATCCCCGCGTGATCTCCCTTTCGTGCAGCCCTTTCGGAACCTCTCGTTCGCCTTCGCGGACGCTCATGACTGAAACGTCCGGGCCGACGTCTTTCAATACGACAATCCAGTTCGTGTCTTCCTGGTCGATCGACGCGAACAATGTGACGACGATCGGGCCCGCGACCAGTACATCCTGAGGAAGTGGGTCGGTCATGTAGCGCAAACGCTGAATCGCGTTCGTCTGGGTGGGTGGCATCTGGACGAAGGCATCCGGCGGCAGAACTTCGCTGGCGCTAGATGCTGCCGGGGTATCAGGGATGAGCCGCTCCCAACTCGACAAGTAGAGCTTGGTCCACTGCGTTTCGGGTACCGGCCAGTCGGTGGCGGTACGCCACTCGTTCGCCCCCATTATCCAGTATTTGACAGGAGGCTCTTGAGTTATTCCTGTGTCGATGCCCTTGAGCCAATGGTCATTCCACCGCAGCACCTCGTCGTGGAATGTGTGATAGGGCCGCTCGACGTGCGCCGGTCCCGCCAGCAGGAGCTTCTTCGGAGCTTCGATGTTGCGATACCAGTGCTGGCAACCATTGAGATGGGTCTTGTAGGTGTACCCGTACCAGCCCGACCCCGTATAGGTTGGCACCTTGATCTGGCTGAACTCGGCTTCGCTTTTCTTTACCGCAGCTTCGTTGTCGTAAGGATCGACGAGCAGATTGTAATAGGGGGGCATGTGCTGCCCCTTTTGTGCGATCAGATTGTAGACGTGAGGATACATTTTATAGTCGGGATTGTTCATGGCATCGCGCCAGAGCTTGTCCCGGTCAGGGGCCAGTTCTCCCGGCGGGCCCTTGTGCTGATGCATCGCCGAAAAGTGTCCGACGAGGTATCGGAAAAGGTGAAGCACACCGCCGGGATACTCGTCGCGGAACCCTCCCAGTTCGCCGTAAGCGCCGCGCGAGTCGAACGGAAATATCGCCTTCAGGTGCGGAGGCTGCTTTTTTGCGACCGCCAGCTGCTCGGCGCCGAACCCCGAAATCCCCACCATGCCGACGTTGCCGTCGCACCACGGCTGAGCGGCAATCCACTCGATCAGATCGTAGCAGTCCCACTCCCGTGAGCCGCCGCCCTCGGATTTGCCGACGCCTCGCGGCGAGCCGATGACATGGATGTAACCGCGCGACACGAAGAATTTGGTGTCTCCCGCTTCCAGCGGGCCGGTCCAGAGCGGCGACCACGCCGGCTGTGGTGGCAGGGCTTCTGCCATGTCCGGCCCCTGAAAATCCTTGTTGTAGATGGCAAAAGCCAGCAAGGCCGGGAATTTCCCCGGCGAGTCAGGGCGGTAGACGTCGACGCAGATGCTGATGCCGTCACGCATCGGCACCATGACGTCGAGATCGCGCGCCATTGACGCATGCGTGGGCTCGCGGTCGTAGCCCGAGCCTGGCTTTTCCGGCGATTGCACTAGCGCATTGGAGCCGTTGGCTGGTGACATGGGCAAAGACCCTTTTCCATGGGCGAACTGACGGAGTGCCGGATCGCGCGCGCAGTCCGTCAGCGCTCAGTTTTGACTGTAGTCATAATTGAGCGCGCTCATTACTGAGTCAAGCAGCTGGCGAATTGGCTTTTGGGCGGGCTTGCAACTAACCCTCGCTTCACGGCATCAAGCGCACTAATTTGAGCGCAAGGCACAGGGACAGCATGCAAATTCAAACCCCGCTTCAACTCGTCGGCCAGCGCGAAAAGAACAAACTTGACAAGCTTCAGCGCATTCGCGACGCGACCCGCGAATTGTTCATCGAGAAGGGATACGACGAAACCACGACACGCGAAATCGCCGTTAGAGCCGGCGTTGGCATCGGCACTGTATTCACCTATGCCGAGAACAAGCGCGACCTGTTGTTCCTGGTTGCCAACGACGAACTCGAAGCAGTCACCACCCGCTGCGAAGCGGGCGTTTCCGAACGCGCTTCGTGTCTACAGAACATGCTTTCCATCTTTCGACAGCACTATCGCTTCTACGCGAAGCAGCCTGCCCTTTCTCGATTGCTTCTGCGGGAAATGACTTTTTACGACTCTGGTCAGCAGGCGCAGCGCTTTCAAAGAACCCGGGAGCGCAACATCCAGCTTGTCGGCAGGATCGTCAGGCGGGCAATGGAGCAAAATTCCATCGTCCTCAAAGAGGAGCCCGAATTCGCAGGCTGGATTGCATTCTGCATTTTCCAGGTTGAACTCCGGCGCTGGCTCATGACCAAAGAGCCGAGTGTATCCGCTGGCATGACCCGTCTCGAACGGGCGCTTCGACTTTGCATGGACGGATGGGGCGCGAAAGCGAACGCTTTCAAGAAGTAGTTGCGCTTTTTCTTGCGAGCCGTAGAACAACGGCCTGGGCAGCGGTGGAGCTTGAACAAGAATGGACTCGCTAAGAACTCCCGGCTCAGGCCGCCTTGGCGAACTCGTCCTGAACTGATTTCTCAAAGACCAGCAGCTGCTGAACGCTCGGCCGTTGCATCATGCGATCGAAATGCGCCACGCAGTGCTTGAAGTCAGACAGATCGAGATCGAATTGCCGCGCACGCCGTTGACACCAAAAGAAATGAGCATCCGGCGCCGTGAAGTGGTCGAAGAAAAACTCGCGGCCAGCGAGGAGATCATCGGCAATCTTGAACAACTCCATCAGGTTCGCAATAGCAAGCTTCTTCACACTCTCTTCGGTGCCGGGCACGTCGCAGATTCGCGGCGGAAAATTGATACGCGTCAAGAACGGATGGATACCCCCCGAGCACCACGACATCAGTGACATGGCCTGCAATTCTTCCCACGGGTCGGCCGGCAGCAGCTTACTTCGCGGGAAGGCACGCGCAATCCAAGTTTGGATCGCAATGCTTTCGCTCAGCACCTTTCCGTCGACGATCAACAGCGGCACTTTGTGCTTGGGATTGATCTTTAGGTACTCGGGCGAGTTGTGCTGATTTTTCTTGAAATTGATTGGCCGGACCTCAAACTTCGCACCGGCTTCGGTGAGAGTAATGTACGGCGCGAGTGCACAGGTGATGGGGGTGTAGTAAAGCGCGATTTCCATAAGCTCTCCGATTGCCACTACCGCCACTCGGCAGGTCTTCGACCTTTGCAGCTGTCACCCATCATCTAGGCCTATAAATGCAAGGCTCGTCAACGCGTCTCTTATGAGCTCTGCCTGGCGACCCCAATATAGCAGCGAACAGTTCCAGCGACTGATGGCCGACAACGGCGTCGTCTGCTCGATGAGCCGGTCAGGCAACGTCTGGGACAACGCGGCGACGGAAAGCTTCTTCTCCTCGCTCAAGACCGAACGGATCGCGCGCAAACTGTATCGCACCAGGGACGAAGCCATAGCCGATGTGTTCGATTGCATTGAGCGCTTCTACAATCCGAAGCGCAGGCACTCTACGATCGGATATCTGAGCCCGATGGAGTTCGAACAGAAGGCCGGATTAG
>CAZGSW010000158.1:0-10664 GCA_964528635.1 uncultured Rhodoplanes sp. | reverse complement strand
GCGGTGCGGCCTGCCGCGCACGCGCATCGAACGCATCGTAGCGGAAACGACCGGGATTACGGCGGATACCGCGCTTCGTCTCGGCAAAGCGCTTGGTACTTCAGCGCAGCTCTGGATGAATCTTCAGAACCGATACGACGTGGAGATCGCCAGGCGTCAGATCGGCAAGAAACTCGACAAGATCGAACCGCTCATCACTCACGCTGCCGCCTGAGATAGGCCACATCGTGGGCTCCGGTCCCGCGCGCGCCTGCATCGAGGCGCGGCTGCAGTCGCCCGCCAAGATGATCGAGATCCAGGTGACCGCGGCGAAGTGAACCCCTGAAGCGCGCGGCTAGAACCCGACCGCGATGCCGGTCCGCTTGGCGCTTTCCTGCGCCATCATGAAACGCATGGACCGCTGCGCCGCGGCTTCGGACAGCTTGGCGAAAGCGTCCTTGGCGGCATCGAGCTCGTGGGCTGGCACGGTGTGATGGGGAAACCGGGCCTGGATGATCATGTTGGTCGTGAGCCACGACATCTTTGCCGCCCGGCATGCGATCAGGACACCGTCGTGCTTGATGTTCTTCATGAGCTGGCCGATCAGCTCCGTCTTGACGCCGCAGAACAGCGCCAGCGTCGCGGTCACCTCCTCGTACTGGTTCTCGCGCGCGAACTGCGCCAGCACGGTTTCGTTGAGCTTGCCCTGACGGTTAAGCGTGTCCACCAGCGTGTCTGCGCTCCTGAAATCGCGGGGGCCGGCGGCCTCCTTGCCGACCGCGGTCACGACATCCACCAGTGCGCGCTCGATCTGCGAGCGTCGTTCGGGTGAGGAGCCGGCCAGCAGGCGCGAGCGGACCATTTCGCCCGCGCGCGCGAGCAACTGCTGCAGCAGTTTGATCGGAATATCGAGGCGCAGACCGAGGGACTCGGCCAGCGTCGGGTCGGCGGCCGACTTTTTGACCAGTTCCGAATAGCCTCTCTCCGAGAAGCGGGCGCCGGCGTTGCGGGCGAGCGTGTTGTGCACCGGACCGTTGCCGCGCTCGATCAGCGTGTCGGTCAGGTTGGTCGACAGCGTGGGACGCTGCGAGATCGCAAGCAGGTGGCCTTGTCCCTTGGAACGGGCGACCGAGAGCAGGTCGTCCTCGGTCAGCCGCACGGATCGGGTCAGCACCGGGCCGGCCACGCCGATGTCGTCGTTGTGAGCGAGATGTCGCACCACTTCGATCGGAGCGTTGCCGACGGGGGCGAGCGTGGTGCTCAACTGAGCGAGAGCTTTGGTCTCGATCCGCTGCATGAGGTGGATCAGCACGTCGTCGAACACGCCGATCTGCGCCTCGTTGAGGCGGTCGGCGTCGTTGAGGAAAAGGTCGGTCATCTTGCGCAGCGTCGCCAGACGCTTCTCGGACGAGCCGCTTTTCAGGGCTGATTCGAGTTCCGGGATCAGCGAAATGGCCGCACTCACGGGAGGCCCTCCTTTGCGCACGGTTCCCGGCGCGCCGGGCGGACTGCCCTCTGATCGTCCGGGCACTACGTGCGTTGGTATGTCATTTGATGTACCCGCCAACCGCTTAACGGTGTCTTATCGGGTACAACCGAAAGAGGAATTGGCGGGCTCTGGCGGGTCCCGTTCGCGCGGGCTGATTGCATAATTCAACCCGGTAGACGCCGCGCGGAGTGCATGCAGCCGCAAGTATGTTGCACCGCAATGCCGGCCCGAGCGGGGCCGCTGGCCTACTTTTCGCGCTCGGACTTCGCGCTCAGTTCGCCTTTGCCGCCGCCTGCATCTGCTGCATCCGCATGCGCTCGCGCTGGTCGTCGTAGTGCATCGGCTCCATCGCCCAGGCGATGCCGTCGTGGCCGTGCGAGTAGTTGCGGGCGGTCTGCACCGGATTGCGGTTGACGAGCGTGCGCAGGCACATCGGATGGGTGAGGCTGCGCACCTCATGCTCGATGGTGAACAGGTGCTTTCCGGTGTCGAGGTCGACGATGTCCCGGAAGCGGTACTGGTACTGGTTGTCCTCCCGGTTGACGAGCCCGCGCTCGAGCAATCGCCGGTGCGGACCGGAGAAGTTCACCACATAGATCTGGACGTGGTGTTCGTCGAAGTCGGGCAGGGGCGTGTCGGTCTCGCGGAACAGAAGATGCTGGTTCTTGCCCACCGTCACCCTCGCCGTGGTGCCGTCGCCGTTCACCACTTCGGCGGGCACATCGATCATCTTCTGGTAGAATGTCGCGATGCCTTTGGCGGTGCCGACCGGCACGTCGAACTCCACATAGGGAATGCCGAGTGCAATGCGGCCGAACCGGGCCGCATCCGGCTCGTGGACGCGGATGGTGTTGCCCCACGGGCAAGTCGCCTGGACGTAGTCGTTGTGCTCGGTGAAGGCGAATTTGGTGCCTTCGAGCTTCGGCTTCACGCGGTTGAGCCGCTCGAGCAGTCCCTCGCGGCCCTCGATCACCAGGCCGGTCTTGCCGCGCAGCACCTGCGGCTTGCCGGTCGGCAGATGGAACTGGCTGCGGCCGACGTTCATCCACATGTTGTCGTCCATCACCATCAGGTACGGATCGCGGGTGAGTCCGAGGCCGGCGCCATAGAACAGCGATGCGAGCCTCTGATCCGGGATCGCGACGTTGACGTGTTCGAGATGGATCGAGTTGCCGAGGTCTTCGGCGGCGCGATCGAAGGTCTTGGCCATCGAGTTCATGGAGCGATCCTTCCCAGACGAAATTGCAGGCTGCCCTGAGACCGGCACTATAGCATGGCCCCCAATCGCCGCGGCACGCTTGAACCGGCCGCAGCCCTGCTATGCTGCCTCCGGATAATCCGGGGAGGCCCCATGAGTCAGCCTGCGTACCAGAGTGCGTATCCTACCGCGAATGCCCCCGTCGTGCTCAACGAACGGGTGCCCGATCCGGCGGTGAAAGTGCTCGATCCGAGCTTTGAAAAGCTGAGAGTGCTGCTGGCGAGCGTGGAGCGGATTTCGCAAGGGTATAGCTGGGCCGAAGGGCCGGTCTACTTTGCGGACGCGCGCTGCTTGCTCTGGAGCGATATCCCGAACAACCGCATCATGCGCTGGGACGAGGAAACCGGCGCCACCTCGGTCTTCCGCAAGCCGTCGAATTACGCCAACGGCAACACCCGCGACCGTCAGGGCCGGCTGGTCACCGCCGAGCACGGCCGTCTTGTCACCCGAACGGAATACGACGGCAAAGTCACGGTGCTTGCGGACCGGTTCGAGGGCAAGCGCTTCAGTTCGCCCAATGACGTGGTGGTGAAATCGGACGACTCGATCTGGTTCACCGACATGACGGCCGGTATCGACGGCAACTGGAACGGCGAGACCGGCGAGCAGGAGTTGCCGCAGCGCGTCTACCGGATCGATGGCAAGACCGGAAAGATCACGGTGGTGTCGGACGGTCTGGTGCGCCGTCCCAACGGGCTTGCGTTCTCGCCGGACGAGAGCAAGCTCTACGTCATCGAAAGCCAGCCCGGCGAGCGGGCGATCTATGTGTTCGACGTCAGTGGCGAAACGCTTGCGAACGGCCGCAAGCTGATCGTCTGCGACAAGACCGAAACGCCCGACGGCTTCCGCGTCGACACCGCCGGCAACCTGTGGTGCGGCTGGGGCATGACTGCGGACATGGACGGTGTCCGGGTGTTCAATCCCGAGGGCAAGCCGATCGGGCACATCCATCTGCCCGAACGCTGCGCCAACGTCTGCTTCGGCGGGCGCAAGCGCAACCGTCTTTTCATGGCGGCCACACACTCGGTCTACGCGCTCTACGTCAACACGCAGGGTGCGACGCTCGGCGGATAAGGCCCGGGCGCAAGGTCGCGAGAGCGGGGATCAGGCCGCGGCGGCCCTGCGCACGGCAACCGCAGCCATGATCAGGGCGAAGCCCGTCATCAGCATGTTGATGCCGACCAGCAGGCCCAGCACCCAGATCGCGGTGCCCGGCATTCCGGAAATAATGATGAAGCCGAGAACGATGTCGATCACGCCGGTGATCAGCATCCAGGCCCAGGCGTTGGGAATCTCCTTCCGGTAGCCGATCGCCACCATGATGTGGCCGACGCCGCTCGCCAGCAGATAGGCGGCGAGGATGATGGTGAGAGTGATGATGCCCGAGAGCGGGCGGATCAGAAGCGACAGGCCGGCCAGCACGCAGACGATTGCGGTGATCAGATTCCACCAGAAGCCGGGCGCCGCGCGCCCCGACGATATGACCGCGATGATGCCGAAGGCGCCGCCGATCAGCAGCAGCCAGCCGACGGTCAGTCCCACCGCCAGAGTCGCGAGACCCGGCAGGACAATCGCGAACAATCCGAACAGGCACATCAACACGCCATAGACGATGAACCAGGTGCTGTGGCTGCGCAGTGACTCGGCGTCAGCAGGCAATCCGATCGGCATGATGCCCTCCTGTATCGAGCGGACTCCAATCCGGTTTGAAGCGCTCTAAAAAATCAACGCGCAATGGTAGCACTTCGCCATGTTCTGTCAGTGACATATCCGCCGCTTTTGCGATGCAATGGCTGCGGGGCAGCCACGCAAAGCGCAGGCGGCAACGCTCAAGCCGTCGCGGCATTGCGCACCGCCACTGCGGCCATGACAATCGCGAACCCCATCATCAGCATGTTGATGCCGGCAAGCACGCCGAGCACCCAAACGGCCGTCCCGGGCATGCCGGACAGGATGACCAGCGCAAGCACGATGTCGACCAGTGCGCTCAGCAGCATCCAGCCCCAGGCACCGGGAAGCTCGTTGCGGTAGCCGAATGCCAGGCCGATGCGGGCGATGCCGCCGGCCAGCAGGTAGGCCGTGAACAGGATGGTCAGCGTGACGGTGCCGGCGGCTGGCCGCACCAGCAAGGCGAGGCCTGCCAGCACGCAGACGATTGCGATGAGCAGGTCCCACCAGTGGCCCGGCATGTCGCGGCCGCTTGAAATCACCGCCACGAGCCCGAAGCCGCCTCCGATCAGCAGCAGCCATCCGACCGTGAACTCGACCGCGAGCGTGGCCAGCGTCGGCATCGCGATGGCGGCCACACCGAGCAGCATCATCACGACGCCGTAGATCAGAAACCATTTGCTGTATTTGCGGAGCGTTGTCGTGTCCGCGGGCAATCCGGCAGCCATCGCGCCCTCGCTGTCGAAATCCGGTCGGACCGCTCCGGCCGTACGTCGCGCATCCTAGCACGTCGCGGGCCGCGGCACTCTGACCAGGCGAATTCAGGCCTGGGGAAAAGACGCGCTTGTCGTCCCCGACATCTGCGATGCCTGCGAGGCTGATGCGATCGATGAGCCGGTGAACGTGAAGACCGGTGACGGCGTCAGGTGTCCGCCATCTGGGCGCGGATTTCGGCGCGAAGCGCGTCGATGGAGACGAGGCCCTTCGGGGTCTCGAGGTGCCAGAACGCCCAGCCGTTGCAGGCTTCCAGCCCTTGCGCCAGCGCGCCGATCTTGTGGATCGAGCCGACCGCCTGGCCGAGCGAGACCGCGCCGTCCGCGCGCACCAGCGCGCGATGCTTCTTCTTGGCGTCGACCAGGCGCGCGCCGGCGGAAATCAGCCCGCGGTCGAGAAGCGCGGAGAACGGCACGCGCGGCGCTTCCCGGGCGGTCATGAACGGAACCAGCGTGGGAGCCTCCAGCGGCTCGACCGATTCGATCCGCCGCAGCGCGGCGGCGGCATAAGCCGGATCGCGCTCGATGCCGATGTAGCGGCGGCCGAGATGGCGCGCCACCGCGCCGGTGGTGCCGGTGCCGTTGAACGGATCGAGCACCAGATCGTCAGGCCGCGACGACGACAGGATGACGCGCGCCAGCAGGGCCTGGGGCTTCTGGGTGGGGTGCAGCTTCTTGCCGTCGTTACCCTTTAGACGTTCCTCGCCGGTGCACAGCGGAATGGTCCAGTCGGAGCGGACCTGCAGGTCCTCGTTGCCGGCCTTCAGCGCTTCGTAGTTGAACGTGTAGCCCTTGGTGCTGGCGTCGCGCGCTGCCCAGATCAGCGTTTCATGCGCGTTGGTGAAGCGACGGCCGCGGAAGTTCGGCATCGGGTTCGACTTGCGCCACACCACGTCGTTCAGGATCCAGTATCCGAGGTCCTGCATCACGGTGCCGACCCGGAAGATGTTGTGATAGGAGCCGATCACCCAGATCGTGCCGGCCGGCTTGAGCACGCGGCGCGCCGCCTGCAGCCATGCGCGGGTAAATTCGTCGTAGGCCTTGAAGCTGGCGAACTGGTCCCAGTCGTCGTCGACCGCATCGACCTTCGAGTCGTCGGGACGCTTGAGATCGCCGGCAAGCTGCAGATTGTAAGGCGGATCGGCAAAAACGAGATCGACCGAAGCGGCCGGCAATTTTGCCATTTCCGCAACGCAATCGCCGATCAGGATTCTCGCGCTCTTGGACGAGACTGCTTCGGCTTCGAAACTGACGCGGGGCGCCCTAGAGGACGCCCCGCGACGCGACACACCCATGACTCAGAACTCTGGTACTCAGGCGACGCGGTCGGTGACGCGGGACCTACAAACCGACGCCGCGCAAGATGCCCGTCCAAGGTAAAAATTCAGTTGATGGTGTCGCGGCCGGTTTCGCGATAACGTTTTTCCAATTGCACGGAACATTGCACGGAACCGGGCGAAAGCGACGCAGTTGTTTGTTGCTGCGCGAAAGTTCGGTTGAATCGTTTGCGATCGCCCGGCAAGAATTGCCGACCGGTATCCGGCACTGACGGAGAAGCTGCCATGCGCTGGGAAGATCTGCCGCAAAGCGACAACGTGGAGGACCGGCGCGGCGACGGCGGCTTCGGCGGAGCGGGCGGCGGCATGCGGATGCCCGGCCGCGCGGGCGGTCTCGGCATCGGCAGCATCATCGTGATCGGTCTGCTCGGCTGGGCGCTCGGCATCGATCCGGGACTGTTGATGCAGGGCGCCGAAATTCTTTCCGGCGGTCAGCAGCAGGAGGTTCCGTACCAGAACCCGCGGCGGCAGACCGGCACGCCAACCGACGAGATGGGCAAGTTCGTGTCCGCCGTGCTTGGCAGCACCGAAGTGACTTGGAAGAACATCTTCGAGAAGGAAGGTCAGACCTACCGGGCGCCGCGGCTCGTTATGTTCTCCGGCGCGACGCAATCGGCATGCGGATATGCGCAGAGTGCGATGGGGCCGTTCTATTGCCCGCCGAGCCGCGAGGTGTATCTCGATACCTCGTTCTTCCGCGATCTGGAGCGCCGCTTCCACGGTTGCAGCGGCGATGCCTGCCGGTTCGCTCAGGCTTACGTGATCGCCCACGAGGTCGGCCATCACGTGCAGAACCTGCTCGGCATCCTCGGCAAGGCGCAGCAGGCGCAGCGCGCCTCGGGCGATCGCGTGCAGGCGAACCGCATTCAGGTCCGGGTCGAACTGCAGGCCGACTGCTTCGGCGGCGTCTGGGCGCACCACGCCGAGCAGAAGTGGCGGGTGCTTCAGCCCGGCGATGTCGAGGCGGCGCTGCAGACCGCATCCGCGATCGGCGACGATATGCTGCAACGCAAGGCGCAGGGGCGGGTGGTGCCCGACAGCTTCACCCACGGAACGTCGGCGCAGCGGCAGCACTGGTTCATGACCGGCTTGAAGTCGGGCAGCGTGCGGTCCTGCAATACCTTCGCCAGTCAGGTGTAGGGCGCGGTGCAAGGCTTTCGCGGACACCCACGGATGCCATATTAGAAGTGTCATGCCCGGCATTGATCAGACGCGCCAGTTCATCCCGCTCAAGATCGCGGTCCTCACCGTCTCCGACACGCGCGTGATGGCCGACGACAAGTCGGGCGCCACGCTCGCCGAGCGGATCGAAAAGGCGGGGCACGCGGTGGCGGACCGCGCGATCGTCGAGGACGACGTGGAGGCGATCCGCAAGCAGTTGCGCGCCTGGATCGCCGATCCCGCAATCGACGTCGTGGTGACGACGGGCGGCACCGGCTTCACCGGCCGCGACGTGACGCCGGAGGCGGCGGAGCCGCTGTTCGAGAAGCGGATGGATGGTTTCTCAACCGTCTTTCACATGATCAGCCACGCCAAGATCGGCTCGTCGACCGTGCAATCGCGTGCGACCGCAGGCGTTGCGAACTCGACGTTCATCTTCTGTCTGCCGGGATCGCCCGGCGCATGCCGCGACGCCTGGGACGAGATCCTGGTGCACCAGTTCGACTACCGGTACCGGCCCTGCAATTTCGTCGAGCTGATGCCGCGCCTCGACGAGCACCTGCGCCGGCCCAAGGCGAAGGGCGCGACGGCTTAGCAAAGGTGCGGGCCGCCCGAGAGGCAGCCTCCGGCACCCGCTACAGCGATCAGTAATAGCGCTGCGGCTTGTGCTTCTGGCGCAGCGGCTGCTGCTGAGCCACGAAGTGAGGATTCTCCGTGCACCACGTGCCGGGCGTGGCTGCGATCACCGCACGGCAGGCTTCGTAGCTGCGCAGGTCGCAACGGCTGCCGATCGCGCCCTTGCCGAGCCGCTCATAGGCGCACCAGGGGCCGTTGTAGTATGCGCTGGCCGGCTGCGCGCTCGACAACGTGAGAAGTGCGAAAGCACCGGCGGCAAACAGACCCGTCTTCATGGCAAACCTCTTGTCTCTGGATGGCTGAGGGATCAGCCCGCCGGACGCTTCTTCTTCTTGCCGGCGCGGACAGGCATTTCCGCAGGCCCGCGGTAGCGCGGGTTCTGCGTGCACCATGTTCCGCCTGTTGCGGCGATCTCGGCCCGGCAGGCCTCGTAGTTCGGGAGATCGCAACGGCCGGTGTAGGAATCGCGCCCGTCGATCATGTAGGCGCACCACGGCCCTTCGTAGGCTTGCGCGGGTGACAACGGCAGCATGGCAGCGGCCGTCAGCAATCCGATTGCAATCGACTTTCTCATCGCGTTCTCCGTCAGGTTTGTGTCTGCGGTATCGGAGCCGGTTCAACGAACCAACAGGCGGGAACCGCGTTGGGTTCACAATACCGGGATTTGTGGCCTTTGCGTGCGAATGTTCTTGTTTTGTTCTAAATCCTGCACTACGTTACTTTCATGCCAAGCCCGACTGCCCTTCGAACCCCACCGGCCACGGCGCGACCCGCGCCGGTGGGGTCCTTTTTGCCCGACGCCATAGGGATCGACCGGATGCGGCGCCGTGGCCGCGGCACCCTGTCCAACATGTCGGGCCGCTATGAGCAGATCGCCCGCATTGCGTTCGACGACGGCTGGGAGAGCCTGGAAGAACTGCCGCCGTTCCAGACCACGGTTTCGGTCGATGCGACGCGCAAGATCATCACCCGCAATGAATCGCCGGACATTTCGTTCGACCGCTCGATCAATCCGTATCGCGGCTGCGAGCACGGCTGCGTCTACTGCTTCGCGCGGCCGACCCATGCCTATCTCGGCCTGTCTCCGGGGCTCGACTTCGAGTCCAGGCTGTTCGTCAAGCCGGATGCGCCGCAACTGCTGGAACGCGAACTGTCGGCGGCGAACTACCAGCCGCGCACCATCGCGATCGGCACCAACACCGACCCGTACCAGCCGATCGAGCGCAAGTATCAGGTGATGCGCGGCCTCCTCGAGGTGCTGGAGCGCGCCGGCCATCCGGTCGGCATCGTCACAAAGTCGGCGATGATCCTGCGCGATATCGATATTCTCGCGCGCATGGCCGAGCGCAACCTTGCCAAGGTTGCAATCTCCGTGACGACGCTGGACCCGAAGCTGGCGCGCATCATGGAGCCGCGGGCGGCGACGCCGGGCCGCAGGCTCGAAGCGCTGCGTCAGCTTTCGCGGGCCGGCATTCCGACCTCTGTCATGGTGGCGCCGGTGATCCCGGCGATCAACGACATGGAGATCGAGCGCATTCTCGACGCGGCGGCCTTTGCCGGCGTGAAGGGCGCGGGCTACGTCCTGCTCCGCCTTCCGCTGGAGGTGCGCGACCTGTTCCACGAGTGGCTGCAGGCGCACTTTCCGGATCGCGCCGCCCGCGTCTTCAAGCTGATCCGCGAGACGCGCGGCGGCAAGGACTACGACTCCACCTTCGGCCGCCGCATGAAGGGCGAGGGCCCCTACGCCTGGATGGTCGGGCGCCGGTTCGAGAAGGCATGCGACAAGTCCGGGCTCAACCGGGAACGGACACCGCTGTCGACGGACCATTTCGCGCCGCCGCAGCGGCGGGCGAAGCAACTGAGCCTGTTCAACTGATGGCCGGCAAGGCCCGCATCACGGTGGTGACGCTCGGCGTGCGCGATTTTGCGCGCAGCTTGCGGTTCTACGAGGCGCTCGGCTTCGAGCGGAAGTTTCGCCAGACCGGCGACGAGGTCGCGTTCATCGATGCCGGAGGCGTTGTGCTGGCGCTCTGGCACTGGGAGCTGCTGGCGGAGGACGAGGCGCTGCCTGCCGATCCGGTGTCGCCGTACCGGGCCATGAGTCTTGCCTGGAACTGCGAGACCGACGACGAGGTGGACCGGGCCTTCGCCCGCGCCGTCGCGGCCGGAGCCACAATCCTGCGGCAACCGTCGGCAACCGATTATGGCGGCTATCGCGGCTACTTCGCCGATCCGGACGGGCACGTCTGGGAGGTGGTGCGCGCGCCGGGTTTCGCCTTCACGGAGGACGGGCGGCTGATCCTGCCGGACTGATTGTCCCCGCCATCCACGGGGTGCCGGCCGCGCATTTGACTTGCGCCGAC
>CAZGSW010000157.1:2578-10906 GCA_964528635.1 uncultured Rhodoplanes sp. | reverse complement strand
AGGGTGAACGGAAGGCTGCGGCCGGCCCGCACGTCGAGGTTCTTGCCGTCCGCGAGCCGGAAGTAGCCATCCTGCATGTGCAGATCGGAATGGCAGACCCCGCAGCGGTCGATCCGGACCAGCACTTCGGTGCCCTGCGGAGCCGGACAATCGATCACGGTTTCGCAGAGCGGGGCTTCGTAGGCGGTGAGCGAGAGACGGCGGAGCGGATTGGTCATGAGGCGATTGTAGCGCGCTCCAGCGCACGGGTCAGCGCGACGAAGCCCTCGATGGAGATTTCTTCGGCGCGCCGGGTCGGTTCGAGTCCGGCTTCGGAAAGCAGCGCGATCGGATCGGTGCCGAGCGACTTCAGGCTCTGCCGCAGCATCTTGCGGCGCTGGCCGAATGCGGCAGCCGTGACGCGCTCCAGCAGCGGCCGGTTGCAGGCGAGCGCGTCGGCGCGGGGGACCAGTTCGACCACCGAAGAGGTCACCTTCGGCGGCGGAACGAATGCCGACGGTTTGACGTCGAACAGGATTCTCGCCCGTGTGCGCCACCCTGCCATGACCGACAGCCGCCCGTACGGCTTGCTGCCGGGCAGCGCCACGATCCGCTCGGCCACCTCGCGCTGGAACATCAGCACCATGCGATCGTACCAGGGCGGCCAGGAGTCGCCGGTCAGCCAGGAAATCAGCAACGGCGTGGCGATGTTGTAGGGCAGGTTGGCGACGATGCGGACGGGGGGCTCCGGCAGAGATTGGCGGACGTCGAAGCTCAGCGCGTCGGCGTTGACGACGTCGAGCCGGTCCGGATGGCGCGCCGCGATTTCGCCGAGCGCCGCCATCGCCCGTTCGTCGCGCTCGACCGCGATCACGCGCCGCGCGCCGTGTGCGAGCAACGCGCGCGTCAGGCCGCCGGGTCCCGGTCCGATCTCGAGGACCGTGACGCCTTCGAGCGGCCCGGCCGCACGCGCGATCCGGCCGGTGAGGTTGAGATCGAGCAGGAAGTTCTGGCCGAGCGATCGCTTTGCGGAGAGTCCGTGCCGGGAGATGACGTCGCGCAGCGGCGGCAGATCGTCGGGAACGCTCATCGTGCCGCTGAATTGGCGGCAGCCGCGGAGTCCGCCGCCGCCAGACGCTCCGCCAGCCGCAGGGCGGCAATCAGGCTGGAGGGATTGGCCTTGCCGGTGCCGGCGATGTCGAATGCCGTGCCGTGATCGGGCGAGGTGCGGATGAAGGGCAGGCCCAGCGTGACGTTGACGCCGTGGTCGAAGGCGAGGGTCTTGATCGGGATCAGCGCCTGGTCGTGGTACATGCAAAGCGCGGCGTCATACGTCTTCCGTGCCGCTTCATGGAACATGGAGTCCGCGGCCAGCGGGCCCCGCGCGTCGATGCCGTCGGCGATCAGGCGTTCGATCGCCGGGGCGACGACGTTGGCGTCCTCCTTGCCGATGGTGCCGTCTTCGCCGGCGTGCGGATTGAGTCCGGCGACCGCGAGCCGCGGCCGGGCGATCCCGAACCGCCGTTTCAGATCGTGCGCGACGACCCTTCCCGTTTCGAACACCAGGTCGCGGGTCAGGTGTTCGGGCACGTCCTTGTAAGGGATGTGTATGGTCACCGGCACCACCGCGACCTCGGGCGACCACAGCATCATCACCGGCCAGGCCGGGTTTCCGGTCAGCTCGAACGATTTCCTGGCGAGATATTCGGTGTGCCCGGGCTCTGCGAAGCCGGACTTGTAGAGCACGCTTTTCGCAATCGGATTGGTGACCACGGCAGCCGCCGTTCCCTCGATGACGTCGGCGACGGCGCGGTTGATCGAGGCGATGGCGACGGGGCCGCTGCTCGCATCCGGTTTTCCAGGTTCCGCCGTCGCCCGGCGATCAAGCGCGACCACCGGCAGCGCCCGTGCGAACTGCGCGGCCGCCTCCTGCGGTTCGACCGCCGCGATCGGTACATCCAGCCCGAGGCCTGACGCACGTTGCGCCAGCCAGTCCGGATCGCCGAGCACATAAAACGGCGGTAATCTGTGTTCGCCGCGCCTCAGCCACGCCGCCAAGGTGATGTCGGGCCCGATCCCCGCGGGCTCACCCAGCGTCAGGGCGAGAGGCTTTGTCATCGCATCGGTTACCGATACTCGATCATGGCCTGGCTGCGCAGTTCCTTCATGAACCGCCTGGAGTTCGCCTGGAACTGTTCGGACGCGAGCTCCTCGCGCACCTTGCGCTTCTCCGGCGTGTTCTCGGCGCTCGAAATCTCCTTGCGGCACAAGGCATAGACTTCCACGCCCTGCGCCGTCATTTCCGGCGGCGTCAGCTTGCCCACTTCGGTCTTGTCGAGGATGTCTCGCAGCGCCTGGGGCAGGTCGGCGGAACTCCTGGTGGTTGGCGAGCGGACAGCGACATGCCGCATGCCGCGCGCGATCCGGATTCCCTGGTCGCAATTGTCGAAGCGGGCGCGCAGCGCTTCGGCCTCGTTGCGGCGCGCCACGCGAGCGGAGTCGGGCGAGCCTTTCGGGACGATGAACAGGATCGGCCGAAGTGTGTAGTCGTAGCCGACCTGGGCCTTTCCGTCGGGGTTGCTTGCCTCGATCTTGGCCATGATGTCGCGCTCGGTGAACTGGAAGCTGCTCTGGAATTTGCCCCTGATGATCTGGGACCAGATCAGTTCGCCCTTGATCCTGGATCTCAGCGTCCCCGTCGAGACGCCGGCCCTGGCCAGTTGCTCGGTGAGCTGCGACGGGCTGAGCCCGCCCCTGCGCGCCATGTTGTTGAATGCGTTGTCGACCTCGCGGTCGATGCCCTGCATCTGGTAGCGGCGCAGCAACTGTAGCTTGAGCTTTTCCTCGACCAGCTCGTTGAGGACCTCCTGACGGGAGGGCTGCCTCTGGGACGTGATCTGGGTGAGCTTGGTGCGCTGCTCGACGTCGAAAACGGTGATCGGATCGCCGTTGACGATCGCGGCGATCTTCTGCGCCTGCGACGGGCCGGTCAGACACAGGGTGAAGGCGGCCAGAGCCAGGAGCCGGCGGAACGTGGCGGATAGTGCGGACGTGCGAGGCATCGCTGTATTCCCTGCGCTTCGTATGCCCCCTGGTGTGCGGATCGCTCGTATCCGCAGAGCTATGCTATTGCCCGAACACGCCGTTGCTGGAAAGCCCCTGCGACGTTCCGGTCGATCCGAGAGTCCGGAGCGCGACCGTCAGCATGATCCGGTGGTCGAGTACGGGCGGAGCCGTGTTCGCCTGGGTGTACGAATAGCCGGTGATATAGTTCATCGCGATGATGAAGCAATCGTCGATATAGCCCAGGCCGAACTGGGTGTTCACGAATTTCGAGGCGTCGACGTCGTAGTTGAGCGCGGTTGTCGCCACCCAGTTCGCGCCGATCTTGATCGACGCGGTGGCGAGAATGCCCTGCCGCCAGTCGAGGAAGCCAAGCTGGGGCTGCGGGGCATACTGGCCGTACATCACGGATACCGTGATGCGGTCGTATGCCGCGCGGCCCTCGATCTCGAACCGGTTCAGCTCGAAGGTCGCGTGGTCGAACCGGTAGCGGGTGCTGAACGTGTAGGTGCGGTCCGGCTGGTACGACACCCGCGCCACATAGTCGGACACGTTGGTGTCGAGGCCGGTGCCGAGCCCGGTGTTGCTCACGTCGCCGACGGCGAACGAGTTGGTGCCGAACAACTGATAGGACTGACCGAACATCGCCGAGAAGAAACCGGCGCGGTTGAACTGCGCGGTGTATTGCAGGCCGACGTTGGCGCGGCCGCCGCCTTCGACGCGGTCCCAGCCGGAGAACTTGTCGATCTTGAACAGGTTGCTGTCGTCGAACACGAGACTCTGCGAGTCCTCGTTCGGGAACTTGCCGATGCCGGTTTCGTTTGGACGGACGATCACCTGGGCGATCGGCGTGATGGTCTGCGTGCCCCACGACTGAACGTTGATGAAGGGGTAGCGGTACTCGAGGCCGGCGGTCGGCATCGCGCGGAATTCCGTGCGGTCTCCCGGCGCCAGGTAGTTCGAGACGCCAGGCTGGTTATCGATCGAAATCGCTGCAACATCGCCGCGCACCTTGGCGAACGGGGTCCACTGCTGGCCGATCGGGTCGGTGAAGGTCCGCTTCCACTCCGCCTCGGCGGAAAAGCGGGAGTAATGGCCGGGGATGCCGCGCAAAAGGCAGTTGGCGGGGATTTTCTGCGCGGGATCGGCGGACGAGGGCGCACATACGCTCGATCCGAGCGTCGTGATCGGATCGAACGCCGCCTTGTCGCGGCTCAGGCTTGTCAGGTTGGTGCGGAAGCCGAGCTCGCCGCCGAGCACCGGCCGTTCGAACGTGTGGAAGTAGTCCACCACGGGGTGAACCACAGGAATCTGGGCCTGAACGTCGGCGACCGAAAATCCGTAGTAATAGATGCTGCGGGCGTCGAAGTAGCTGCGGTTGCCCTGGCCGGTCAGGAAGACCTGCGAGACGCCCTCGGTGAAGTTGTTCAGGAGGTCTCTCGACGAGCGCTGATAGCTCGCCAGCCCGTAGTCGGAATAGTACAGCGGGTCGGTCGGCAGCAGGGCGTCCCAGCCCCAGTTCCACTTGTCGGTGATCGCAAACCGGCCGCGCGACTCCACGCTGCCGCGGAAGTCGCGGTAGCTCGGATAGTTCGGGTCCTTGAACTTGTCGAGGAAGTAATCCTTGTCCATCTGGTAGATGCCGGACAGGATGATGTTGTAGTAGCCGCTTTCCAGCCGCTGCCGCCATTCGCCCTTCGCCAGCAGTCCTTGCCTGGACATGATGCGCGGCGTGAACGTGAAATCGTAGTCGGGCGCGATCGCCCAGTAGTACGGCATCTGGAACGCGACGCCGTACATGGAGTCGTAGCCGGCAAGCGGCAGCAGGAAGCCGGACTTGCGCTTCACGGTCGGGTCGGGCGCCGAGAAGTACGGGAAATACGCCATCGGCATTCCGAAGAATTCCAGTTGCGCATTCTCGAAGTAGACCATCTTCTCGCCGGAGTCGTGGATGATCCGGGCCGCCTTGATCTGCCAGAGCGGCGGCTTTTTCGGATCGTCCTTGCAGGGCTCGCAGGCGGTGTAGACGCCGCTGTGGAACACCGTGTACGTGCCGCTGCTGCGGTCCGCGCGCGCGGCGGCGACGCGGGTCTGCTCGGGCGTTTCGACGCGCAGGGAGTCGACGAAGCCGTCGCGGAAGTCGTCGCTCAGGTTCATCACCTCGCCGTAGGTGATCTGGCCGGTGGCGTCGGTCAGGCGGACGTTGCCTTCTGCGTGCAGGCGCTTGGTCTTCTCGTCGTAGATCACCCGGTCCGCCTCGACCGTCGAGCCCTGGTGATAGATCTGCACGCTGCCGACTGCGGAGACGCGCTTGTTGACGTAGTCGTAGTTGATCTCGTTCGCCTGCAGGAGCATCGGCGCGTTGTCGCTCGCGGGCCGCGCCTGCGGAACGATCGGCTTCGGCCGCGTCGGGAACGTCAGCAGCCGCGGTGTCGCCTGCGCGAGTGCATCATGCGGCAAGGCAGTGGCCAATATCGCAAGCAGCATGCAGCCGAGCGCGCCGCGGCGGACGAGCCGTGCGATCCTGCGCCGATCTGTGGTCCGGGAGGCCGGCGTCATCTAGCCGTCCTCCAGGTGCAGAAGGGCGACGATGCCGGCCACTCCGGTCAGCAGCACGGGCGACCATGCCGCGATCAGCGGGCTGACCAGCTCCGCCTTGCTCAGATCGTCGCCGAGCTTGGTCGCAACGTAGAACACGAAGCCCGACGCCACGCCGCCGAGCACCATTTTCTGCACGCCGCCGAAGCGGAAGAAGCGCAGGCTGAAGGCTGCGGCGAGAAACACCATCGCCGCCAGCAGGACCGGCCGCGACAGGAGTTTCTGGTACTGCAACTGATACGCGGAGGCCGACAGTCCCGCGTTCTCGGCCCTGCGGATGTACTCGGGCAGCTCCCAGAACGGAACCGTTTCGGGGGTGGAGAAGCTTTCCTGGACCTGTTCGGCGGTGAGGTTGGTGCTGAGCAGATAGGTCGGGCGTTCCGCAGGCGGACTGCCGGGCGCATAGACGCGCGCCTTCTCGAGGCGCCACTGGCCTTCCTCGAGCGCCGCCGACACCGCCTCTATCCGTTCGACGAAGCGGTTGCTGTGGTCGTAGGCGAACGCCGTCACGTTGCTGAGCCGGATGCCCTGCTCGCGGCTGGAGGCGGCGTTGATGATGGAATTTCCGTTGGCGCCGCGCTGGCGCAGCCAGATGCCGCCGCCCGTGGCGCCGCGGTGCTGGGGCGCGTGGCCGGAGAGCTGCGCTTCGATCCACTTGGACTGCTCGTGCATCACCGCAGCCAGCGGGTTGTAGATCGCGGTGGCGAGCGCGCCGACCACCAGCGCCACCACCACCGCAGGCGCGGTGAACTGCCACGCGGAGACGCCCGCCGATCGCGCGATCACCAGTTCCAGCCGCCGTGACAGCGCCAGGAACGACGACATCGCCCCGACCAGCACCGCGAACGGCAGGATGCGCTCGAGCAGTTGCGGCACCCGGTAGAACGAGGCGATCGCGATCGTCAGCGCGGACGCGTTCGGAACGGATCCGAAGCGTCGCATCATCTCCAGATAGTCGACCAGCAGCACGAGCCCGAACACGCCGCCGAAAATCGCGGTCAGCATGACCAGGAAACGCTTGCCGAAATAGGTGCCGAGCGTGCGCGTCATCGTGCCAGCGAGCCTTTGAGCACGAGAAACCGCCGCTTGAAGAATTCGGCCGCCGCATTGGCGGAGTTGACGGCGAACTGCGGAGGTTCGACGCTGCGGCCGTGCGAGATGGCGCGCATGCCAGCCGCGATGGTGGCGAGCAGGACGCAGTACTGCAACGCGATGAAGAACGGGACGTTGACGCCGACAATCGACGCGACGAAGCCCAGCAGGCGCAACGCCACCACGCTGCAGGTGAGCGCGACGATAGCCCAGACGCGGCTTTGACGCGTCGTGCTGGGCGCGCCGAGGAACGCGTAGGCCAGCACGAGGAACGCGATGGGATAGAGCGGGCCGAGCAGGCGGTCATGCAGTTCGGCGCGGAAGTGCCCGGGCTGCGCCTTGTACTGCGCGTCGTCAGCGCTCGGCCAGATCAGCTCCCACAGATAGCGCTCGCGGATGGAGTAGTTGATGACGTTCGACGCGCTCGCGAACTGCGACAGGTCGAAGGCGTACCGGTCGAACTGCACGATGCTGGGGTCGGGCTTGCGCGCGTCGTGCTGCTGGATGTTGCCGGTCTCGAACAGGATGAAGCTGCCGTTCTCCGTTTTGATGATCTCGCCCGTCTCCGCAAGGATGGTCACGCGGGCGTTCTCGTCGCGGCGGTCGTCGAGCAGGATGCCGACCAGCAATCCGTTCGGCTGACGCTCGCGGATGAAGAACGTCAGGCCGCGGTCGATCGTGGTGAACCGCCCGGGCTGCACGATGTTGGTGATCAGGTCGGTGCGCACCTCGGTGAGCCAGCGGCGCAGCATCTTCAGGCCTTCGGGGGCGATGTAGGCGCCGATCGCGGCGATGCTCAGCGAGGTGACGATCGCAACCGCGAGAAAGGGGCGAAACAAACGCCAGGGAGACATCCCGGCAGCGTTCATCACGATGATTTCGGAATCGTTCGACAGCCGGGTCAGGGTGTGCGCGACCGCCACCACCAGCGCGAGCGGGGCGATGATCAGCAGCAGAACCGGAATGATCAGACTGGTGATGCCGAGGAACGCAAACACGGTTTGCCCCCGGTTGGTCATCAGGTCGAAGTCGCGCAGCGCCTGCGTGATCCAGATCAGCGCGGTCAGGCTGACCAGCACGAGCAGGAACGCGCCGAACGTGGTGCGGAAAATGTAAACGCCAATAGAACCCATCCGCCCGCGCCGTCCCCTTTCGCCCAGCCCCGCAGCCCGGCCGAATCCCCATTCGGCACGGCGCAAAGCCTAGTAGGCGAGCCGACCCCTTCTGTACCCTTTTGATCCGTCCACAAAATGGCTTCGCCAAGGCAAAGCTGTTGAACATGCACAACAAAAGGTAAACGCGGGGGGCTGGTTAAGGCCACTGGAATCTGCGTTGTCCCGGGCTTTGCGTGTGCATTTTTCTAAAGACAACCTTTGCGAGATGGTCGCGATGGGTCCGAACCGGAAATCGCCGCCGGGCTCCGTTGGCGAGTCCGGTCCAGTCCGCTAGGTTTCAGCCGGCCTGAATCGGGATTCGGCACTCCAACCCGTCGAATTTGCGCGCTTGAGCCCGGGTTTTACGCCGTCGGGCCGACAACAGGGATTGAACTATGGCTGCGGATTTCACCATCGGATTTGAAGCGTTGCCGGGTGCCCC
>CAZGSW010000157.1:0-2478 GCA_964528635.1 uncultured Rhodoplanes sp. | reverse complement strand
GGTGCCCCGAAAGGGGTGCTGATCCTGTTCTGCGAGGACGGGCTCAAGCTCGGACCGGCGAGCCGGCGGGTGCTGGCGCCGTCCGGCGACCTCCTGCAGCGTGCGGCAGCCGCTGAACGTTTTACGGGCAAGAGCGGGTCGGCACTCGACATCGTTGCCCCGTCGGGCCTCGCCGTCTCGCGCCTGATCGTGATGGGGGTGGGCAAGGCCGCCAAATTCCGGTCCTGGGATCTCGTGAAGCTCGGGGGCGCGGCACTCGGCCGCGTGTCGGCCTCGGCGACGCAGATCACGGTGTTCGCCGAACTTGCGGGCGGTGCCATGAGGCCGGAGCAGGCCGCCGACCTGGCACATGGCGCGCGGCTGCGCGCCTACCGGTTCGACCTCTACAAGACCAAGCGCAAGGAGGGGGAGGACGAACCCACCGCCAGAACGCTCACGATCGCCGTGGCCAACGCCGCGGCCGCCCGGAAGGCATGGGCTCCAGGGGCGGCGCTCGCTGACGGCGTCGTGCTGGCGCGCAATCTCGTCAACGAGCCGCCGAACGTCCTGTTTCCGGCCGAGTTCGCGCGCCGTGCGGGTGAACTGAAGAAACTCGGCGTGACGGTCGACGTGCTCGACGTCGCCGCCATGAAAAAGCTCGGCATGAATTCGCTGCTGGCGGTGGGGCAGGGCTCCGCGCACGACAGCCGAATGGTGGTGATGCGCTGGAATGGCGGCAAGAAGGGCGCGGCGCCGGTGGCATTCATCGGCAAGGGCGTCTGCTTTGACACCGGCGGCATCTCGATCAAGCCGGCGGCCGGCATGGAGGACATGAAGGGCGACATGGCGGGCGCGGCCTGCGTGGTCGGCCTGATGCACGCGCTCGCAGCGCGCAAGGCCAAGGTCAACGCGATCGGGGCGATCGGCGTGGTCGAGAACATGCCGGACGGCAACTCGTACCGGCCGGGCGATATCGTGAAGACGATGTCGGGCCAGACCATCGAAATCATCAACACCGATGCCGAAGGCCGCCTCGTGCTCGCCGACGTGCTGCATTACGTCAACACGAAATACGAGCCGAAATTCATGGTCAATCTGGCGACGCTGACCGGCGCGATCATCGTTGCGCTCGGCCAGGAGTATGCCGGCATGTTCTCCAACGACGACCGGCTCAGCGATCGTCTGACCAAATCGGGACAGGCGACCGGCGAGCGCGTCTGGCGCATGCCGCTCGGTCCGGAATACGACAAGATGATCGACTCCAAGTTCGCCGACATGAAGAACACCGGCGGCCGTTACGGCGGCTCGATCACGGCGGCGCAGCTTCTGCAGCGCTTCGTCGGCAAGACGCCGTGGGCGCATCTCGACATCGCCGGCACGGCGATGGGATCGCCGCAAAGCGACATCAACCGGAGCTGGAGCTCCGGCTGGGGCGTGCGGCTGCTCAACCATCTCGTCGAGACGCATTACGAGCGGTGAGTGCGTCATGACCGAAGTGCTGTTCTATCACCTGCAGCGTCAGCCGCTCGAGAGGGTGCTGCCGTCGCTGCTGGAGCGGTCGCTCGCCCGCGGCTGGCGGGTGATCGTGCAGGCGTCGTCCGACGAGCGGGTCGACGCGCTGGATGCGCACCTGTGGACCTATCGGGACGACAGTTTTCTGCCGCACGGCACGTCGAAGGAGCAGGGCGGCGCCGAACAGCCGATCCTGCTCACCGTCAACGACCACAATCCCAATGGCGCCCAGGTGCGGTTTCTGGTCGATGGCGCCTCCATGCCGGAGGATGCGGCGGCCTACGAGCGGATCGTTCTGCTGTTCGATGGCGAAGACGACGATGCGGTGGCGGCGGCGCGCCGCCACTGGACCGCAGTCAAGGCGCAGGGATTCGAGGCCACCTACTGGCAGCCGGACGAGAGCGGCCGCTGGGTCAAGCAGGGCTGATGTTGCTCCTGCCGTTTTCGTGACGCAAAGTCAGGCTTTGAGTCGCGTCCAAGAAATCGACCGGGACTTGACCTGAGACTTGGCGTGGGACTTGGCGTGAAACGACTGACGAACATTCTTTGGCTGCCCGCCATGTTGATGCTGGGGGCCTGCAGCAGCCTCAGCTTCGATACGGACTCGTTCCGCATGCCGGACATGTCGATCGTTGCGCCCAAGACGACCGCCTCCTTGCGTGAGAAGCCGCTTCCGGCCATCACCAACGAGGATCTGATCGGCACCGACGGGTCCTGTGCCGGGGTTCCTTACGGTCCGGATCCCAACATCCCCGGCAATCAGCAGCAGCCCGACATCCCGCTGATCCCGTCGGGCATCGCGCTGGAAATGTCCGAATGCGAGGTGGTGCGGCGCGCCGGCCATCCGGAACGGTTCGAGTTCGGCACCAACGAGGGCGGACAGCGCACCGTCGTGCTGACCTATGCCAGCGGACCGCGTCCGGGCATTTATCACTTTGCGGCGGGCCGCCTGAAGTCCATCGAGCGGGCTCCGGAGCCGCCGCCACC
>CAZGSW010000156.1:0-10980 GCA_964528635.1 uncultured Rhodoplanes sp. | reverse complement strand
CCATGCTGATGGACTACTGGAGCGAGCTGCGGCTCAACCATCACACCGAGGCGACGTCGATGCTCTACGCCACCCGCGAGGCGCTGCGCATCGCGCTCGACGAGGGGCTCGATGCGCGGTTCGCCCGGCACAGGCTCGCGAGCGATGCAATCACCGCGGGCTTTCGCGCGATGGGGCTCGAACTGTTCGGCGATCAGGCCAATAAGATGCCGAACGTCACCGGCATCCACATTCCGAACGGCGTCGACGGCGACGGCGCGCGCAACATGATGCTGAACGATTTCGGCATCGAGATCGGCACCTCGTTCGGTCCGCTGCACGGCAGGATCTGGCGGGTCGGCACCATGGGCTACGTCTGCCGCAAGGAGAACGTGCTGACCTGCCTCGGCGCGCTGGAGGCCTGCCTGCGCAAGTTCGGCTTCAGGGCACCGCCCGGCGCCGGCGTCGATGCGGCGCTGGCGGTGTACGGGAGGGCGAAGCACTGACTCCTCCCGGCCTCATCCTGAGGAGCATTGCGAAGCAATGCGTCTCGAAGGATGGGGCGGCCTCGATCCTTCGAGACGCGCCCTGCGGGCGCTCCTCAGGATGAGGCGGGCTACGTCCCGGCGCGCGGCAATGTGCCGGATTTCTCCGTCGCCCTGTCCATCAGCGCGATCAGGCCTTTCAGCAGATCGATCGGCCGGGGCGGACAGCCCTTGATATGCAGATCGACCGGCACCACCTTCCCGACCGATCCGACGCTGGCATAACTCTCGCCGAACACGCCGCAACCGCAGGCGCAGTCCCCCACCGCCACCACCCACTTCGGATCGGGTGTCGCGGCATAGGTTCTTTCCAGCGCAACCTTCATGTTGTGGGTCACGGGCCCGGTGACGAGCAGCACGTCGGCGTGGCGGGGCGAGGCCGCGAATTTGATGCCGAACCGCTCGACGTCATAGACCGCGCTGTTGAGCGCGTGGATTTCCAGCTCGCAGCCGTTGCAGGAACCCGCATCGACCTCGCGAATGGTGATGGAGCGGCCGAACAGCCGGCGCGCACGCTCTTCCATCGCCTTGCCGAGTTCGGCCAGCGCATCGCGCTCGGCCGGCGGCGCGTCGACGGTGGCCGCGCGAGTGAACAGCGATCTGAGCAGCAGCGTGCGCATCAGAGGTCACACCCCGCGTACGAGCAGTTGAACGACTTGTTGCAGATCGGGAAGTCGGCAACGATGTTGTTCTCGACCGCGGCCTCCAGCAGCGGCCACTGGAACCACGAGGCGTCGCGGGCATGACAGCGCGCCACCCGGCCGCTCTCGATCCGCACCCAGACCAGCGCATCGCCGCGGAATGCCTCGACCATGCCGACGCCCTCGCCGCGCCGCCGCGACGGCAGCGGCACGCGCGTCTGCCCGGTCGGCACCTCGGCCAGCCACTCCTTGAGGAGACGGAAGCTCTGCTCGATCTCCCTGATGCGGATCCAGACCCGCGCGTTGACGTCGCCCTGCGTCAGCACGGGCACGTCGAAGAAGGCGTCGTCGTACGGCGCATATGCCATGTCCCGCCGGGCGTCGAAGTCGCGCCCCGAGGCGCGGCCGACATAGCCGCCGGCAGCCCATTTCGTGACCAGCCCGCGGTCGACAATGCCGGTGGTGCAGGTGCGGTCCTGCAGCGACGGCGTGTCGTCGTAGACCCGCACGACGCGGGCGAACTGCGCCTCGGTCTCCTCGATCATCAGCAGGATGCCGCGCGCCCCGCCCGGCGACATGTCCTCGACGCCGCCGGGAACGATCCGGTCCATCATCAGCCGGTGCCCGAACGCGCGGTCGGCCGCCGCCAGCACGCGCTCGCGGAAGATTCCGCAGTGCGCATGGATCAGCGCGAACGCCGCATCGTTGCAGATCGCGCCGATGTCGCCGAAGTGGTTGGCGACCCGCTCCAGCTCCGCCATCACGCCGCGCAGAAGCTGCGCCCGCGGCGGCGGATCGAAATCAAGCGCCGCCTCGACCGCACGGGCGAACGCGAAGCTGTACGCCACCGTGGAATCGCCGGACACGCGGGCGATCACGCGGGCGGCCTCATCCACCTCCACATCGGTGGTCAGGGCGTCGATGCCCTTGTGGACGTAGCCGAACCGCTCCTCGAGCCGCACCACGGTCTCCCCGTTGGCGTGGAAGCGGAAATGGCCCGGCTCGATGGTGCCGGCGTGCACGGGACCGACCGGAACCTGGTGCAGGCCTTCGCCCGCCACCGGCAGGAACTCGTAGGCGGCCGGGTCGCGAAGCTGGGTCGGGAATTTCGCACCGAGCGGCGCGCGCAGCCCCCACGCACCGTGATCGAGCCACGGTCTGCGGTCGGGCGCCGCGATCGGCGCATAACCGTAGAGATCGCGGATCGCGCGTTCGAGGCGTTGTGCCGGGGTATGAAACTTTGCGATCGAGGGGAATTCGCTGTTGCGGATCGCGGTGGATACGACGAATGCGCCGATCGGCTCCGCCGCGCGAACCGCCATGTGCACGAAGGCCTTGTCGGCCCACAGGCCGAGCAGATCGCCGACACCGTCGGCCAGCGCCTGCCCGACCGCCATCCACAACGCATTGTCGCCCTCGTAGCGCGGCCACGGCCGATGCTCCGGCATCCGGATGCGGTTGGAAAGGAGACGGGCCAGTTGCTCGGACATGCGCCGTTACCCCAGTTGCGCCGCGACGGACTTCAGCCACGCGACCACCGGCTCCGGCAGCCATATTCCCGCTACCAGCACGATCGCCAGATGCACGAACAGCGGAAGATACGACGCCCGGATGCGCCCGACGGAGGCGCCCGGCTCCCCGAACAGCATCTCCTGCAATCGCCAGAGCAGCGCGCCGAACGCAACGATCAGCCCGAGCACCAGCACGATCGCAAGCACCGGATGGCGGGCGAAGGTCGACGACACCAGCAGGAATTCGGCGGTGAACACGCCGAACGGCGGCATTCCCGCGATGGCGATGACGCCCGCGGCAAGACCGACCGCAAGCACCGGATGCGACGCCGACAACCCCGTGATGTCGGAAATCCGCTGGGTTCCCTTGGCCTGGGCGATGTGACCCACCGCGAAGAATATTGCCGACTTGGTCAGCGAATGCATGGTCATGTGCAACAAGCCTGCGAAATTGGCGAGCGGCCCGCCGACCCCGAATGCGAACGCCATGATGCCCATGTGCTCGATCGAGGAATAGGCGAACAGCCGCTTGATGTCGCGCCGCCGGTACAGCATGAACGCCGCGAACAGCAGCGAGACCAGTCCGAGCACGATCATGATGGCCCCGACATCCAGGGTCGCTCCGTTGGCCGTCATGATCATCTTGAAGCGAAGCAGCGCGTAAAGCGCGACGTTGAGCAGGAGCCCGGACAGGACCGCCGAGATCGGTGTCGGGCCTTCGGCATGCGCGTCGGGAAGCCAGGCATGGAAGGGGGCCAGCCCGACCTTGGTGCCGTATCCGACCAGCAGGAACACAAATGCAAGAGACAGCAGTTGTGCATCGAACCTGGCCGCGTTCCTCCGCATCTCGTCCCAGGCCATGGCGGGCAGCCCCTCCCCGAGCACACCCTGCGCCGCCAGATAGATCAGGATGGTGCCGAAGAATGCGAGCGCAATGCCGACCGATCCGAGGATGAAATACTTCCAGGCCGCCTCCACCGCCTCCGGCGTGCGATAGATGCCGACCATCATCACGGTGGCGAGCGTTGCGACCTCGACGCCGACCCAGATCAGGCCGATGTTGTTGGCCACCAGCGCCAGATTCATCGCCCCGGCCATCGCCTGGTACAGCGCGTGATAGAAGCGCAGCAGCGACGGCGTCAGGCGTCCGGTCTCCAGCTCATGCGCGATATAGGACGCACTGAAGATCGCTGCGGTCAGGCCGACGAAGTTGGTCAGAACGACGAGATACACGTTGAAATCGTCGACAATGAAGATGTCGCTGCGCTCCCGCGGGCCGACGAGCAGCATGATGCTGGCTCCCAGCGTGGCCGCGGCGGCGAGCACATTGAGCGCCGCGCCGACGCGATAGTGCGGAATCAGCGCAAGCACCGCGCAGGCGACAGCCGGGACCAGCAGCAGCGCGTACAGCGGAGCGATTTCAGCCGGGATCGTCACGTGGAATCCCCCCGCTCTCCCCGGAACTGGTCGAGGGCCGTCACATCGACCGTGTCGAACCGCTCGCGAATGCGGAAAACGAACACGCCGAACACGATAAACGCGATCAGGATCGACAGCGCGACCGAGAACTCGACAACGAGCGGCATCCCCCTGGCGCCGGTCGCGGCGAGGATCAACCCGTTCTCCATCGACATGAAGCCGACGATCTGCGTTACCGCATTGCGGCGCGTAATCATCATCAGGAGACCGAGCAATATGATCGCGAGCGCGAACGCAAGATCCTCGCGCGCGAGAATGCTGACCTTCTCACCGGCCGGCAGGACCAGCAGGATCGACAGCGCAACCAGCCCGAGGCCGACCAGCATGGTCGGGCCGGCGCTCAGCGCCTCGTCGATCTCACGATGGATCCCGAGCCTGCGAACGATACGGTGCAGCGCGGCCGGGATCACGAGCCCCTTGACCGCAAAGGCGATGGCGGCGGTCGCCAGCAGATGCGGAGCATCCTGGATCAGCGCCTGCCATGCCACCGACAGGGACAGAACGATGGATTGCGCCGCGAACGCATTGATCGTCGCCGCCAGCCGGTCCTGGTAGATCAGAACAAAGCTGAGAACCAGCATGCCGCCGGCCAGAAGGTGCGCCACGTCGAAGGAGAGCGTGCGCATGCTACAAGCTCCTCGACACAAACAGGAGGAAGACGGCAAGCGCCCCGGCAGCGAACGCGCCGCCGAGAAACACCGGATAGCGGAACACCCGCATCTTGGCGACCGCCACCTCCCCGACCGGCAGCAGCACCGCTATGACGAGCACCTTCCCGAGATAGGCCGCCAGTCCGGTTCCGAACGCCTCGAGGCTGCGGTCCGACGTGGCCATGCCAAACGGCACGAACAGGCAAGCCAGCAGCGAGAAGTAGAGCAGCAATTTCAGCGCCGCGGCGAGTTCGATCATCGCCAGATGACGGCCGGAGTACTCCAGCACCATCGCCTCGTGCACCATCGTCAATTCGAGGTGGGTGGAGGGATTGTCCACGGGGATGCGTGCGTTCTCCGCGAGAGCCAGCAGCACGAAGGCGACGACGGCGAGCCCGAGCGAAACGCGCAGTCCCACCTCGCTGCCAATGAAGGTCGCGGCGATAGCCGACAGATCGGTCGTGCCGGCAACGAGCGCGACGGTAAACACCGCCAGCAGCATGGCTGGCTCAGCCAGCGAAGCGACCAGCATCTCCCTCGAAGAGCCGATCCCTCCGAATGCGGTGCCGACGTCCATGCCCGCAAGCGCGATGGCAAAGCGCGCCGTCCCCAGCAATGCGACGATCGCGATCAGGTCGGACAGGCGGGGCATCAGATGGGTGGCGAAGGTCGGCACCATCGCGGCCGCCACCCAGATCGCCGCAAACGCAAAATAGGGCACGGCCCGGTAGAGCCAGGATGCGTTGTCGGCAAGCACCGCCTCCTTGTGCAGCAGTTTCCAGAGATCCAGATACGGCTGCCAGACCGGAGCACCGACCCGCCTCAGCAGTCGTGCACGCACCTTTCGGGTGATGCCGACCACCAGCGGCGCCAGCGCGACAATCAGCACGACCTGCACGAACTGCGCCGCATGGTGGAGCATCATCGCCATGCCGCCACCACCAGCAGGAGCAGGATCAATGCTGCGAATACCAGCGTCAGGTAGCTGCGGATGGTCAGGAACTGAAGCCGGTTCAGCGAACCCGACGACCGAAACAGCCAGCGCGCGGCCGGCCCGTAGGCGTACCGCCATGCCGGATCGGTGATCCTGACGCGGTAACGCGCGGCGCGCGTGTCGCCGGGACCCGGCATCTGGACAATCTCGCGCATCTGATAGGCCGAGCCGGCAAAAACGCGCCGGATCGGCATGGCGAAGCCCGACGACGAGTACTGCGCCGCCGGTGTCGGATCGGGATAGCCGCAGTCCCAGATCGCGCTGCGCCGCGTGGCACGGGTGGCGATGCGATGGATCAGCACCGCTGTCAGCGTGGTCGCGGCAGCCAGGACAAGCAGCAGAACGAACCCGTTGTAAGAGCTGCGGACTTCGGAAACGGGAACAAGCGAGGCCCAGGGCAGGACCGACTGACCCGGAATCCTCGCTCCTGCGAGGCTTTGCACAACGGGCTGAAGAGTCTCGACCACAAGCCCCGGCACCACACCGGCCAGCACACACAGCACGGCCAGCACGCCCATTGCGAAAATCGACCAGCCGTCGGTTTCATGCGCCAACTGGGCCGCAGGCGTTCTCGGCCGTCCCAGGAAGACAATTCCATACGCCTTCACAAAACATGCCGCCGCCAGCGCAGCCGACAGCGCCAGCAGGGCCCCGATCGCCGGAATCAGAAAACGCGGCCCCATGTCCGCGATCTGCGGGCTGACCAGGATCGCCTGGAACATCAGCCATTCCGAAGCGAAGCCATTAAGCGGAGGCAATGCAGAGATGGCGACGCATCCAATCAGAAACAGGGCAGCCGTCCGCGGCATGCGGTGGATCAGTCCTCCGAGCCGCTCCATGTTGCGCGCACCGGTCGCGTTCAGCACCGCGCCTGCCCCGAAGAACAGCAGGCTCTTGAACATGGAGTGGTTGAGGATGTGAAAGAGTGCAGCCGTCATTGCCAGCGCGGCGGCCCATTGCATCCCGCCGGCCTGGAATGTCATCGCCAGACCGATGCCGACGAACACGATGCCGATGTTCTCCACCGTGCTGTAGGCCAAGAGCCGCTTCAGGTCCTGCTGCAACACCGCGTGGAGGATGCCGAAGGCGGCCGTCACACCGCCGATCGCCAGCACCACCATGCCGGCCCAGGTGGTGGGGGGCCCCGACAGGTCGAACACGATGCGGAGGAACCCGTAGATGGCGATCTTGGTCATGACGCCGCTCATCAGCGCCGAGACATGGCTTGGGGCGGCGGGGTGCGCGAGCGGCAGCCAGACGTGCAGCGGCACCAGCCCGGCCTTCGAGCCGGCGCCCAGCAGGGCCAGCATCAGCACCAGCGCGCCCGTCCATGCGTCGGGATCGTGTGAACGCATGGCCGCGAAGCGGTACAGACCGTCGGTGCCCGCCAGCAACCCGAATGCGAGCAGCAGGGCCATCGTGCCGACGCTCGCCATCAGCAGATAGACGTAGCCCGCCCGCACGTTGGCGGCGTCGCGATGCCCCGCCAGCACCAGCGCCCAGGACGACAGCGACATGAACTCCCACGCGATCAGGAAGCTGAACGCATCGTCCGCGAGCACGACCAGATTCATTCCCGCGAGGTAGACCGGAAAGAATGGCAGCACCCGCAGCGGCGCGGCCTCGTGCCTGCCGTAGCCGATCGCATAGAGACTGGCTGCCGCACCGCCCAGGTTGGCGACCACCAGGAAGAAAGCCGACAGAGCGTCCACGCGGAAGTGGGCGCCGATTCCCGGCAGACCGACCGGAAGGGCCACGGGTTCGACCGCCGCCCCGGCGGCCAGCACCCACAGGCCGGCCGCAAGTCCACCCAGACATGCGATCAGACAGCCCGCGTACGTCAGGGCAGCGCCCACGGCGGTGCGTGCGACCGCGATCGCGGCAACGCCGAGAGCCAGAAGACCTGCGACGCACCACAATCCGACCAGCGCCGGCATTCTTGGCAATCCTTGGGCTTGCAGGCCGGCGAGGCACGCCTGCTGTCGGGGAACTCAGAACTATCTTGCGCCGCCGCCGTCAGGAATCAACCAAGGAATTCAACGACAAACCTTGCGCAGCATGCCGCAACGATATGTGCTGCACGGCTTCAGACGCATAGCGCGACCATCGCCAGCCATTTTCCGGCCACCGCATGGCCTGACAATTCCTCAATTGCGTCGCCTTCACGCCGATTCCGTATAGACGATAGCAACGGTTTCGTTGTCCGAGGGGAAGGACCTCATGACCGTTCACAGCCTGTGCTGCCTTGCCGCCGCATCGATCGTTGCGATGTCCGCATTCGCATCGCCCGCCGCAGCGGCTCCTGCCTGCGAGAAGGGCCGCTGCGAGACCACCGCACAGGCCAGCACCGGGAACCCGCTGAAGCTCAAGAATTTCGCAAAAAAGCCGGCCGCGGCTCCGGCGAGCCGTACCGTCAAGAAGAAAAAGAACGCCAGGTCCAGGACCGCCCGGCAGGCACGCCCGGAGCCGGTCGAAACCGATGCCGTTAAATCCGATTCCGTGCGGCAGACGACGGGATCCGCCGTCCCGGCGTCGACTCAACTGCCGCCTGAAGCCGCGCAGGCGTTCGCCTCCTACGAACTGGCGCGGGTCCGCGTCGTGACGCCTGAGGACATCGACAGCGCCCAACTGCTGTCGAGCACCGCACTGGCGGAGAATCCCGGCGACCTCGCTGCCGACGAGGCCACCACGATCGTAAGCCACAACGCCGTGCCGCCGGTCGGCACCGAGGACATCAATGCCAGCGACCGGCAGGTCGATCCCCCGGTTGCGGTTTCTCTCGACACGCTCTCCCGTGACCTCGCCGGCAACGCACCTACGCCCTCCGGCAGCGAATCCTGGTTCTCGCGCCTGCTGGTCCTGCTCGGCAGCGCGTTCACGGCGGTCGCCGCGGTGGTCCGGACCTTCTTCGCGTAGCTAACGTCTGATCTGCTGCAACTCCGGGAACGGCGCATAGGACGCCTCCCGGCATTGCTGGCGGACCGCCTCGTTGTCGACGATGCGGTCCAGACGGCCGGCGCGAAACAGCACCATGCTGTCCCGGCTGCCGGCATATCCGCCACGGGACGTCTTGGCGTCGTACCGCACACAGGCCGCATACCGGCTGACGCCGTCCAAGGTCCGCTGAACGGGCTCGGAGACATAGGCGTTGCGCACATCGGTCGGGTCGTTGAGGTAGGTCCGCATCAGCGCGACGATCTCCGACTTGTAATTCTGCGGGTAGACGCTGTTGATTTCCTTGGTGAACGCGCGCTGGCTCGTCCATTCGCTGCTGCAGCCGGCAAGAAGCAGGAAAACCGGGAGAAGGACCGTCCGCCAGAACATCGGATGCCGTAGGGGTTTCCCGGATGGGGGGCGGTCCCGGCGATGGGTTCCGCCGTCGCGTCCTTCGATGCATGACTTCTATCATGGCTGCCCGGAGGCGTCAGCGCGGCGGAAGGTCCGCGCAACCACGGCGATGTGAATACCGTCGCGGTCGCAATGGTCTGCAGGACGCCAGCGCCGGACCGATCCAAGACCCGGCTCCCGCCGCCGCTCAGTCCGGACCCATGCGCGGACCTGTCGGCGGCAGGCTTCAGCCTGTTGCGGCAGGCAGAGGGCGAACTGGGCCAGAGCGAACTGGGTCAGAGGATGACCGCCGCGATCTCGCCGCCCTGTGCCACCTCCATCACCAGCGGAGGCGACACGCCGGAGAGGAGGCGCTGCCTCGCGAGGCTCCGCACGCTGGCGCGACGTGCGCTTCCTTAACTTTGTCACCAGCATCATGCAGAAAAGTGTTGCGTTTCGCTGCAATCGTCCTATGTACAGCGCGCTCAATTTTCGCACGTGCCTGTGGCCGTGTGTCGATCGGTGGGCATCCGGACAAGAGGCCGGACAGCCGCCTGGGAAGCGTAAGGCTTTCCAACCATGCGATCGGCAGCCGGAGGCGAAACCGGCATAGCCTGCTCTCAGCAGGCGACGCGGCTTAAAGCAACGACGGAATGGGTCCTTTTGGTCTGACCGGCCTTCCACCGCCGGACACTGACTAGCAGAGGCTTGTTCATCATTGCCGGGCGTGCGGAACGGGCTCTCCCGATCCAATCCAAGGCAGCACCCGCGGGCCAAGAGCCCAAGCGACACGGCGCTTCTCCATCGGGCGCCTGGCGCGAAGCTCAAGGACCCGCAGTCAGTGGGCGGCGCGAGCCGTCCTGCCGAGGGAGAACACCAATGACCGCGCGCATCCGCGATTTCCTGCGCCGCCGCAACGAAGACGGGCCCTGCCTCGTCGTCGACCTCGATGTCGTGCGCGACAACTACCAGAGCTTTGCCAGGACCCTGCCGGACACCCGGGTGTTCTACGCCGTGAAGGCGAACCCGGCGCCGGAGGTGCTGTCGCTGCTCGCCTCGCTCGGCTCCTGCTTCGACACCGCCTCGATCCCCGAGATCGAGATGGTGCTGGCAACCGGCGCCTCCCCCGACCGCATCTCGTTCGGCAACACCATCAAGAAGGAGCGTGATATCGCGCGCGCCTACGAGCTGGGCGTGCGGCTGTTCGCGGTCGACTGCAAGGCCGAGGTGGAGAAGGTCGCCCGCGTGGCGCCCGCCTCCCGGGTGTTCTGCCGCATCCTGTCGGATGGCGCCGGCGCCGAGTGGCCGCTGTCGCGCAAGTTCGGTTGCGAGCCGTCGATGGCTCCGGACGTGCTGGAGCACGCCCACCGGCTCGGCCTTGTCGCGCACGGCGTGTCGTTCCACGTCGGCTCGCAGCAGCGCAACACCAATGCCTGGGACCGCGCCCTGGCGCAGGCTGCCGCCGTTTTCCGCGAGTGCGGCGAGCGCGGCATCAACCTCGCCATGGTCAACCTCGGCGGCGGCTTCCCGACCAAGTACCTGAAGAACGTGCCGACGGTGAAGTCGTACGGCTCGGCGATCTTCCGCGCGCTGCGGCGCCACTTCGGCAACCGCATCCCGGAGACCATCATCGAGCCGGGCCGCGGCATGGTCGGCGGCGCCGGCGTGATCGAGGCCGAGGTCGTGCTCGTCTCCAAGAAGAGCGAGGAGGACGACGTGCGCTGGGTGTACCTCGACATCGGCAAGTTCGGCGGCCTCGCCGAGACGATGGACGAGTCGATCCGCTACCCGATCCGCACTCCGCGGGACGGCGGAGAGACCGGCCCGTGCGTGCTCGCGGGTCCGACCTGCGAC
>CAZGSW010000155.1:0-11255 GCA_964528635.1 uncultured Rhodoplanes sp. | reverse complement strand
TCCTGCACGATGCTGAGATCGGTGCCGCAGGACACCGCCTTGAGCGTCACGGTGACCTGCATCTCGCCGGGCAGGTTGGGGTCGTCGAACCTGTCGGTGTAGCGCAGGCGCTCGCCCGGCACGAGCTCGACGTACTTGCCGCCGAACGAGTGGCTCGTGCCGTTGGTGAAATTGCGGAACGACATCCGGAACGTGCCGCCCACCTTCGCGTCCATATGCTCGACGGTGCAGGTGAAGCCGTTCGGCGGCAGCCACTTCGCCATGGCGTCCGCCTCGGTGAAGGCGCGATACACCTTGTCGGGCTTCGTTGCCAGGACGCGGTGCAGGCGGACGGTGCCGGGCATGACTGACCTCCCATCGATAACGGAAGCGGACGCGACAGCGCCCGCTTCCAAGAGAAACCCGCGACGGGGCCTATGCGTTCCGCACCGTGCTTGCGGCGCCGGTGCCGGCGATCTTGCCGAACACGGCACCCGACATCAGTCCGGAACCGCCCGGATAGTTGAAGTAGAAGATGCCGCCGACCAACTCGCCCGCGGCGTAGAGACCGGGGATCGGGTTCATGTCGGAGTCGATCACCTGCCCGGTGTCCGGGTCGATGCGAACGCCGCCGAACGAGAACGACACGCCGCAGCCGACCTGATAGGCCTCGAACGGCGGCTCGTCGATGGTGTTGGCCCAGTTCGACTTGTTGACGTCGAGGCCGACGGTGCCGCGGCCGTCCTTGATGTTCGGATTGAACGGCACGTCCTTCTTGACGGCGGCGTTGTACTTCCTGATCTCGTCGAGGAACGCCTCGGCGTTCACGCCCTCGAGCTTGTGCGCGAACTCCTCGATGGTGTTGGCGGAGACCTTCGACACCCGCTTGATGCGGTACTCGGCGCGCAGCATCGGCACGATCTTGCCATCGAACACCTGATAGGCAAAGTTGTTCGGCTGGCGCAGCACCACGGCGCCGTACTTGGCGTAGGTGTAGTTGCGGAAGTCGGCGCCCTCGTCGATGAAGCGCCGGCCGTTGGCATTGATCATGATGCCCCACGGATAGCTGTGCTTCTGGAAGTTGTCGCCGACCGAGAGGTCGCCGAACTCGGGCGCGTTATAGTCCCACTGCACGGCGTGCGAGCCCGACCAGTTGCCGTAGCTCGACGCGCCGATGGCGAGCGCCATGTTGATGCCGTCGCCGGTGTTGTAGGGCGTGCCGCGCACCTTGGCGAGCTCCCAGCCCGGACCGAGATAACGGGTGCGCATCTCCGCGCTCGACTCGAAGCCGCCGCAGGCGATGATGACCGACTTGCACTTGATCTCGTCGATCGCGCCGTTGCGCTTGACCTTGACGCCACGCACCACGTTGCCGTCGTAGATCAGCTCGAAGGCGCGCGTGCCGTACACGACGTCGATGCCGTTCTTCTCGGCGAGCTTGAGGTGCTGCTCGATCAGGCCCGGGCCGCCGCCCTTGGACTCGACGGTGAGGCCGCCCCAGAACTTGAACTTGCCGTCGATCAGGTAGGCCTGCCGGCCCCAGATCGGGTCGAACTTCATGCCCTTGCCGTGCAGCCAGCGCATGGCGTCGCGCGAGCGGCCGACCAGCCGGTCGCACAGGTCGCCGTCGGTGCGATAGTTGGTGATGCGGAACATGTCGTCGTAGAACTGATCCGACGTGTAGGTGCCGAAATCGGAGCGCTCGACCTCGTCCTTGGTGAGGTCCGGCATGATCGCCTTGAGGTCGTCCACCCCGTCGTAGACGCAGCGGAACGCCCCGGCGGTGAAGCGCGAGTTGCCGCCCATCAGCTCCTTGGGAGCGCGCTCCACCATCAGCACCTTGGCGCCGTTCTCCTGCGCCGCCAGCGCCGCGCAGAACGCCGCGTTCCCTGCGCCAACCACCACCACGTCGTACCTGTCCGCCACTGCCGTTCCTCCGACCCATGTCCGAAAATTGCGCCGCACATTCTTACGCAAGCGTGGGCGGGTCAAGGGCGCGGGCGGTTTCTGGTGCCGCCGCGGCGTGATAGCGTCCGCTTTTGAGACGAGGCCATGATCCGCAGGATTCTGTTCGTTCTGGCGCTGTCGGTCGTCCCGGGTTTCGCCCAGGATGCGCCGGTCTGGACCGTGCCCGAGGTCGGCGCGCTGCCGCAGGATGCGCAGGGGCAGTTGATCCGGCACGGCCGCGACCTGATCACCGCGACCTACGCCTACATCGGGCCCGAGGTCGCTCCGGAGAAGCGGTTTGCCGGCAACAACCTCGCCTGCTCGAACTGCCACCTGATGGCCGGCACGCGGAAATTCGGCCTGCCGCTGTTCGGCCTGTTCGGCGCCTTCCCGCAGTACAACCCGCGTTCCGGCGGGGACATCACGATCCGGCAGCGCATCGACGGCTGCATGGAGCGCAGCATGAACGGCCGCGCCATGCCGGCGGACGCACCGGAAATGAAGGCGATGGTGGCCTACATCGAATTCCTGTCGACCGGCGTGCCGAAGGGCAAACAGCTTCCCGGCATGGGCGCCGGCAACATGCCGGAACTCGACCGCGCCGCCGACCCGGTGCGCGGCGAGGCCGTCTACAAGCGGGCGTGCGTGTCCTGTCACGGCACCGACGGCCGCGGCATCCGACGCGGCACACCGGGCGCCGACCTCGGCTACATGGTGCCGCCGCTGTGGGGACCGGACAGCTTCAACGACGGCGCCGGCATGTCGCGCCTGATCACGGCGGCGAACTTCATCCACTTCAACATGCCGCACGGCGCCGATTATCTGAATCCGCAGTTGTCCGCGGAGGAGGCGTGGGATGTCGCCGCCTTCATGGTGTCGCAGCCCCGGCCGCAGAAACCGGGGCTCGATCGCGACTTCCCGGACCGGCTGGAGAAGCCGGTCGACGCGCCCTACGGTCCCTACGCCGACCGCTTCAGCGAGCGGCAGCACAAGTACGGACCGTTCGAGCCGATCCGGCTGGAGATCGGCCGGCTCAAGGCGGCCCAGAAGCGCACGATGCCGATGCCGCAGTGACGTGCTGTTTCAATCAAAGTCGAAACGGCCCTAGACCGGCCGCTCGCCCTTGAGCATCAGCCGGTACAGATAGCGCACCTGCTCGACAGGATAGTCGCCGTTCGCCTTGTGCAGCAGGCAGCGGTTGTCCCAGATCACCACGTCGCCGGACCGCCACTTGTGGCGATACTGGAATTTTTCCTGGGTCGCATGCTCGAGCAGATCGTCGAGCAACGGCAGCGTCTCCGCCTCGGTGAGCCCTTCGATCTCCTCGATGCGGATCGGATTGATGAACAGCGCCTTGCGGCCGGTGCGGGGATGGGTGCGCACCAGCGGGTGCACCACCGCGCCGGTCTCGATCCGCTTCTTCTCGCCTGGCAGCTTCGGCAGTTTCCGTTCGCTGTATCGGCTCTGATAGACGTGTTTCGCCATCCGCCCGTCGATCCGGCGCCTTGTCGCCTCGGGCAGTCCTTCATAGGCCTCGTACATGTTGACGAACTGGGTGTCGCCGCCGCTGTCCGGCAGCTTCACCGCATGCAGCGCGGTCGCCTTGGGCGGCATCTCGTCGTTCGAGTGATCGGTGTGATAGCCCTCGCCGGGAATGAAGACCTTGCCGTCCTCGGTCTTGTCCTGGTTGGAGATGTAGTGGATCAGCGGACACTCCGGCACGGCGAAGCGCGGGTTGTGCTGCGGAAAGATGTCTCCGAACACCTTCATCGCCTCGAGGAACTGCGGCGCATCGAGCTTCTGATCGCGGATACAGAGCACGGCGTGATCGTCGAAAGCCTGGTTGAGGCCTTTCCGGATCGTCTCGTCGAGCGGCTTGCCGAGATCGACGCCGGAGATTTCCGCGCCGGTGTGCGCCGACAACGGCTTCACCGTGAACGAAAAGGCGGCCTGATCCATCGCACGCTCCTCCCTGAGGCTTGAACGGCGGGAGAATAGCGCCTCCGTGAACGGCGACAATATTGGCGCACGCAGGTCAGGGCAGCGCGGCGCGCACCGTGGAACCTTCCGCCTCGAACACGATGCGGGAACCGATGCCCTGCGACTCGGCCCGCAGTTCGATCGGCACCCCCTTGGCGCGCATGTGCTCGCGCCCGATGGTTATGCGGCTCAGGCTGCCCGGCGGCAGTTTCTTCGCCTGGAGAGTCTGCTCGACCATCGACGTCCATTGCTCGCCAGACAGTTGCATATCCTCCAGCCGGAACCGCTGGTCTGCGCGCACCACAAACATCGGCTTGCCGAACCGGCTGAAGCCGGTGTCCCGCAGATGCACCTGCGCCAGCTCATCGGGCCTGCGCGGATCCTCGGCGACGATGTTGACGTGGCTGTCGTGGATCAGGATGGAGTCGAACCTGGTATCGGGGCCGAACTCGGCTCCGATCCGCTTCAGGGTTTCGGCAATCACGGCCGGCTCGAGCCAGTTTGTTTTCACCCGGCGGCTTTGCGGCAACAGCACTTTTCTGACGACGCCCCTGGCGTCCGCCACAAAGGTGCCGCGCTCCCGGTTCTCCTCGATCTCGATCTTCCAGAGCGCAGCCAGCGCGCCCACTCCGTCGGTCGGCTTGGACGCGTCGATCGACACGATCCGGCCCTGAGGCATGGCGAGCGCGGCACGCGCATCGGCGACGATCCCAGGCAGCATCGACCAGTTCAGCTCCTCGACGCCGAAAGGCGCGTCGGGATTGGAGAACACCGAACCGACGTCGATCGTCGACATGCCCTCCCTCAGCCCTTCCGGAGTCCAGTTGTAGACCGCGGTCATTCTCATGCCGCTGCTGCCGGAAAACTTGACGGGAGAGTTCTCGCTCTTGATCGTGGTGGTGAAGCTGATCGACGACGAATTGAACGACACCCGTTTCAGGACGGGACTGGTCCCGACCTGCGTCCGCATTTCCGCCGCCGCCTCTTCGGCAAGCTCGGGCCGCGTGTACAAGTTGAGCGGCGTGCCGGCGGGCGGCGCGACCGCAACACGGACAATTTCACCGTCGCCGTTGGCATAGACCCGCACGGTTTCGAGCGTGCTGCGAACCTCGATGGTCCAGCGCGCAGGGGAACCGGACTTCGACGGGGCCGCTGCGGCCGGCCGGGAAAGCTCGATCGATGAGACGCCACCCTTTTCCCGAAGCGCGGCACGCGCCGCCGCCGAATCGGCGATCCTGCTCCAGGACGCGAAATCGATCTCTCTCAGGTTGAACAGGCGCGTGTCGAGGTTGCGGCTGCCTGCGAGATTCCCGACCTTGGTCGGGCCGTAGACGCGGTCGTAGTTCAGGAAGTGGTACTGCTCGCGAACCAGGCGCCACTCGCTGATCTGCCAGGGCATCGAGGGGTCGCGGGCCTGCAGAATCATCTCTCTGTCGCCGATGACGATCTTCAACGTCGGGATCGGCCCGTAATACCGGCTCTGGATACCGCTGACTGCCTTGGTCACCGCCTCTTCGTCATCAAGAAAGCTGACCGGACTGCCGAACTTGCAGCCTCCGAGACCAAGCGTCAGGACCAGCACCGCCAACGCACTGCGCAATCCAGCGATCGGAAAGCCGGTCAATTTCATTTTGGCCTTTGCCGCTGCCCGATCCTGCGGGCGAGGTGCCGCAGGCCGACCTTATGGGTCGCACGAGCGGGCGATCCGGTTCAAGGCATCCGGCGCGGATCGCATCGCGGTCCACACCGGCGCGTTCTTGTATCGTTGGCCCCGCGCCCCATACACTCGGGAATGACGGGATCACCGGCGTCCGGGCGAGACGGCGGAGGCCGGACCGCGCCAGGCACGTTGGATTTTCATGGCTTCACTGATCGGTTCCCGCCTCACCCGTCTGGAAGACGAGCCGCTGCTGCGGGGCAAGGGCCGCTTCGTCGACGACATCACGCTGCCCGGCCTGCTGCATGTGGCGTTCGTTCGCAGCCCGCATCCTCACGCGCTGATCCGCGGCATCGACAAGACGGCCGCGCTCGCCGTGCCGGGCGTGCACGCCGTGCTGACGCTGGACGACATCATGAAGGTCATGACGAAGCGGCGCATGGTGCGCGTCTCCAACTCCGGCATGCCGCTCGACAAGGCCTGGCTGTTCGCGCTCGCCGACGGCGAGGTGTCCTACGTCGGCGAGCCGGTGGCGATGGTGGCGGCCGACGACCGCTACATTGCGGAGGACGCAACGGCTCTGGTCGCAGTGGACTACGAGCCCCTGCCCTTCGTTGCCGACGTGCGGCATGCGTTGACGGGCGCGCCGGTGCGGCGCGAGTTGAACTCCAACCTGATCGCGTCCTACAAGGTCAGCTTCGGCGATACCGACGCGGCGTTCGCAAGGGCGGCGCACGTATTCCGGCAGGAGTTGTGGCAGCACCGCGGCGGCGCCCACTCGATCGAGGCGCGCGGCACCATCGCCGAAATCCGCGCCGCCGACGGCGGCATGACGGTCCATGCCTCGACCCAGAAGGCCCACGACCTGCAGCAGACGCTGACCACGCTGCTTGACATGGACGAAGGCCTGCGCGTCGCCGCACCCGATATCGGCGGGGGATTCGGCGCCAAGCTGTGCGTCTATTCCGAGGACGTGGCGGTTCCCGCCGCGGCGCAACTGCTCGGCCGGTCGCTGAAATGGGTCGAGGACCGCCGCGAGTATTTCACCAACGCGGTGCATGAGCGCGACCAGTACTGGGAGATCGAGATCGGCGTCGATGCCGACGCGCGCGTGCTCGGCATTCGCGGCAAGATCCTGCATGACACCGGCGCCTACACGGTGCAGGACCCGAACATCCCGTACAACTCCGCATCGACCATGAGCGGGCCCTACGCGATCCCGGCGCTCAACATCGACGTCACCATCGCCATGACCAACACCACGCCGGTGTCGTCGGTGCGCGGCGCCGGTTATCCGCAGGCGTCATTTGCGATGGAACGCCTGCTCGACGGCGTGGCGCGCGCCATGAATCTCGACCGCGCCGAGGTGCGGCGGCGGAATCTGATTCCGCCGAGCAAGATGCCGTACCAGAAGCCGATCAAGGCGCGCTCCGGCGTCACCATCCAGTACGACAGCGGCGACTATCCCGCCTGCCAGGCCGAGACGCTGGCGGCGATCGGCTGGGACGACTTTCCGGCACGGCAGAGCGAGGCCCGCAAATCCGGCCGCTATCTCGGCATCGGTCTGTCGCACGGCGTGAAGGGCACCGGCCGCGGCCCGTTCGAGTCCGGTCTCGTTCGCATCTCCCGCACCGGAAAGATCACGGTGTTCACCGGCGCGTCCGCGATGGGACAGGGGCTCGCCACCGCGATGGCACAGATCGCGGCAAGCGAGCTTGGCGTCGGCGTCGACAAGGTGACCGTGGTCGCAGGCGACACGTCCGGCGTCTCGCTCGGACTTGGCGGCTTCGCCAGCCGGCAGACCGTGACGGCGGGATCGTCGGTGCATTTCGCCGCGAAGCAGGTGGCGGAGAAGGCGAAGAAGGTCGCAAGCCACATGCTGGAGGCGGCCGAGCACGATCTGGAACTCACGGGCGGCGAGGTCCGCGTGGTCGGTGCGCCGCAGCTCAACGTCAAGCTCGCCGAGATCGCCCGCATCCTGCAGGGCGCACCCGGCTACGGCTTTCCACCCGGCGTCGATCCGGGGCTGGAATCCAACGTCATGCACCGCACCGATCCGCTGTCCTACGCCAACGCCTGCCACGCCGCGGAGGTGGAGGTCGACGTCGAGACCGGCGAAGTGAGAATCGTGCGCTACGTCGCGCTGCAGGATTCCGGCGTGCTGATCAATCCGATGATGGTGGAGGGGCAGGTGCACGGCGGCATCGCCCACGGCATCGGCAACAGCTTCTACGAATGGATGGGCTACGACGCGGCCGGACAGCCGGTGACGACGACATTCGCCGACTACCTGCTGCCGACCGCAACCGAAGTGCCAAAGCTGGAGACGCTCTACAAGCAGACGCCTTCGCCGCTCAACCCGCTCGGCGTGAAAGGTGTCGGCGAGGCCGGCACGATTCCCGCCGCCGCGGCGCTGATCTCGGCGGTGGAGGATGCGCTGTCGCCGTTCAACGTGCGGATCGGCCAGGTGCCGCTGACGCCGATGAAGATCGTGGAGCTGGTGAACGCGGGCCGGTGAACGCCGGCCCGCCGGTCTCGCCGGCTACTGCGCCTTGATGCCGGCGTCCTTGACCACCTTGCCCCACTTCTGGAGCTCGTTGGTCTGGAACTCGCCGAACTCGGCGATGCTCATTTCCATCATCTCCGCGCCGGCCTTGGCGAACATTTCCTGCACCTTCGGCGTCTTCTGGATCGCGGCAATCTCCTTGTGCAGCCGTTCCACGATCGCCGCCGGCGTGCCTGCCGGAGCGACCAGACCGACCCAGTTCGCCGCGTGATATCCGGGCAGACCCGCTTCGATCACGGTCGGAATATCGGGGAGGGTTTTCGTCCGCTGCATGCTGCCGACGCCCAGCGCGCGCAGCTTGCCGGAGCGCACATGCGGCATCGACGAGGTCGCGGTGCCGAACACGACCTGCGTGTGTCCGCCGATCACGTCGGTCAGCGCGGGCGCCGCGCCCTTGAACGGCACGTGCAGCATGTCGACGCCAGCCATGCCCTTGAACAGCTCGCCGCCGAGATGCAGGAAGCTGCCGATGCCGGCGGAGGCGTATTGCAGTTCGCCCGGCTTCTTCTTGGCAAGCGCGATCAGCTCCTTGATGGACTTCGCCTCGACCGACGGGTTGACGGCCACCACGTTGGGCGCCGTCACGATCGGCGAGATCGGCGTGAACGCCTTCACGGGCTCGTAAGACAGCTTGTGAAGCCAGGGATTCACCGCCGACGACAGCGACACGATCAGAAGCGTGTAGCCGTCGTTCGGCGCCTTCGCCACAAGTTCGGAGCCCACCACTGCGCCGGCACCGGGGCGGTTTTCGACGATGAACTGCTTGCCCATCCGCTCGCTCAGCTCGGCGGCGATGGTGCGGCCGGCGAGATCGTTGATGGCCCCCGGCGGGAACGGAACCACGATGCGGACCGGCTTGGTCGGATAGTCCTGCGCCGACGCGAATGTCGAAAACGCGAACAGCACGCCAGCAGCGGACAGCAGAACAGAGCGCAATCTCGGCACGGCAGTTCCTCCCGTTCGGAATGTCGGCCGGAGGATAACCGTCATCGGCACCCGTGTCATTCCAGACTCGCACGGTGCGCAGTGCTAGGCGGTCGCAGCCCTCATGCGTTTCGCAGCGTCGAGCGCAGCCAGCACGATGCCCTGATATCCGGTGCAGCGACACAGATTGCCGGAAATCGCGATACGGACCTCCTGCTCGGTCGGATCGGGATTGTCGCGCAGGAACTCCAGCAGCGTCGTGAGCATGCCCGGTGTACAGAAGCCGCATTGCAGGCCGTGATTGTCGCGGAACGCCTCCTGCAACGGGTGCAGCTTGTCGGGCGACGGCGCAATCCCCTCGACGGTCGTGACCTCACGGCCATCGGCCTGAACCGCAAGCATCAGGCAGGACCGCGCCGAGCGGCCGTCGAGCAGGATGGTGCAGGCGCCGCACACCCCGTGCTCGCAGCCGAGATGGGTGCCGGTGAGGCCGAGCTCCACTCGCAGGAAGTCGGCCAGCGTGATGCGGACCGGCGCGTCCCTGTCGTGCTTCGTCCCGTTGACGGTGACCGAAATCGTTCGCCTCTCGCTCATCAGTGCACCCGGTTCCACGGCGCGTTGTCGGCAAGACCCGCCGCCTTTTCCAGGGCGCGCCGCGACAGCACCGCGGCGAGATGCTGACGGTACGACGACGAGGCGTGCACGTCCTCCAGCGCCTCGATGCCGCGGCAGCTTTCACACGCCTTGCGGAAAAGCTCGCTGCTTACGGCATGTCCGGTGACCGCCTGCTCCACGTCCAGGGCGCGATGCGGCGCCACGGCGACGCCACCCAGCGTCACCGACGCGCGCCTGATCGTACCGCCGCTCAGTTCGAGCAGCGCCGCCGCCGAGACGATGGCGAAGTCGCCATGCCGGCGGGAGAACTCGATGAACGCCGCCCTGTGGTCCGCGGCCCAGAGCGGCAGCCGGACGGCCACCAGCATCTCGTTCAATTCCATCGCCGGCGTCATGAAGGCCACGGGAAAATCGGCGAACGGAATTTCGCGCCGTCCGGCAGGACCCTCCACCACCACGGTGGCGTCATGCGCCGCGCATACGGTGACCAGTTCCGCGGCCGGATCGAGGTGGCACAGCGAACCGCCGACGGTGCCGCGGTTGCGGGTCTGGCGGTGGCCGATGTGCATCACAGCCTGATGCAGCAACGGGCACTTCGCCTTGACGAGATCGGAGAATTCCAGATCGCGCTGGCGCGTCATGGCGCCGATCTCGAGCGCGCCGCCCTCCTCCCGGAGGTAGCTCAGCCCCTCGACCCGATTGAGGTCGATGACATGGTCCGGCAGCACGAACCGCATGTTCAGCATCGGCATCAGCGACTGGCCGCCGGCCAGCAGCTTCGCGTTGTCCAGCCGGCCGAGCAGCCCGACGGCTTCGCTGACGGTTCTGGGATCGTGATACTGGAACGGAGGTGGCTTCATACCCGGCCTGGCGCGACGGACGCGCCGAGTATAGGGAACGGCGGCGACGCCCGGCAACACAAGCCGGGGCATGCCGGCACCGCTCCGGCGGCCGCGTCAGGCCGCGTAGCGGGTCTCCCGGTCGACGGCGATCGGTGCGCCCTCCTCGGTCCGCGGACAACCGCAGACCGTGCAGATGAAGGTGTGCAGCTCCGGCATGATGCCGGCGGCCGGGATCGTGCGGATATGTCTCATCTCGCCCGTACAGACCTGGCATGGCTCGGCCGCGGGAGGCGGCGATTTCGGCTTCTTCGACATCGAAATGGATTTCCCCGCAACAATCTGGGCTGACAACACGCACGGCGGCGTCCGGTTCCCGTACCGGCAGATTTTGACGGCCGTTTGTCAAGCGCTGCTATGATCCCATTTGTGAACAGGTCGCGCAGCAGGAGGACGCCATGGGCCAGGTCGTTACCTTCTCGGAGCTTCCGGCGTCCACGCTCGCGGACGGCGTGACCGGCGCTCCGGTTCCGGCCGACGTGAAGGAGCTTGCCGTCGAGATCGTTCGCGTCGACCCTGGCAAGAACTGGACAGGAACCGCGCCACGCGGCTCGGACCTCTACCTGTTCATGCTGAGCGGCGCCGCCGTGATCGCCGCCGGCGGCGACGAACGCCGGATGCCGACGCAGGCCTTCGCCACCGTGCAGGAGGACACCGGCTTCATGGTGCGCAACGGCTCGACCGCCCC
>CAZGSW010000154.1:6184-11297 GCA_964528635.1 uncultured Rhodoplanes sp. | reverse complement strand
CGTTCACGCCGTGGAACTTCCCGGTGCTCACCCCCGCCCGCAAGATCGGCGGCGCCCTGGCGGCCGGCTGCTCGCTCATCCTGAAAGCGTCGGAAGAGACGCCCGGCGCCTGCGTCGAGATGGTGAAGTGCTTCGCCGACGCGGGGCTCCCCCCCGGCGTGCTGAACCTGGTGTTCGGCGTGCCGTCCGAAGTCTCCGAACATCTTCTGTCCAAGGACGCGGTGCGCAAGGTGTCGTTCACCGGATCGATCCCGGTCGGCAAGCATCTGGCGCAGCTTGCCGCCAAGGGCATGAAGCGCACCACCATGGAACTCGGCGGCCATTCGCCGGTGGTGGTGTTCGCCGACGCCGATCCGGAAAAGGCGGCCGACACCATCGCCGCGTTCAAGTATCGCAACGCCGGCCAGGTCTGCATTTCGCCGACCCGCTTCTACGTGCAGGAGGACGTGTACAAGAAGTTCCTCAATCGCTTCACCGAATACGCCAAGGGCATCAAGGTGGGCGACGGCCTGGAGAAGGGTATCGCGATGGGTCCGCTCGCCAATTCGCGGCGGCTCGACGCGATGGATTCGTTCGTCGCCGACGCCAAGGATCGCGGCGGCAAGATCGTGGTGGGCGGCAGCCGGCGCGGCAACCAGGGCTACTTTTACGAGCCGACCGTCATCACCGACGTGCCGGACGATTCCAAGATCATGACGCAGGAGCCGTTCGGCCCGCTGGCGCCGATCGTCACCTTCAAGTCCTTCGACGAGGTGGTGGAGCGCGCCAACTCGCTGGAGTTCGGGCTTGCGGCCTATGCCTTCACCAACTCGGCGCAGACCGCGGCGGCGATCGGCGATGCCATCGAGTCCGGCATGGTCGGCGTCAACTCGATCGCGATCTCGACGCCGGAAACGCCGTTCGGCGGCGTGAAGGAGTCGGGCCACGGCAGCGAGGGCGGCACCGAGGGCCTGTCGTCGTATCTCGTCACCAAGTTCATCTCGCAGGGCTGAGCGGCCGATGGCTGAACAGGCAGTCTGCGCGGTCTCGGACGTGGCCGAGAATTCGGTGAAGGCGTTCGAGGTCGGAACGACGACGCTTGCGGTCTACAACATCGGTGGCGAGATCTTCGCCACCGACAACGAATGCACCCACGGTGCGGCGAGCCTCGCCGACGGCATTCTCGAGGACGACATCATCGAGTGCACGCTGCACTTCGGCGCGTTCAACGTGAAGACAGGCGCGGCGGTGCAGGCGCCGTGCTTCACGCCGCTGCGCACCTACAAGGTGGCGGTGCGCGACGGCCAGGTGTTCGTCGATCTGGACAAGGAGGCGGGGGAGTAGCGCGTTGTGTCGTCCCCGCGAAGGCGGGGACCCATAACCACCATCGGGAGTATGGGTCCCGGGTCTCGCTTGCGCTCGCCCGGGACGACAGCGTCAAGCGCTTTTCATCTCCTGACACGCCCGCCACAGCTTTTCCGGCGTGGCCGGCATTTGCATTCTCCGGCCGGCCTCGCCCGGAATCGCATCGGCGATGGCGTTCATCACCGCGGCGATGGCGGCGGTGGTGCCGGCTTCGCCGGCGCCCTTGACGCCGAGCGGATTGGTGGTGGCGGGGACTTCCACCACGTCGTCCTTGAACATCGGCAGATGGTGCGCGCGCGGCATCGCATAGTCCATGAACGACGCGGACAGAAGCTGGCCGCCCTCGTCGTACACGGTCTGCTCCAGCATCGCCTGGCCGACGCCCTGCGCGACCGAGCCGTGCACCTGTCCGGCGACCACGGTGTGGTCGAGGATGTTGCCGCTGTCGTCCACCGCCGAATAGGCGGCGAGCCGCATGAACCCGGTCTGCGGATCGACCTCGACTTCTGCGACGTGGCAGCCGTTCGGAAAGGTGAGCGGCGTGTCGGTCGAGACCTTGGTGTCGAGGTCTTCCGGAACGTCGCCCTTCTGCTTCATGTCCTTGGCGCGGGCCGCGACGTCGAACAGCGACATGCGGCGGTCGGTGCCGACCACCCTGAATGCGCCGTTCTGATATTCGATGTCGCCCTCGGACGCCTCGAGCAGCGACGCCGCGATCCTGGTGCCCTTGGCGAGCATCGCCTCCACGGTCTTCACCATGGCATGGCCCGCGGTCATCGCGGTGCGCGAGCCGACCGAGGCGTAACCCGCGATTTCGTGCGCGGAGTCGCCGTGCGAATGGCGGACCTGCCCGGGGTCGATGCCGAGCCGCTCGGCGACCAGCCGCGGGAAGATCGTGGCGTGGCTCTGCCCGGTGCTCTGCACGTTCATGGTGAACGTCATGCGGTCGCCGCCGGGGAACGATATCTGGGTCGCCTCGGTGGGCATGCCGCCGGCGTGCTCCAGCACGAAGCAGACGCCCAGTCCGCGCAGCATGCCGTTGCGCTTCGATTCCTTGCGGCGCGTCTTGAAGCCCTCGTGGTCGGCGAGCTTCAGCCCCAAGTCGACCACGGCCGCGAAGTCGCCGCTGTCATAGGTGGTGCCGATCGCGGTCTTGTAGGGCATCGCCTTGCGCGGGATCAGGTTCTTCCTGCGCAGCCGGATCGGGTCCATGCCGGTGACGCGGGCCGCTTCGTCCACCACGCGCTCGATGCAGTAGCTCGCCTCGGGCCGGCCGGCGCCGCGATAGGGTGCGGTCGGGGTGGTGTTGGTGAACACGCACTTCACCTGGATGTCCATCAGCTTGATGTCGTACATGCCGGGGAAGCAGCGCGTGAAGTTGGCGGTATGGATGTTGACGCCGACCGCGCCGACATAGGCGCCGAGGCCGCCTTCATGGCGCACGCGCAGCGCCATGAATTTGCCCTTGTCGTCGATCGCAAGCTCAACCTCGCTGTAGGCGTCGCGGGCGTGGTTGTCGGAGAGAAACGACTCGTTGCGGCCCGACATCCAGTGCACCGGCCGGCCGGTCTTGCGGGCGCCGATCAGCATGGCGACGTATTCCGGATAAGGACCGGTCTTGAGCCCGAACGCGCCGCCGACGTCGTCGGTGGTGACGCGGATCTTGGCCTGCGGGATGCCCATCACCATCGCCATGGAGTCGCGCATGGCGCGCGCGCCCTGCGAGCAGACCCGCAGCAGGTAGGAATCGCCGGCCTTGTCGTAGCTGGCGGTGCCGCCGCGCGGCTCCATCGAGGCGACGTTGATGCGCTGGTGCACCAGCGACACGCGCGCCACATGGGCCGCAGACTTGATCGCGGCATCCACCTTGGCAGCCATCTCGTCCGGGTTCGGCGCCATGCCCGGCCAGTCGACCGAGACGTTGCCCGGCGCCTCCGGCCATAGCTGCGGCGCGCCGGACTTCAGGGCGGCCTTGATGTCGGTTACCGCGTCCAGCGGCGCGTAATCCACCTCGACCGCTTCGGCGCCGTCCTGCGCTGCGGTCACCGTTTCGCCGAGCACCATGGCGACCGGCTCGCCGATGTGGCGGACGCGGTCGCCCGCCAGCGCCGGACGCCTCGGAAGGATGAGCTTGGCTCCGCCGCGGCCCGCAACCGGGGCATGCTGCGACAGGTTGCCCACGTTGGCGGCCGCCAGATCCTCGGCGGTGATGACGGCGACCACGCCCTTCACGGCCATCGCCGCGGCCACGTCGATCGACTTGATGTCGGCGCAGGCATGCGGCGAGCGCACGAAGGAGGCATAGAGCTGACCGGCCAGCGGTGCGTCGGCCATGTAGCGGCCGGCGCCGCGCAGCAGGGCATCGTCCTCGACACGCTTCAATGGATGGTGGGGTGTCTTCGTGTCCATGTCGGCTGGGGCTTTCTGGAGATGACCAATGGCGGGTAATGTGGGGCAAAACTAACGGCCGGGGCCTGATCCTGCAATGACCCAACCCCCTGACAAATCAGCGCCAATCGGGCTCGGAATCTGCGGTCTCGGGATGGCGGGCGGGGTCATGGTGCGCGCCGCCGCGGCCCACTCCGGCTATGCGCTCCGCGCCGCCGCCGATCCGCATCCGGGCCCGCGCGAGGCGTTCGCCCGCGACTTCAACGCCAGCGCCTATCCGGACATGGAGCAGCTTGCCGCCGACCCCGCGGTCGACGTGGTCTATATCGCCACGCCGCACCAGTTCCACGCACCGCACGCGATCATGGCCGCCGCGCACGGCAAGCACGTCATCCTGGAAAAGCCGATGGCCCTGACGCTGGCCGACTGCGATGCGATCCTCGATGCCGTGGAGCGCAACGGCGTCCACCTCATTATCGGCCATACTCATGCGTTCGATCCCAACGTGCGGGCGATGCGCGGCCTCATCGCGGGTGGAGAACTGGGCCGGCTCGGCATGATCAACTCGTTCAACTACACCAGCTATCTCTATCGGCCCCGGCGTCCGGAGGAACTCGACACCGCGAAGGGCGGCGGCATCCTGTTCAATCAGGTGCCCCACCAGATCGACACCGTGCGGCTGCTCGCCGGGGGCATGGCGAAGAGCGTCCGCGCACACACCAACGTGCTCGATCCGGCACGTCCCACCGAGGCGGGCTGCATGGCGTTGCTGCAATTCGAGAACGGTGCCGCCGCCTCCATGACCTACGGCGGCTACGACTACTTCGACACCGATGAGTGGCATTTCGGCGTCGGTGAGGGCGGGGCGCCGAAGCCGGTCGCGCACGGCGCCGCACGCCGCGCGCTGGCCAGCGAGAAGGAAGAGTCCGGGCTGCGGACGAAGACGCTGGCCTACGGCGCGCGCAAGCTCGATCTTCCGGCTCATCAGCCGCATTTCGGTATCACCATCGTCACCTGCGCAGGCGGCGAGATGCGCGCTTCGGCTGATGGTGTGCTGGTCTATGGTCGCGACGGCGTGCGCGAGATCGCGCTGCCGCGCGGCGAGGGCATGCCGGGCCGTCAGGAGGTGCTCGACGATATGGCGGCGGCCATCCGCACCGGCAGGCCCCCGGTCCATAACGGCCGCTGGGGAAAGGCCACCCTGGAGGTCGCCCTCGCGGTCCAGCGCTCGGCCCGCGAGGGCCGCGAGATCGCGCTGCAGCACCAGGTGGCGGTGGAGGAGGGAGCTTGAGCTTCCTGGCCTGAGAGGCAAGCGTCATTGCGAGGAGCGTAGCGACGAAGCAATCTTCATCCAGACATTCTCTGCTTCGGGAGTTGGCTT
>CAZGSW010000154.1:2749-6084 GCA_964528635.1 uncultured Rhodoplanes sp. | reverse complement strand
CTGGCTGTACGCTTTGGAGATTGCTTCGTCGGTCTGCGGCCTCCTCGCAATGACTGCTGTGGGGGTGTTTGCACGTCTCATCTGCCTCGTTGTAACCGCCAGCGAAGTGATGCTGTCCAATATGAGCAAGCTGTTCTGCATCTACATCCTGACAAACAGGCATCACACGGTGCTCTACACCGGCGTCACCGGCGATTTGAAGGCGAGAATCCACCAACATCGCGAGAAGCTGCTGCCCGGATTTACCAAGCGATACAACGTCGATAAGCTCGTGTACTATGAGGTTGCCGACAATCCTCACGCGGCCATTGCTCGCGAGAAGCAGATCAAAGCTGGGTCGCGTCGGAAGAAGATAGACCTGATAAACGCCATGAACGAGCAATGGCGGGATCTTTATGATGAATTGTAGAATTGCCGTCGGTTCGATATAGAAAACCATCATAGACTGGCGCATTGGCGCGTTACCGTATGAGCCCCGATATGGTCGATCTTCGAAACGGAAACAGTCACCTCAACGGCAACGGCCGCTACGTGGTCGAGGACCTCGAGAACCTGACGTTCTCGGTCAACCGCAAGGTCTTCATGTCGGACGACGTGTTCGAGACCGAGCAGCGTCGCATCTTCGATACCTGCTGGATTTATGTCGGTCATGCCTCGGAGCTGAAACAGCCCAACGACTTCCGCACCCGCAACGTCGCCGGCCGTCCCGTGATCTTCTGCCGCGACCGCAAGGGCGAGGTGCGCGCGCTGATCAACTCTTGCCGTCACCGCGGCGCGCTGGTGTGCCGCGAGCGCGAGGGCAACACCCGGCAGTTCTACTGCATCTACCACGGCTGGTCGTACAACACCGACGGCTCGCTGAAGAACATCCCGGGCGACGACGCCTATCCGGCGGGGTTCGACAAGCAGGGCAAGGGCCTGGTGCCGGTGCCACGACTCGAGCATTACAAGGACTTCTATTTCGCGAGCTTCGATCGCAACGCGCAGGATCTGCACACCTATCTCGCGGGCGCGAAGGACTATATCGACCTCGTGGTCGACCAGTCCCCGTCGGGCCGGATGGAGATCATCTCCGGCGTGCAGGAGTACGACATCAAGGCGAACTGGAAGCTGCTGGTCGAGAACAGCGTCGACGACTATCACCTCGTCACCACGCATTCGACCTGGCTGAACTACATGCGCAACTCCGGCGTCAACATCACGCCGGCCAAGGGGCACATGCTGCCGACCAAGGGGTTCGGCAAGGATCTCGGCAACGGCCATCTCACCACCGACAATCCGAACTACCGCGGCCGTCCGGTCGCCAAGTGGATTTCGGTGTACGGCGAGGAGGCCAAGGCCGACATCGATGCGATCCGCAAGGAGCTGGTCGAGCGGCTGGGCGAGGCGCGGGCGGCGCGCGTCGCCGACACCAACCGCAATCTCTGCATCTTCCCCAATCTCGTCATCAACGACGGCTCGTCGGTGACGGTGCGCAACTTCTTCCCGGTCGCGCCGGGTCATATGAAGGTGGTGGCGTGGGCGCTCGGTCCGGTCGAGGAGACCGAGGCGCAGCGCGCGCGGCGGCTGCATGCATTCCTGACCTTCTACGGGCCGGGCGGGTTCGCGACGCCCGACGACGTCGCGGCGCTTGAACTGGCGCAGCAGGGGTTCGCCGCGTATCGCGAGGTGCCGTGGTCGGATCTGTCGCGCGGCATGGGCAACAGCCAGGAGCAGTTGGCCACCGACGAAGGACACCTGCGCGTGTTCTGGCGCAAGTGGAGCGAGCTGGTGGAGGCGCGGGCATGAACGCGCCTGTTGCGCCCGGCGCGGTGACGCGCGGCGAGATCGAGGATTTTCTCTATCACGAGGCCGACCTGCTCGACCGCTGGAAGCTCGACGACTGGCTGCAGTTGCTCACCGACGACGCGTCATACTATGTGCCGCCGAACGACAAGCCGGATGCCGATCACCGCTATACGCTGTTCACGGTTGCCGACGACATCGTGCGGCTGCGCGAGCGCATCATCCGGCTGAAGGACCCGAACTGCCACGCCGAGTATCCGCCGTCGCGCACGCGGCGCATGATCTCCAACGTGCGGATCGACGGCGTCGACGGCGACCTGGTGTCGGTCAGCGCGAACTTCGCGATCTTCCGGCACCGCCGCAACGAGCCGGTGCGGCAGTTTATTGGTCGCTACAAATACAGGCTCAGGCGCACCGACGGGGGGCTGAAGATTCACGAGCGCCGCGCGATCCTGGACGCGGAGGAATTGGGGCCGATGGGATCGGTGAGCTTCTTGCTCTGAATTCACCGTCGTTATGCCCGGCCTTGTGCCGGGTATCCACGACTTGCTTTAATCGCCACGACAAAAGGCGTGGATGGCCGGGACAAGCCCGGCCATGACGTTTCCGGGGGGACCAATGCCAAATCCGCTGTCGATCGACGCGCACGCCCACATCTGCACCGAGGAGACCATGAATCTCCTCAACAAGGAGGTGCCGAAGGTCGCGTCGTCGCTCAAGGAGATCGAGAAGGACATGTTCGAGTGGTCGGTGGCCGGCGTGCCGTACCGGCCGCTGCCGCGCGGCGGCTTCGATATCGAGCAGCGGCTCAAGGACATGAAGGCGTCGGACGTGGACATGCAGGTGCTGTCCAACACGCCGCAGACCTTCCTCTACAATCAGGATGCCGGGCTCGCGACCACGGCCTCGGTCATCCAGAACGACCAGATCGCCAGGCACGTCCGCGACTATCCGAAGCACTTCTACGGCATCGCAACGCTGCCGATGCAGGCGCCGAAGGCGGCCGCCGACGAGCTGGAGCGCGCCATCTCGAAGCTCAATCTCAAGGGCATGCAGATCGGCTCCAACATCATGGGCAAGAACCTGGACGATCCGACGCTCGAGCCGGTGTGGCAGGTGGCAAACCAGCACTCTGCATTCTGCATGGTGCACCCGAACAACGTGGCGGGTGCCGACCGTCTGAAGAACTACTATCTCAACAACCTGATCGGCAATCCGCTCGACACCACCATCGCGGCAGCGTCGCTGGTGTTCGGCGGCGTCATCGAGCGCTTTCCCAACATCAGGTTCTTCATGGTGCACGGCGGCGGCTTCACGCCGTATCAGGCCGGGCGCTGGCAGCACGGCTGGCACGTGCGGCCCGAGCCGAAGAACCACCTGAAGAAGCCGCCTGCCGAGACGATCCGCACCTTCTACTGGGACACCATCCTGCACGGCCAGCCGGCGCTGGAGTTCCTGGTGAAGGAGTTCGGCGCGGCGCATGTGCTGCTCGGCAGCGACTATCCCTACGACATGGGCACGTTCGAGTGCGCGCGGCAGGTCAAGGCGCT
>CAZGSW010000154.1:0-2649 GCA_964528635.1 uncultured Rhodoplanes sp. | reverse complement strand
CATCACCGTGGAGAAGACCGCGCCGGCGACCGCAATGGTCGACGGCGACAACGGCATGGGTCATCTGGTGATGAGCCGCGCCGCCGAAACGGCGGTGGAGCTGGCGAAGGACACTGGCGTGGCGTGGGTCGGCGCGCGGCGCTCCAACCACGCGGGCGCAGCCGGCGTCTATGCGGCGATGCCGCTGGCGCAGGACATGGTCGGCATCTACGCCGTGGTGGCAAACGCGAACCACATGCCGGTGTGGGGCTCCTCGGAGAATCTGCTCGGCACCAACCCGATCGCCTTTGCGGTGCCGGCCGGCGATGAACCGCCGGTGGTGCTCGACATCGCGACCACGGTGGTGTCGTACGGCACCGTCAAGGCCAACCGGATGCAGGGCAGGCCGATGCCGGCCGGCTGGATGATGGACAAGCAGGGCAGGCCGCTGACTGACTCGGCGAAAAGCACCGAGGGCCTGCTGATGCCGATCGGCGGCCACAAGGGCTCGGGACTGGCGCTGGTGTTGGGCCTTCTGGCCGGCACGATGAACGGCGCCGCATTCGGCCGCGACGTGGTGGATTTCAACTACGACGACGAGACCGCGTGCGACACCGGCCACTTCATCGTCGCGCTCGACGTCAACCGTTTCATGCCGGTGGCGATGTTCAAGGCCGCGATCGACCGCCATATCCGCGATCTGAAGTCGTCGGAGAAGCTGCCCGGCGTCGATACGGTGCGCCTGCCCGGCGAGCAGCGCCTGAAGCGCCGCACCGAGCGCCTGCGCGATGGCGTGCCGGTCTACCCCGAGGTGATCGGGCTGCTCGACAAGCTGGCGGACGAGCTGAACGTCAGGCCGCTCAGGGCGAGGATGTAACGGCTCGGGTCCCGGGTCTGCAGCGCACCACTTCGCTGCGCTCCGTGCTGCACTGCGCCCGGGACACGAGAGAGCTATTTCTTCGCGTAGGCCGCCTTGACGCGCTCCACCGTTTCCGCGGGCGTGTTGTAGATCTTGGCGACAGCATTGGCGACCTCTTCGCCGCTGAGCGGATCCACCTCGATCTTGAGCTTCTCCGCCTCGGCGAGGAATTCGGGATCCTTCATGGTGGCGTCGAACGCGCGGCGCATGACGTTGACGCGATCTGCGGGCACGCCGGGCGGCATCAGGAACGGACGGCCGAATTCCAGCCGCGCCACCGCAAGCTCCAGCGCCTGCTTCTGCGCCGGCGTCTTGGCGAACTCGAAGATCAGCGGAACGTTGGCCAGTTCCTTGTGCTTCTTGAGTGCCCACTGGACGATCAGGTTGACCTTCTTCTCCGCCAGCCACGGGCTGCTGATCGCCTTCAGCGTCGACCAGTTCGCCCAGGTGCCGTGCACCTCGCCGCGCTCCATGGCGAGATTGATCTTCGGCGTGGCCTGATAGCCTGCGATGACCTTGAACTTGGTGTCGAACAGCGCGTTGGCGAGCATCGGGAAGTCGAACTGCGTGGAGCCCGGTGCCTGCGCGCCGATCACCGTCTCGGTCTTGAACACGTCGGCAAATGTCTTGGCCGGTGCGGTGTGCCACAGGTAGGTCGCCTGCGTCTCCCGGTTGGTCGAGCCGACCCAGTTGATCTTGGTCGCCTCGAAGCGCACCCCGGCCGGCTGCAGCAGCGGCGCGGTCGGCAAGCCGTTGAAGGTGGCGCCGAACACGGTGCCGTCGAACGGTCCGCCCGAGTAGAGCTGGTTGGTCATCGTCAGGCTGCCGGCGCCCGGCTGGTTCTGTACGATGATGGTCGGATTGCCCGGGATATGCTTCTGCATGTGCCGCGCCAGCAGGCGCGCGTTGATGTCGTAGCCGGAACCGACGCCGACGCCGACGATCAGCCGGACCGTTTTGCCCTTGTAGAAGTCGGCGGCGCTCTCTGCCTGAGCGGTTGCGGCCGACGCGAGCAGCAGCGCTGCAAAGGCAACGAAGACCTTTGGCATTCCCGTTCCTCCCGTTTGTCCGGGCTGTTGCCGCCCGTGATCAATTGCAGTCTGGATCGTAGCCGATACCAAGCCGCGTTACGCGGCCCTTTTTTCCTCCTCGGGGTCGAGCGGCAGCTTGACAGGCTGCTTCCGCCGGGCTGACAGGTCGAGGGCCTTGGTCAGCATCAGGTTCCGGTGCGCCTCCTCGACGGTGGCGGCCGGTGTCGGCAGTCCGAGCGAGACCCGGTTCAGCCACGATACCGTTTCTTCCGCCATCGGACCGCGGAGTTCCCCGAGCGCCATGTCGCCCGGCGGATAGGAGCCGAGGAAGTCCACCAGCCGGCTCTGATCGGGAGCGTATCCTTCGCTTTGCGGCTTCGACACCGCGAGAACCATGTCGCGGTGGGTGTCGTCGATGGTGAGCACGCCGTCGGTGCCGGTGATGCCGATCTCGAGCGAATACACCGCGCCGGGCCATGTCACCGGCAGCGCCCAGGAAATGTTGAGGTGGTAGATCGTGCCGTCCGACATCATGATCATGCCGGCGGTGGCGTCGATGCCCTGATAGAGCGGGCCCAGCACCTTGTCGACCGAGCGGGCGTAACATTCGACCGGAGTCTTCTTTTCCAGGTACCACATGCACATGTCGAGCGCGTGGGTGCCGGAGATCACCATCGGCGAGATGGTGGTGGGATCGTCGGTGCGCTTGTAGTTGTCGAT